>NZ_JBSFFN010000011.1:0-205137 GCF_053596135.1 Streptomyces sp. NPDC001770 | reverse complement strand
GGTCGGCGGCGACGGCGGCGATGGCCTCGCCGTGGTGGCGCACCAGGTCGGAGGCGAAGACCGGGCCGGGGCCCTTCTCCGTAGGCCCGGACCACCAGGTGTGGTCGGGGCCCTTCTCCGTAGGCCCGGAGGCCGGCGCAGGTCAGTCGGAGATCTTCTTGGCGGCGGAGAACGACGCGAACGCGGCGATCGCGAAGAAGACGACGCTGAGGAAGTCGGAGTCGGCCTTCCACGCCTCCTGGAGCACACCGAAGTGCTCGAAGAACATCTCCGAGACGGAGACCGGGAGGTGCTTGGAGGCGATGATCGCCTCGCCGAGCAGCTGACCGAAGTAGACCGAGCCCAGGGAGAACAGGGCGGCGGCGAACGGCAGCACGGGGTTGCGGCCGCCGGCCTTGCCGGCGGCCCAGCCGGTGACGAGGCCGACGACCACCGCCGCGTAACCGAACTCGCGCTCGCTGGCCCCGATGATCGCGCCGTAGATCGCCCCGATCACGGCGGCGGCGCCGAGCGACGCGAGCAGCCCGAGGGCCAGGTTGTTGCGGACCGGGCCGGTGACCGGCGCGAACGGAACCCCGGGGAACTGGCCCGGCTGGCCCGGCTGCGCGGGCCAGGGGGTGCCGGGTGCGGGCGGCCCCGGCTGACCGGGCTGCGCGCCCGCGAAGGGGTTGCCGGTGGGCGCGCCCGGCGCGGGGGCGACCGGGGCTCCGACCGGCGGACCGGCCTGGGGCACGGGTGCTCCGGCGGGCGGGGCGACGGGCGCTCCGGCCGGGGGCGCCACGGGCGGTGCGGCCGGAGCCGGCGCCCCGGGCGCCTCGGCCGCGTACGGGTTGCCGGCGACGGGCCGGCCGTCCTCGGGCTGCTGGGGCCGGCTGGGCGGCGGCACGGGCTGGCTCATGGTGGAAATCCCCCCTGGGACGAATGCGCACGACGGTGCGACGGATACGCACGGCAGTGCGAAGGTGACGCCGCAGGCTAGCAGCCGCCTGTGACAGCGCCCACCGGGATTCCCGGACCGGGGACCGCCCCGCTCTCCGCACGGTTCCGGCCCCCGGTCACAGCCGGTGCGCGGCCCCCGCCGGGGTGGCCCCCCGGGTGTCGAGCAGCAGCTGCGCCTTCACCGCGAGGCCCTGGAGGTCGTACGTGCGGTGGTGCTGGAGGAGGAGCGTCAGATCGGCGGCGGCCGCCGCCTCGTACAGCGAGTCGGCGCGGGGGACCGGAACGTCGCGGACGCGCCAGTCCAGGACGTGCGGGTCGTGGTAGCCGATCTGGGCTCCCAGGTCCATCAGCCGGCTCGCGATCTCACGGGCCGGGGCCGCCTCCTGGTCGGCGCTGTCCGGCTTGTAGGTGACGCCGAGGAGGAGGATGCGGGCACCGCGCACCGACTTGCCGTGCTCGTTCAGCAGGGTGGCGCTGCGCCGGATCACATAGCTCGGCATGCGGTCGTTGATCTCCTGCGCCATCGAGACCAGACGCAGCGGCGGGCCGGGCGCGTGCCCGGCGTACGGGGCGCTGCCCGGGTCCAGGGCGACGCCGTGGCCGCCGACGCCGGGGCCGGGGCGGAACGCCTGGAAGCCGAAGGGCTTGGTCTCCGCGCACCGGATGACGTCCCAGAGGTCCACGCCGAGCTCGTGGCAGAGCACCGCCATCTCGTTGACGAGGGCGATGTTCACGTGCCGGAAGTTGGTCTCCAGTACCTTGGTCATCTCGGCCTCGCGCGGGCCCCTGGCGCGCACCACCTTGTCCGTGAGCCGGCCGTAGAACGCGGCGGCGGACTCGGTGCAGGCGGGGGTGAGGCCGCCGATGACCTTGGGGGTGTTGGCGTAGGTGTGGGTGCGGTTGCCGGGGTCCAGACGGCCGGGGGAGCAGGCCAGGTGGAAGTCGCGGCCCGCGCGCAGCCCGGACCCCTCTTCGAGCAGCCCGCGCAGGAAGTTCTCGGTGGTGCCGGGGGGTACGGGCGATTCCAGCAGCACGGTGGTGTGCGGGCGGAGCCGGGCGGCCAGTGCGCGCGCGGCGTCGCCGAGGGCGGTGAGGTCGACGGTGCGGTCGGGCCCGAGGGGGGTGGGGGAGCAGATCACCGCGGTGCGCACCCGGCCGAGTTCGGTGGCGTTGGTGGTGGGGCGGAAACCCCGGGAGAGCATCCTGCGGACCTCGGACGCGGTGAGCGAGCCTTCGACCGGGGTGCGCCCCGCGCCGAGATCCGCGTACGGACGCGGATCGGTGTCGTAACCGATGGTGTCGATACCGGCGGCGACCGCTGCCTGGGCGAGGGGCAGGCCGAGGTGACCGAGGCCGATGACCGCGAGGTCTGCGGGCATGCGAGGGCCGTCCTTCCCATAGGACCATGAGGACCGAAAGCGCAACTGCTGTGGACCGCGCGATGTCAGACTAGGCGTAAATATGACCTGTATGTCGCATTTATGTCGCACGGAATGATCGCTGTCATCTGTGGCGATCGGGAGCGTTGTCCACAGGCGGTGGCTGAAGTCGCGTTGCGCGGACAGAATCGGGAACGTGGGCACGGCCGCTCCGGCCGTACGGAACCCGGACAGATCGCCCGGTAGCCCGCCCACCCCGATCCACCGGGAGGCAGAGTTGAGGACATCGACACTGGGACCCGCCGAGCGCGCCGAGGCGCTCGCCGCGATGGCCGAGCGCGAACTGGACGTACTGGTCGTCGGCGCGGGCGTGGTCGGCGCGGGGACGGCGCTGGACGCCGCCACCAGAGGGCTCTCCACCGGACTCGTCGAGGCGCGCGACTGGGCCTCCGGCACCTCCAGCCGGTCCAGCAAGCTCATCCACGGAGGCCTGCGCTATCTGGAGATGCTCGACTTCGCCCTGGTCCGCGAGGCGCTCAAGGAGCGCGGCCTGCTGCTGGAACGCCTCGCCCCCCACCTGGTCAAGCCGGTGCCGTTCCTCTACCCCTTGCAGCACAAGGGCTGGGAGCGGCTGTACGCGGGCTCCGGCGTCGCGCTCTACGACGCGATGTCCCTCTCCTCCGGACACGGCCGGGGCCTCCCGGTCCACCGCCACCTCTCCCGCCGCCGCGCCCTGCGCGTGGCCCCCGCGCTCCGCAAGGACGCCCTGGTCGGGGCCCTCCAGTACTACGACGCCCAGATGGACGACGCCCGCTTCGTCGCCACCCTGGTGCGCACCGCCGTGAGCTACGGCGCGTACGCGGCGAACCGCGCGCGGGTCTCCGGATTCCTCCGGGAGGGCGAACGCGTCGTCGGCGCCCTGGTCGAGGACGTCGAGACCGGCGGCCGGTACGAGGTCAGGGCCAGACAGGTGGTGAACGCGACCGGCGTGTGGACCGACGACACCCAGGCGCTGATCGCCGAACGCGGACAGTTCCACGTCCGCGCCTCCAAGGGCATCCACCTCGTCGTACCCAAGGACCGCATCCACTCCTCGACCGGGCTGATCCTGCGCACCGAGAAGTCCGTCCTCTTCGTCATCCCGTGGGGGCGCCACTGGATCGTCGGCACCACCGACACCGACTGGAGCCTCGACAAGGCCCATCCGGCCGCCTCCAGCGCCGACATCGACTATCTCCTCGAACACGTCAACACCGTGCTCGCCACCCCGCTGACCAGGGACGACGTCGAAGGCGTCTACGCCGGGCTGCGCCCGCTGCTGGCCGGCGAGTCGGACGCGACCAGCAAGCTCTCCCGCGAGCACACGGTGGCGCACCCGGTGCCCGGCCTCGTCGTGGTCGCGGGCGGCAAGTACACGACCTACCGGGTGATGGCGAAGGACGCCGTGGACGAGGCGGTGCACGGGCTCGACCAGCGGGTCGCCGAGTGCGTCACGGAGGACGTGCCGCTGCTCGGCGCCGAGGGGTACCGCGCCCTGTGGAACGCCCGCGCCCGGATCGCCGCCGCCACCGGACTGCACGTCGTCCGGGTGGAGCACCTGCTCAACCGGTACGGCTCCCTCGCCGAGGAACTCCTCGCACTGATCGCCGAGAACCCCGCACTGGGCGAGCCGCTGCCCGCCGCCGACGACTACCTCGCCGCCGAGATCGTCTACGCCGCCTCGCACGAGGGCGCCCGCCACCTCGACGACGTCCTCACCCGGCGGACCCGCATCTCCATCGAGACCTTCGACAGGGGCACCCTCAGCGCCCGCGTATGCGCGGAGCTGATGGCCCCCGTACTGGACTGGGACGCGGACCGGGTCGACCGCGAGGTGGAGCACTACGAGAAGCGGGTCCAGGCCGAGCGGGAGTCGCAGCGCCAGCCCGACGACCTCACGGCCGACGCGGCCCGGCTCGGCGCACCGGACATCGTGCCGATCTGACGGCGTGTCGCGCGACTCCGGCGGCCGGGCATGGGAGGGCGAGGAAGGGGCACCCGCTCGTACACGGTGGGGGTGCCCGGCACCGGGGCGGAGGAGCCGTGCCTCACGCCCCGTAAGCCCTCTCCCCGGCCCCGCCGGGGCCGAGCGCGGACCCGGCACCAGAACCGGTCCCGGGGTGAGGGACAATGAACGCTCTGCCAGGGCGGGTTGATCGCAGAGGGGACGCATGTCGGAGGCGGAGCAGGCAAACGGGCCCCAACGGGACACCGAGGGACGTCTTCTCGCGGGACGGTACCGGCTCGGGAAGGTGCTCGGCCGGGGCGGTATGGGTACCGTCTGGCGCGCCGAGGACGAGACCCTGGGCCGTACGGTGGCGGTGAAGGAACTCCGGTTCCCCACGGCCATCGACGACGAGGAGAAGCGCCGGCTGATCACGCGCACCCTGCGCGAGGCCAAGGCGATCGCGCGCATCCGCAACACCAGCGCCGTCACCGTGTTCGACGTGGTCGACGAGGACGACCGGCCGTGGATCGTCATGGAGCTCGTCGAGGGCAAGTCCCTCGCCGAAGTGATCCGTGAGGACGGCACGCTGACGCCCCGACGGGCGGCCGAGGTCGGCCTCGCCGTCCTCGACGTGCTGCGCTCCGCGCACCGCGAGGGCATCCTGCACCGGGACGTGAAGCCGTCCAACGTGCTGATATCGCAGGAAGGCAGGGTGGTCCTCACCGACTTCGGCATCGCCCAGGTCGAGGGTGACCCGTCGGTGACCTCCACCGGCATGCTGGTCGGCGCCCCCTCGTACATCTCGCCGGAGCGCGCCCGAGGCCACAAGCCCGGACCGCCCGCCGACCTCTGGTCGCTCGGCGGTCTGCTCTACGCGAGCGTGGAAGGCAGCCCGCCGTACGACAAGGGCTCGGCCATCGCCACGCTGACGGCCGTGATGACCGAACCGCTGGACCCGCCGAAGAACGCGGGCCCGCTGAAGGACGTCATCTACGGCCTCCTCACCCGCGACCCCGAGCAGCGACTCGACGACGCCGGTGCGCGCGCCCTGCTCACCGCGATCGTCAACGCCCCGGAGAAGCCGCCCGCGGACGCCACCCAGGTGATGGCCGTACCCACCGGGGTGGGCCCGGCCCCCTCGGACGGCAGGAGCGGGCCCGCCGACGCACGGACGCCCGTCTCCTCCGGGACCGGCGAGGGAACCCGGGACCGGCTGCGCGGTGCCCTGCGCTCCGTACGGAACTCGAAGGCCGCGGCGGCCGGGGCAGCGGGAGCGGCCGGTGCGGCCGGTGCTTCGAGCGCCTCCGCCGCGACCCCGACGGGCACGCCCGCTGGCGGTCCTGCCGCGGGCGGTTCCACCGCCGCCCGACCCGCCGTTTCCACCGGAAAGGCCGCAAAGGCCGCACAGGCCGGCGCCCCGGGCACTGCCACGGCCTCGGCCTCCGGCGGAGTTCCGCCGCGCACCCCCGGCCCGTCCACCCGCGCCTCGCTCACCGATGTGGTGCCGCGCCGGACCCTCGCGGTCATCGCGGGGGTCGTGGTGCTCGCCGTCATCGGCACCGTGCTCGCGCTCAGCCTCGGCGGCGGGGACGACCAGGACGGCAAGGGCGCGGCCACCCAGGGCACCTCGGCCGGGTCCACCGGTGGGGCCGACGCCTCCGGCAAGGGCGACGACCGTACGGAGGGGCAGGGCAAGTCCGGCGACTCCGCGGCTCCGTCCACGGCCGGCACCCCGTCCGGCTCCGGCACTCCCTCGGCCTCCTCGTCCGGCAAGGGCAACGACGACAAGGACGACAAGGACGGCAAGGGCGGCAAGGACGACGGCGCGCTCCCGGCCGGGTACAAGACGGTCACCGACAGCCGTTTCCACTTCACCATGGCGATGCCCGCCGCCTACCGGCTCACCGCCATCGCGGGGTCCAGCTCGGGCGGCATCTACAACGCGTCGAAGGGCAGCTTCCCGCGCGTCCAGGTCGACTACAACAGCTCGCCCGGCAAGGACGCCGCCGCGGCCTGGTCGGCGGCGGTCGCGGGAGTGAGCGCCGCGAGCAACGGCTACAAGCACATCGGCATCAGGAAGGTCGAGTACAACGGCTACCCGACCGTCGCGGACTGGGAGTTCGAGCGGAACCAGAACGGCGAGCGGGTGCACGTCCTCAACCGGGGCTTCCGGGCCGACCCGACACACGGCTACTCGATCATGGTGAGCTGCCCGGCCGCCCAGTGGAACGAGGACGAGTGCCGCACCCTGCGGGAGACGGCGTTCGCCACCTTCGCGCCGAAGGACTGAGAAGGACTGACGTGACGACCGGCTGGACGGCCGGCGAAGGACCGGCGCAGGGCTGACGGTGACCGGGCGACCGCCCTCCGGGGCGGTCGCCCCACCGCTCCCGGCGGTCCGGTCCGCCCGGGTTGGCGCGACCCGGACACGCCGCCGCGTCCCGCCACGTATCGTAAGAGGTCGAGAACCGTTCGCAGCCGTGATGGCGCGTCATATGTACGGCAAAGTCCGTGACGTGACGGATCGTCCGGATCTCGTGACCGGGGGACCGTGCGCTCTGGGGAGGCGTCGTGGACGACTATGCGGGTCGGGTGCTTGCCGACCGCTACCGCCTTCCGCTGCCGCCGTCCGACGCCTACGAACTGGTCGAGACGCGCGCCTTCGACACCTACAGCGGCCAGGAGGTCCTGGTCCGGCAGGTTCCGCTGCCCGAGGTGGTCGACGCCGAGGTGCTCGACGGCGACGGCCGGCCGTCACCGGTGCGCCGGACCACCGGCCGGGCCGTCCGCCGCTCCTCGGACCCGGCGGTACGCCGGGCGATAGAGGCCGCGCAGGCCGCCGCCCAGGTTCCGGACCACCCGCGCCTCGACCAGGTCTTCGACGTGTTCGCCGAGGCGGGCTCACTCTGGATCGTCAGCGAACTGGTTCCCGCCCGCCCGCTCGCCGCACTCCTGGCCGAACGCCCCCTCAACCCCTACCGCGCCGCCGAGATCGGCTCCGACGTGCTCACCGCGCTGCGGGTGCTGCACGCGCACGGCTGGACCCACCGCAACATCACCGTGCGGACGGTGCTCGTCTGCGACGACGGCCGGGTCATGCTGACCGGCCTCGCGGCGGGCGCCGCCGAGGAGGCTCTCTGCGGGTACGTCACCGTGCCCCGCCCCGACCTGGACGAACCCGACGCCCCGCCCCGGCGCCACGAGCCCGCGAGCGACCAGGCGCAGGAGCATGCGCAGGAACACGCGTACGAGCACGGGGACGGACCCGACGGCGGCCACGGTGACGGCTACGACGAGCAGCGCGCGGGGTACACCCCCGAGCTGCCTGCCCTGCCCCCCGCCCCCGCCCCGCACACCCCGTGGGGCGAGCCCCGCGACCCGTACGCCGACCGGGAGCGGTACGCCGACCGGGAGGCGTACACCGGCCACGCCGACCGGGACTCCGCCGCGGTGCCGCTCCCGGCCGCTCCCGCGGCCCCGGCCCTCCCTCCCGTCCCGCAGCACCGGCCGCCGGCCCAGGAGGCGCCCCCGGGCGCGGACCTGCCGCCCGCCGACCCCGGCGCGGCGACCGCCGCCCAGCTGCGGGCCGCCCGGGCCGGAGCGATAGCCGCCTACCGTGCGGGTGCCCTCGCCGCCTCGGCCCGCGTCACCGAGGAGCAGCAGCGCGCGGAGGAGCAGCGCCTCGCGGAGGAGCAGCACAGGGCCGAGGAGCAGCGCAGGACCGAGGAGCAGCAGCGGTCGGACGAACAGCGCCGGGAAGAGCAGCGCCTCGCGGACGAACAGCGCCGCGCCGAGGAGCAGCAGCGCGCCGGGACTGCCGACGGGCCGGGGCTGCTGCCGCCGCCGCGCCCCGCGGCCGGGGCGCTGCCGCCGCTGCCCAGCGGCTGGGGCCGTTCCTCCGCCGATCTCTACCCCGACCTCTACGACGAGGAGGACGACGAGGAGGACGACGACCCGGACGACCCGGGCCCGGCCGCTCCCGGCCGCCGCGTCCACCTCGCCGGTTCCTGGGAGGACGGCCACTCCGGCCGTCCCGTGCCCGCCGGGGGCTCCGGCGCCGACGCCCTGCGGGCCGACTCCCGCCGGGAGACGCTGCCCGCCGCCCGTTCGGGCGCGGCCGTCGAACGGGTGCCCGCCGGCAGCTGGGACGCCGTCGTGGCCGCGGGCGACCAGGGACCCGTCTACCGGGGGCCCGCCACCCCGCTCGCCGCCGAACGCGCCCGACAGGCCCGTATCGCCGTCGTCGGTGCCGTCACCGAGCGGTGGGCGCCCGAACAGGCCGGGCCGGTCCACGAGAACTGGCAGCTCGCCCCGCCCATCGGCCCCGCCACCGACCTCTGGGCGCTGGGTGCGCTGCTCTACCGCGCGGTCCAGGGGCACGCCCCCTACCCGGAGGAGAACGCCGCCGAGCTCGTCCAGATGGTGTGCGGGGAGCCGCCCGCCTTCGCGGAGGAGTGCGGTCCGCTGCGGCCCGTCGTGGAGTCCCTGCTGCGCCAGGACCCCGCCGAGCGGCCCGACTTCGAGGAGCTGCGCGGCTGGCTGCGCTCCCTGATCCGGTCCGCCCCGGAGCCGGAGGCGGGTTCGGACGTCGTACCGCTCCCCGCCGACGACGCCGCCAAGCTGCCCATCGTCCGCCGCAAGGGCGAACTCGTCCGCAGGCGCCGCCGGTTCCGCTCCGCCTCGCAGGGCCGGCACCGCCAGGGCACGGCCGCCGGCCAGAGCGGCCGGGACGGCCAGGAGGCAGCAGGGCTGGAGGCCCTGGGGCTGCGCTCCTACCCGGAGGCCGACGAGCGGGAGTACCAGGAGCCCGCGTACGAGCCCCGGACCGCGCAGGAGCGCAGGCCGCCGCGCGGCCCGCGCGAGCCCAAGGTGCTGCGGGAGAACGGCAACCGGCCGCCGCGCCGCCTCGGCCGGCTGCTTCTGCTGCTCGTCCTGCTGGCGCTGGCCGGTGCGGTGGTCTACGCCCTGCTGTTCATGCCGAAGGACGACGCCGGTACGCGCACGGGCTCGGCCGCCACTCCGGCGGCCACCGACTCCGCCGCACCCGCAGGCTCCGAGCCGCCCGCCGAGAAGCCCTCCCCGTCCGCCTCCGGCAAGGCCTCGTCGGCGCCCGGGACCCAGGACCCGCAGACGAGCGGGTCCGCCGTGGCGCTTCCGCCCGGGTACACGCTCCGCAAGGACCCGGAGGGGTTCGAGGTGGGCGTGCTGAAGGACTGGCAGCGCAGCCCCGCCAACGCGGACCGCCAGATCCGTTACGGCAGCGACGGGTTCAGCCTGCTGATCGTGCCGGGCCGGGACACCGTGCAGGCCAACGGGGCCGATCCGCTGGCCTACCAGCGCGACAAGGAACCCGAGTTGCAGCCGTTCCGCGACTCCTCCTGGTCCACCGCGACCGGGCTCCGCCGGGTCGACGTCGGCCGGCAGGCCATGGCCGAGGGGCAGTACACCTGGCAGGACGTCAACGGCCGTGAGGTGTACGTACGCAACCTCGCGATGGTCGTCGACGGCCGCTACCACATCATCCAGGTCATCGGCCCGGTCAACGAGCGCGACCAGGTCACCAGCATCTACCAGCAGGTCATCTCTTCGTACCGGGTGACGTCCTGACGGTCCGGAATGTTCGGGTACGTCGCCGTCCGGGGTCATCACAGTGCGGTCTCATGGGCGGTGCGAGGTTCCCCGTCTCCGAGCCCCTCCGTAATCTGGCACCCGAGCAACGGGGCGGGGACGACACGTGGATCACTCATCGAACAGCGGCAGGCGCACCGACAGGGCCGCCGGAACGGCGCCCGGACTGGTACTCGCGGGCCGGTACCGGCTGGTGGACGTGCTGGGCCGGGGCGGCATGGGCAAGGTGTGGCGGGCAGAGGACGAGGTGCTCCACCGCACGGTCGCCGTCAAGGAACTGACCGCAGGCCTCTACGTCGCCGAGGCCGACCGGGTCGTGCTGCACGCCCGTACCCGCAAGGAGGCGCGGGCCGCAGCCCGGATCAGCCACCCCGGCGTCGTCACGGTCCACGACGTGCTCGACCACGACGACCGCCCGTGGATCGTCATGCAGTACGTCGACGGGCCGTCGCTCGCCGACTCCGCCAAGGAGAACGGCGAGGTCACCCCGCACGAGGCGGCCCGCATCGGGCTCGGCGTCCTCAGCGCGCTGCGCGCCGCGCACGCGGCGGGGGTGCTGCACCGGGACGTCAAGCCGGGCAACGTCCTGCTCGCCCGCGACGGGCAGATCCTCCTCACCGACTTCGGCATCGCCGCCATCGAGGGCGACTCGACGATCACCCGGACCGGTGAACTCATCGGCTCCATCGACTACCTGGCGCCCGAGCGGGTGCAGGGCCACGACCCCGGCCCGGCGTCCGACCTCTGGTCGCTCGGCGCCACGCTCTACGCGGCGATCGACGGCCGGTCGCCGTTCCGGCGTTCCTCGCCCATCGCGACCATGCAGGCGGTCGTCACGGACGAACCGTCGATACCTCCGGGGGCCGGCACCCTCGGCCCGGTGATCGCCGCCCTGCTGTGCAAGGACCCGGCCGGCCGTCCCTCGACGGCCGAGACCGAGCGGATGCTGCGGTCCGTGCTGACCGGCCGCGAACCGCGCACCGCGCAGGTGTACGTGGACACGCGCCACTACGCGGGCGAGACCCGGAGCGAGCCGGCCCCGCCGTACGGGCAGGAGGTACCGGTGAACCGGGCAGGGGCGACCGGACCCACCGTCGCCCGGGCGGCGGCCCCGGCGGCCGGACCGGATTCCGCGACGCCCGGGTACGGCACCCAGGCCGGGCAGGGCTCCCCCGCGCCGGGGTACGGCACCCAGACGGGGCAGGCCGCCACCCCGGCGCCCGGGTACGGCGCCCCCACGCCGCCGGTCGGGTTCCCGTACGGAACCCCGCCCGGCCACACCACCGCAGCGACCCCCACGGCCCCCCGGACGAAATCCGGGTCGCGGCGGCGCAACACCGTGGTGGCCGTGGTGGTCGCGGCGGTGCTCGGCACCGGGGCCGGACTGGGCGCGATGCACTACGCGGGCAGCGGTTCGGACGACGGGAACGGGCGCCCCTCGCCCACGGCCACCGCGCAGCGGCCCACCGCCACCGCGGAGCCCTCGGCGGGCGCCGCCGGCGGCACCTCGGACACCGGCGCCACCACCGGACCCTCCGACGCCGCCGCCCCGCCGACCGCGGGCTCGGCCGACTCCTCGATACCGGCCGGCTGGAAACGGGTGGAGGACCCGGCCGGCTTCAGCCTCGCCGTACCGGAGGGATGGGAACGCCGGACGGAGGGCACCCAGATCGACTACACCCCGGACGAGGGCGGTCACCGCCTCCGCATCAGCGTCGACGACGCGCCCGACTTCGACACCGCCTACGCCCACATGCAGTCCATGGAGGAGACCCTCAGGGACCGGCTCCCGGGCTACTCGCGCATCTCGCTGGACGAGAACACCTTCCGCGACCACTCCGGCTCGCTCTGGGAGTTCACCTGGACGGAGACCCAGGACCATCCGGGGGAGCGGCGCGGGATCGACCAGATGTACTTCGCCGGCACCGGTGGGCCGGAGTACGCGCTCTATCTGACCGCCCCGGTGGACGACTGGGAGGACACCCGGGAGCTGTTCGACACGATGCTCAGGAGCTGGCGCCCGCCCGCCCGGACGGAGTGAGCCGGCGGCGGTACGGGGGGCGGTGCCCAGGGCGGGCAGCCGCCCCGCATTCCCTCTGCCGCACCGGGAACCGCCCTGATCAGCGGTTATTCAGCCAGTGATCACTGGCTGAGTGTGGGGAGTGTGAAAAGGGTGTTACCCACGGGTACCCAAAGTCGCCCGGTGGACTTACTCTCGCCCTCATGACGGACTCGCAGGCAGCGGACTCGACGGCAGCGGCCCCCCAGGCATCGGACCCCGAGGCGGCGGACCCGCAGGCACCGGATCCGCACGCCCCCGACGCGCGGGCGGCGACGGCCGCCCCGGGCACCAACCCGGTGGCGGCGGCCCCCGCCGGTGTGCGTACGGCGGCCGACGTGGTCACCCCCGACCTCGTGGCCCGGCTGGTCCGCGGGGTCGTCGGCTCCGGGCGTACCGCCAACCACACCCCCCTCACCGGCGAGAAGCTGGCCGACCTGCCGGAGTCCACCCCCGAGGACGTGGCCACCGCCTTCGAACGGGCCCGCGCCGCCCAGCCCGCCTGGGCCGCCACCCCCGTACGCACCCGGGCCGCCGTGCTGCTCCGCTTCCACGACCTCGTCCTCCAGCGCCAGGCCGAGGTCCTCGACCTCATCCAGCTGGAGACCGGCAAGGCCCGGCTGCACGCCCACGAGGAGGTGCAGGCGGTCGCCGTCGCCTCCCGCCACTACGGGCGCAAGGCCCCCGCGTACCTGCGCCCGAAGCGGCACACCGGAGTCGTACCGACCCTCACCAAGGTCACCGAGCTGCGCCAGCCGCGCGGGGTCGTCGGCCAGATCGCCCCGTGGAACTACCCGCTGGAACTCTCCGTCGGCGACGCGCTGCCCGCCTTCGTCTCCGGCAACGCCGTCGTGATGAAGCCCGACACCGAGACCGCGCTGACCGCGCTCTGGGCCCGCGACCTGCTGATCGAGGCCGGACTGCCCGCCGAGGTCTTCCAGGTCGTGCTCGGCGAGGGCCCGGTCGTCGGCCCCGAGGTCGTCCAGCGCGCGGACTACGTCTCCTTCACCGGCTCCACCCGCACCGGCCGCGAGGTCGCCCAGGGCGCGGCTGCCCGGCTCGTCGGCGTCTCGCTGGAGCTCGGCGGCAAGAACGCCATGCTGGTGCTCGCCGACGCCGACGTGGAGAAGGCCGCCGCCGGAGCCGTCCGCGCCTGCTTCTCCTCGGCCGGCCAGCTCTGCATCTCCATCGAGCGGCTCTACGTCCACGCGTCCGTCGCCGACGACTTCGTGGCCCGCTTCGCCGCCCGCACCAAGGCGATGCGGCTCGGCGGCTCCCTCGCGTACGGCGCCGACATGGGCTCGCTCGCCGGGGAACGCCAGCTGGAGGCCGTCGTCCGGCACGTCGACGAGGCGGTCGCGAAGGGCGCCACCCTCGTCGCGGGCGGGAAGGCGCGCCCCGACATCGGCCCGCTCTTCTACGAGCCGACCATCCTCGAAGGCGTCGAGGCGCCCATGGAGGTCTGCGCCCAGGAGACCTTCGGACCGGTCGTCTCGGTCTACCGCTTCACCGACGAGGACGAGGCGATCGCCCTCGCCAACGCCACCCCGTACGGCCTCAACGCCAGTGTCTGGACCAAGGACGCCCGGCGCGGCCACCGGGTCGCCGCCCGGCTGCGCACCGGCACCGTCAACATCAACGAGGGGTACGCCCCCGCCTACGGCAGCGTGCAGTCCCCGATGGGCGGCATGAAGGACTCCGGGCTCGGCCGCCGGCACGGCTCCGAGGGCATCCTCAAGTACACCGAGGCGCAGACCGTCGCCCAGCAGCGGCTGATCCCGCTCGCCCCGGCCTTCGGGATGGACGACGAGAAGTACGCGGAGTTCATGAGCCGCAGCCTCAAGGCGATGAAGGCGTTCCGGCTGCGCTGATCCATCCGGCACGGGCCGGTCCGTGACCGCTGACGTTCGTACGTACAGATCAGAAGGTTCCACCGAGGTTCGCGACGAGGAGAGCCATGCCCGAGGACAGCCCTGCCCGCAACCAGGCCGCCAGCGGTGGCACCGCCTCCGAGACCGGCTCCGGCACTGCCTCCGAGACCGCCTTCGACTACGACGTCCTCGTCGTCGGCTCGGGGTTCGGCGGCGCCGTCTCCGCGCTCCGGCTGACGGAGAAGGGGTACCGGGTCGGCGTGCTGGAGGCGGGCCGCCGCTTCACCCCGGGGACGCTGCCCAAGAACTCCTGGGACCTGAAGAACTACCTCTGGGCCCCCGCCCTCGGCCTCTACGGCATCCAGCGGGTGCACCTCCTCGGCAAGGTCATGGTGCTGGCCGGAGCCGGGGTCGGCGGCGGCTCGCTGAACTACGCGAACACGCTGTACGTCCCGCCCGCCGCGTTCTTCGAGGACCGCCAGTGGGCCGCCATCACCGACTGGCAGGACGAGCTGCGGCCCTACTACGACCAGGCCACCCGGATGCTCGGGGTCCGGCTCAACCCGACGACGACCCCTTCCGACGTGCACCTGAAGGCGACCGCCGAGGCGATGGGCGTCGGCGACACCTTCCACCTGGCACCGGTCGGGGTGTTCTTCGGCGACGGCAGGGACGCCGACGGCACGGCGAAGGCGGAGCCCGGCGGCACGGTCGCCGACCCGTACTTCGGCGGCGCGGGGCCCGCCCGCAAGGCCTGCACCGAGTGCGGCGAGTGCATGACCGGCTGCCGCCACGGGGCGAAGAACACCCTCACCGAGAACTACCTCCACCTCGCCGAGAAGGCCGGCGCCGTCATCCACCCCATGACCACCGTGCTCGCCGTCACCGAGGACCCGGCCGGCGGCCACCGGGTCGAGACCGTGCCCACCGACCGCCGCCGCAAGGCCGCGCCCCGCACGCTCCGGGCCCGCCACGTGATCGTCGCGGCGGGCACGTACGGCACCCAGACCCTGCTGCACCGGATGAAGGACGAGGGGCGGCTGCCCCGGCTCTCGGACCGGCTCGGCGAGCTCACCCGTACCAACTCCGAGGGGCTGGTCGGCGCGCAGACCAGCGACCGCCGCTACCGCCGCAAGCACGGCGCGAAGCCCGACTTCACCAAGGGCGTCGCCATCACCTCGTCGATCCACCCGGACGCCAGCACCCACATCGAACCGGTCCGCTACGGCAAGGGCTCCAACGCCATGGGTGGCCTCACCATCCTCCAGGTGCCGTACGCGAAGCGGCGGGTGCGCGCCTGGCTCGCCGGCGTGGTCAGGCACCCCACCATCGCGGCCCGCTCGCTCTCCAACCGGAAGTGGTCCGAGCGGACCATCATCGGGCTCGTCATGCAGTCGCTCGACAACTCGCTGACCGCCTACCGCAAGCCGAGCGGCATCGGAAAGGGCCTGCTCACCGCCCGGCAGGGCCACGGGGCACCCAACCCGACGCAGATCGCCGAGGCGACGCGGAGCGCCACGCTGCTCGCCGAGGAGATCAACGGCTTCGCCGGTTCCAACATCGGCGAGCTGATGGGCACCCCGCTCACCGCGCACTTCCTCGGCGGCTGCCCCATCGGGGCGAGCGCGGCCGAGGGCGTCATCGACCCGTACCACCGGCTCCACGGCCACCCCGGCATCTCGGTCGTCGACGGCTCGGCGGTCTCCGCCAACCTGGGCGTCAACCCGTCGCTCACGATCACCGCGCAGGCCGAACGCGCCATGTCGTTCTGGCCCAACAAGGGCGAGCCCGACCCGCGACCGGCGCAGGGCGAGGCGTACCAGCGGCTGACACCGGTGAAGCCGGCTGCCCCGGCTGTGCCGGAGGAGGCGTTCGGCGCGCTGAAGCTGCCGTTCCTGGGCATCCCGGCCGTACCGCCGAAGCCGGCGCCGAAGGCCTGAGGGCCAGCCCTACGCGAAACACGGCCCGGGACAGACCAGTGGGGGCCGGCCCCGGGCGTCCCCGGAGCCGGCCCCCACACGGGTGACCGGGCTGCTGTCCCCTGCCGACCGGTCACATACGCCGGGACGCGGTCCCACGACGCACCTGAGATACGTCACACGTCCGAGCGGAGCCACGCGCTTCTTCCTGCCGATGCCGCCCCTGGCCGGTGCGGACACCCCGAACAACGAAGGCCGCTCCGGACCGGTCACGCTCCGTACGGGTGAGACCGGGACCGAACGGGGGTGCGGCCGTACAGCCCTGCGCGCAGGGGCACGCCGCCCGTACTCACCGCACTCCGCCCGTACACCGGGGTGCGCCGGGTTCACACCTGGCCGCGGCAGAGCTCCAGCAGCGTCATCGCGAGCGGGGTGCCGGGCTTCCCGAGCGCGTCCCGGAAGTGGCTGAGCACCTCCATCTCACGGGCGAGGTTCACCCGGCGGCCCCCGGAGGTGATCCTCGCCTCCTGGATGACCGCCGACACCGCCATCCGCTCCTGGACGAGGCCGATGATCCGGTCGTCCAGCGCGTCGATCCGCTCCCGGGCGCCGCCGATCAGCGCGGCGGCCTCCTCGGTGTGCGCACCGGTCGCCTCGGTCGCGGTCTTCGAGGGCTTCGCGGCAGACGTGGTGGCGGGGGTGGTGATGATGCTCATGGTCGGACTCCCGATCGGGGTACGGGCCCCGGCCCGACGGCCCCCGAACGCCAAGACGCCCCGGGCCTGTCGGCCCGGGGCGTCTGGAAGGTCGCTCGTCAGTTGCTCAAGCAGCACGACCATGACACCCGGCGGGCCGGATGCCATAGGTAAAGACGGAGATCGTGTACTGACGCATGGCAGCCAGTATGGACCCGCCCCCGCCCGGTACCCAACGGGGGGTCCGGATGGTGGGACGGCGGCGGGAACGGGACGCGGGAGGCCGCTTCGCCGCGGCCGGTAACATTGAAGGACCGACACCCCTCACCGCCGGAAGGCCGCCTCGTGCCAGCAGCACCCCCCGCCGCCCCCGACATGACCACCGACGTGGTTCTCGTCGTCGACTTCGGCGCGCAGTACGCCCAGCTCATCGCCCGTCGCGTCCGTGAGGCCCGGGTCTACAGCGAGATCGTCCCGTCCACCATGCCGGTGGCCGAGATGCTGGCGAAGAACCCCCGCGCGATCATCCTGTCCGGCGGCCCGTCCTCGGTGTACGCGGAAGGGGCGCCCTCGCTCGACCGCTCGCTGTTCGAGGCCGGGGTTCCGGTCTTCGGCATGTGCTACGGCTTCCAGCTGATGGCGACCACGCTCGGCGGCACCGTCGACGACAACGGGGCCCGCGAGTACGGCCGTACCCCGCTCAAGGTCACCAAGTCGGGCTCCACCCTCTTCGAGGGCACCCCCGACGACCAGGCCGTCTGGATGTCGCACGGCGACGCCTGCTCCGCCGCCCCCGAGGGCTTCACCGTGACCGCGTCCACCGACGTCGTCCCGGTCGCCGCCTTCGAGAACGACGAGAAGCGCCTCTACGGCGTCCAGTACCACCCCGAGGTCATGCACTCGACCCACGGGCAGCAGATCCTGGAGCACTTCCTCTACCGCGGCGCGGGCATCGAGCCGACCTGGACGACCACCAACGTGGTCGAGGAGCAGGTCGCGCTCATCCGCGAGCAGGTCGGCACCAAGCGCGCCATCTGCGGCCTCTCCGGCGGCGTGGACTCCGCGGTCGCCGCGGCCCTCGTGCAGAAGGCCATCGGTTCCCAGCTGACCTGCGTGTACGTCGACCACGGCCTGATGCGCAAGGGCGAGACCGAGCAGGTCGAGAAGGACTTCGTGGCCGCCACCGGCGTCCAGCTGAAGGTCGTCGACGCCGAGAAGCGCTTCCTCGACGCGCTCGCCGGGGTCTCCGACCCGGAGCAGAAGCGGAAGATCATCGGCCGCGAGTTCATCCGCGTCTTCGAGCAGGCCCAGGCCGAGATCATCGCCGAGGGTGCCGCCGACGGCGAGCAGGTCGCCTTCCTCGTGCAGGGCACCCTCTACCCGGACGTCGTCGAGTCCGGCGGCGGTACCGGCACCGCCAACATCAAGTCGCACCACAACGTCGGCGGCCTCCCCGACGACATCGAGTTCGAGCTCATCGAGCCGCTGCGCCAGCTGTTCAAGGACGAGGTCCGGATGGTCGGCCAGGAGCTCGGCCTGCCCGAGGAGATCGTCCAGCGCCAGCCGTTCCCCGGCCCCGGCCTGGGCATCCGCATCGTCGGTGACGTCACCAAGGAGCGCCTCGACCTGCTCCGCGAGGCAGACGCCATCGCCCGCGAGGAGCTGACGGCCGCCGGTCTCGACCGCGAGATCTGGCAGTGCCCGGTGGTCCTCCTCGCCGACGTCCGCTCGGTCGGCGTCCAGGGCGACGGCCGCACCTACGGCCACCCGATCGTGCTGCGCCCGGTGTCCTCCGAGGACGCCATGACGGCCGACTGGTCGCGCCTGCCGTACGAGACGCTGGCGAAGATCTCCACCCGCATCACCAACGAGGTCGCCGACGTCAACCGCGTCGTCCTCGACGTGACGAGCAAGCCGCCGGGGACCATCGAGTGGGAGTAATCCTCCCCACGACCCCCTGACGATGCCGCCGCTTCCCCCGTGGGAGCGGCGGCATCGCCGCGTCCGGGCCCCTTCGCCGCCCCTACGGGGGCACAGGTGCGCGAAACCGGGGTGCCGGGCCCGCCCCGATGCGGCCCGAAGGCGTCCGGTACGGCACAATTCACAAAAAACGTAAGTGAGTTGGCTGTACCGGGGCGGGAAAGGGCGGCACGGGTCGTGGCGTTGGACGAGGCGAGGGCAAGCAGGGCGCACGGCGGGGGCTGTACGTGCGGCGACTGCCCGCACGGAGCACGCGAAGGACACCGGCGCGCGGTCGCCGCCTTCCTCGCCAAACGGGACGAGTTCGCCGCCGGGAAGGGGCTGCCCCCCGGGGTGGCGCAGTCGCCCTCGGCCTCCCGGCAGTGGGTCTCCGACGAGCTGACCGGCGCCGCCCGGGCCGTCTCCGACCGCAGCCGGGAAGCCGGTGACGCCTGGCTCCACGACGTACGGCTGCGCACCCTCGCCGTCATCGCGGTCGCACTCGTCGCCCTCGTCCTCGGCGAGACCGCCACCGCGATCGGCCCGGGCTGGTCCACCGCCCGTACCGCCGGGCTGATCGCCGGACTGGTCACCGCCGCGCTGCTGGCCGCCGCCGCCTCGTACCACCGGGCACGCGGAGGCCTGCTCGCCCCGCTCATCGGCGAGGACAACCGGCTCTCCACCTCGCGGGCCGTCGCCGCCGCCTGGGTGCTGCTCGCCGTCTTCGCCGTCCTGGTGCTCTCCCTCCAGCTCGCGGGGGCCTCCGACCACAGCGAGCGCGACGCGCTCATCGAGGGGCTGGACCTGATGCGTTCGGCGGGGGTGCTCACGGTGCTCGCGCTGGTCTGCGCCGTCGCCGTCGTCGTCCGCCGGGTCGTCTCCGTACGCGTACTGGCGCAGCGGCTGCAGAAGATCCGGGCCGACCGGCCGCGCGCCGCCGACCTGCTGACCGACGACTCCGGCCGCGGCAGCTTCACGGACGTGCAGTACGTGCTGGTGAACGGCGTCGCGGTGCTCTTCGCGGCGGTCCGCCTCGCCCGCCGCCCCGAGCAGCTCCCGGACCTGCCGTGGGGGCTCGCGCTGCTGGTGGCGGTCTCGGCGGCGACCTACTTCGCGGGGAAGTACGCGGAGGGCGGCCGGCCGGTGGTCCTGTCGGTCGTCCGGGCCCGGGAGGCCGGCGACCTGGACGCTCCGATCCGTACGGGCGACGACATCGAGATCCGGGGCGCCGGATTCGTACCGCCCGGCGCGGGCGGCCCGGCCGGGCTGGCCCGGCTCGTCGTACGGATAGGGACGGTCCACGTCCACGTCCCGCTGATCCCGGTCCCCGGAGGCTTCGCCAATCCGACCGACACGGTCCTCACCGTGCCCGTCCCGGTGGAGGTCGAACCCGGCTCGGTCGACGTCCAGGTGGTCACGGCGGCCGGGGTGGAGACCAACAGCTGCCGGATCGACGTGACGGACTGACACCCGGGGGCGGACCGACACCCCGGGTGCCGCGCTCAGAACTCGGGCGCCGCCATGAACGTCGTGTAGAGGTAAGCGCCGAGGACCAGCCAGAGCAGGACCGCACCGGTCAGCAGGGCGCGCGCGACGGGCACGGCGGCGGGGCGGTCCCGGAGCGAGGCGACGATCCACCCGCACGCGGCGCAGAGGACCGGCACCCCGACGAGCACCAGCGCGTCGCGTTGCAGCCGGAGCTTCGTCTCGTGGTTGCCCTGCCAGTCGCTGATGCTCTTGTTCCGGATCGCCTCCTCTGCGGTGTACCAGAACCCGAGGACCAGCGGGACCAGGAGTACGGCGGTCACCACGAGGAGGACGAGGAGCGTGCGGCGTCGGGGCGGCCGGTCCGTGCCGTCCGAGTGGTCCGCGTCCTCGGGTGAGCCCGTGTCTTCCGCGTAAGCCGAGTCCACCAGGGCAGCCGCGTCCTCCGCGGCGTTCCGGGAGCGCTCCGGGGGGTGCTGGGCATCCGTCATGCGGGCATCCTCGGCGAGAAGTCCGGTGTTCCGCCACCCGTATCGCGTACGGCGACGGACGGGTTCGTGGCACGGACTCGACGCAGGTGTCCGGTCCGTCGCGTGTGTGCCGATGCGCACGCCCCCGTGCGCCGGAAGCCGCCCCCTTCCCCCACGTACGTGTGTTCTTACGTATGGTCTGTTGACGGGGCAACGGAGAGGTGGGGCAGTTCATGCAGGGCCACGGAAGCAACGGTTACGGACGCGTTCCCGGCGAACCGAAGGGGCTGAGGGAGCAGGCGCGCACCTACGCGCTGCTGCCGCTGCGGGTCTTCCTCGGCGTCACCTTCATCTACGCCGGGCTCGACAAGCTGACGGACAGCGCCTTCCTGTCGTCGAGCGGGGCCGGTTCGATCGGCGACCAGATGCGCGGGGTCCGCGACTCCGCCGGTGCCCCCTGGCTCGTCGACCTGGCACTGCACAGCCCGGTCGGCTTCGGGTACGCCATCGCGCTCGGCGAGCTCGCCGTCGGCATCGGCACCCTGTTCGGGCTCTGGGGCCGGCTCGCCGCGCTCGGCGGTGCGCTGATCTCGCTGAGCCTCTGGCTCACCGTGAGCTGGCAGGCGACCCCGTACTACTACGGCAACGACCTCGTCTACCTCATGGCCTGGCTGCCGCTGCTGCTCGCCGGATCGGGGCCCTTCTCGCTGGGCACGCTCCTGCCGCCGCGCCGCCGCCGGAGCCTGTAGGCGACCCAGGCGGCCACCGCGGCGAGGAACAGACCCCCACCGAGCACCGCGGCGAAGAACACCCAGGGCGCCTCCCAGGCACCGGCCCAGTCGGCCGCGTACCCGGCCGACAGGGCCAGCAGGGTCAGGCCGGCCAGCGCGCGGCCCGGCCGGAACTCATGAAGCAGCACGGGTGACCTCCACCTGTCCGAGACCGACTTCCAGGCGCAGCTCGATCGTGCCGGCCGGGTCCGCGCCCTTCGGGGGCGCGAGCGTGCGGGTGGTCTTCCGGTCCGGGGCGATGTCGACGTCCTGGCCGGCCGGGTCGCCGGGCAGGGTCACGTCCCCGAGCCCCACCTCCGCCCGTACCCGGACCGTCGCGTCCTGCGGGACGACCACCACCACGCGCCCGGCCCCCGCCTCCACCCGGGTGGAGAGGGAGGTCCCCAGCGGGACCGGCAGCCCGGACAGGTCGAGCCGCGCGGTACCGGCCCCGATGTCGTAGGACGGCCGCAGCTCGGCGGTGGTGACGGGACGCCATTCGGTCCGCGCCCACGTCGTCCCGATGTCCCTCGGCAGTACGGTCGACGCCGCGAGCACCCCCGTGACGATCAGCGCGAAGACCAGGGTGCCGAAACCGGTCCGGCCGAAGAACGAGGCGACCAGCATCCCCACCCCGAGGACGGCGAGCGCCGCGACCGCCCCGATCTGGAGGCTCTCGCCGAGCGGGTGCCTGCCCCAGCCGGGCCAGGCGGCGGCCACCCCGGCGACGATCGCCAGGAACCGCACCAGGCCCCCGATCGAGTGCGGCCCGTGCGTCTTCTCCCGCGGGTCGGTGGCGACCGGCGGTACGGACCCCGCGCGCACCCCGTGGTGCCCTGTGCCGTGGTGCGGTGCCCCGTGGTGCCCGCCGCGTGCCTTGCCCGGACCGGACGCGCCGTCCGCCGCGCCCGGCACCGCGTCCGCCGGGCCCCACAGGTAGCCCGCGCCCACCGGCCCCGTCGTGCCGTCCTTGACGATCGGGTCCCGCCACCACGACGGCCCGGCCGGCGCCGGGGGCGCCTGGACCTCCGGCGGCACCGAGCCCCGTCCGGAGGGCGCCGGCGCCGGGGCGGTACGGGGCGCGGACGGTACGGAGTCCCCGGCGGCCCGGTCGTCCCGGCCGTCCCGGTCCTGATCCTCGTCCGGGGCGGCGGGCCTGCCGTGCCGCGTCCACACCGCGAACCCGGCGACCGCCAGCACCAGCATCGCGGCGAACGCGAGGACCCCGCCGTTGTTGATCATCGAGAGGAAAAGCCCGCAGCCCACCAGCGCGAAGAGCAGCGCCACCAGCGGCGGCCCCTCCACCCGGCCGGAGAGCAGCCCGCGGAACTCGTTCTCCTCCTCGCCCTCCACCGGGAGCAGCAGCCACGCGAAGCCGTAGAGGATCAGCCCGGTGCCGCCCGCGACGGCGAGCACCCCGAGGACCACCCGGAAGATGACCGGGTCCACGTCGAAGTACCGGCCGAGGCCGCCGCACACCCCCGCCACCACCTTCTGCCGGGGACTCCGCCTCAGCTGCGGTTTCGGTGCGCTCTTCGGTGCGCCGGGGGGCGCCTCGCCGGGGGGCGCGGCGGACGGGGAAGCGGTCATGGCTCCATGGTGACGGCCCGGAGGCCCCCGCGGGACCCGCGGCGACCCTGGTCGTTCCCTGATATGGGAGTAGGGGCCGTCCCTGATGTCCCGGCCCACCCCGACGTGTGACGATCGGACCATGCCAACCGCCACGACCCGAGCCGCCGGTGCCCCGGCCACCGATCCGGAGGAGCCACCGGCGCGCAAGCTGTACCGCAGCGCCGAGGGGCGCATGCTGGGCGGCGTCGCGCGCGGCCTCGCCGGACACCTCGGGCTGCCGGTCGCCTGGGTGCGGCTCGTCTTCCTCGGCCTCTTCCTGGCGGACGGCCTCGGCGCGGTGCTCTACGCGGTGTTCTGGATCGTGGTGCCCCTCGGCGTCGGCGGCGTCGAGGCCTCGCGCTCCCTGTTCATCACGGCTCCGGACGGCAGCCGCCGGCTCCGCAAGCCCGACCGGGGGCAGGTCTTCGCGCTCGTCGGGCTCTTCGTCGGCGCCCTCGTCTTCCTCGCCAACGTGAACATGGGCAGCGGCGCCGACCGCTACATCTGGCCCATCCTCCTCATCGGAGCCGGCTCCGTGCTGGTCTGGCGGCAGGCCGACAACGCCCGCCGCGCCCAGTGGATGGAGGTGGGCCGCCGCCGGAGCATGCTGCACCTGGCGCGCGGCCTCGCCGGGGTCGCGCTCGTCGGCCTCGGGCTCGCCGCCTTCCTGGTGGTGCGCGGCTCGGCCGCCCAGCTCGGGAACGTCCTCACCGCAGCCATCGCGGTGCTCACCGGCATCGCGCTGCTCGCCGGCCCCTACCTCGTACGCATGACCCAGGACCTCTCCGAGGAACGCCTGATGCGCATCCGCGCCCAGGAGCGCGCCGAGGTCGCGGCCCACGTCCACGACTCGGTGCTGCACACCCTCACCCTGATCCAGCGCAACGCCGAGGACGCCGGAGAGGTCCGCAGGCTGGCTCGCGCCCAGGAACGAGAACTGCGGAACTGGCTGTACGACCCCGGCGGCACCGGCAAGGACGCAGGCGACGAGCCGGCCACCCTCGCCGAGGCCGTGAAGCGCGCCGCCGCCGAGGTCGAGGACAAGCACGGCGTCCCTCTGGAGGTCGTCGTGGTCGGCGACTGCCCCCTGGACGAGAAGCTCACCGCCCAGCTCCAGGCCGCGCGCGAGGCGATGGTGAACGCCGCCAAGTACGGTGGCGAGGGCGGCGCGGTCCAGGTCTACGCGGAGGTCGAGGGCCGGACGGTCTTCATCTCCGTACGCGACCGGGGGCCCGGGTTCGACCTGGATTCGGTCCCCGAGGACCGCATGGGCGTACGAGAATCGATCGTCGGCCGGATGCGGCGCAACGGCGGTACGGCCCGGCTCCGGTCGGTGCCCGGCGGCGGCACGGAAGTCGAGCTGGAGATGGAGAGGGCGGGCGAATGACCGAGAACACCGAGGCGACGACCCAGGAACCGGAGCGCCGGGTACGGGTGGTCCTCGTGGACGACCACCGGATGTTCCGCACCGGCGTCCAGGCCGAGATCGGCCGCACCGAGGAGACCGGGGTCGAGGTCGTCGGCGAGGCCGCCGACGTCGACCAGGCCGTCACCGTCATCACGGCGACCCGCCCCGAGGTCGTTCTCCTCGACGTCCACCTCCCCGGCGGCGGCGGCGTCGAGGTACTGCGCCGCTGCGCGCCGCTGATGTCGGCCGCCGAGAATCCGGTCCGCTTCCTCGCGCTCTCCGTCTCCGACGCGGCCGAGGACGTCATCGGGGTCATCCGGGGCGGCGCCCGCGGCTACGTCACCAAGACGATCACCGGCGACGACCTCGTCAACTCCGTCTTCCGGGTCCAGGAGGGCGACGCCGTCTTCTCGCCCCGCCTGGCCGGCTTCGTGCTCGATGCCTTCGCCTCCACCGACGCCCCGCCCGTCGACGAGGACCTGGACCGGCTCACCCAGCGCGAGCGCGAGGTGCTGCGGCTGATCGCCCGGGGATACGCGTACAAGGAGATCGCCAAGCAGCTCTTCATCTCGGTGAAGACGGTGGAGTCGCACGTCTCCGCGGTGCTCCGCAAGCTCCAGCTCTCCAACCGCCACGAGCTGACCCGCTGGGCGACGGCGCGCCGCCTGGTCTGACGGCCGTCATGCCCGCCGGGCCCGTCACGGTCGCGGCCGTCGTGGCCGGCGGCCCGATGGTTCGTCACGCCACCCGGGTCGCCCCCGCGAACGGCATCTCGTCGATCGGGGCGATCCGGATCGGCGCGCCCGGGTGCGGTGCGTGGATCATCTTGCCGTCGCCGACGTACAGGCCGACATGGCTGATCCCGGAGTAGAAGAACACAAGGTCACCGGGGGCGAGCTGGGAGCGGGAGACCCGCCGGCCGGCGTTGATCTGGGTGTAGGTGGTGCGCGGCAGCGAGACGCCCGCCGCCCGCCAGGCGGCCTGGGTGAGGCCGGAGCAGTCGTACGCGGACGGGCCGGTCGCCCCCCAGACGTACGGCTTGCCGATCGCCCCGTACGCGAAGGCGACCGCCTCGGCGGCGCGGGAGTCCGGGGCGGCGGCGGTACCTGAGGGGGCGCTGGTGCCGGACGTGCCGGTCGTGCTGTCGGTGCCGCTCGTACCGCCGGTGCCGTGCTCGGCCTCGTAGCGGGCGCGTTCGGCGGCGGTGAGGGTGTGCAGCAGCCGCCGGGCGTCGGTGAGGCTGGTGGTGATCTTCTTCTTGTGCCGTGCGAGTTCCGCCTCGCGGGTGGCGAGCACCGCCGACTCGTCCTCGGCGCGGGCCCGGACCTGGTCGATCCCGGTGATCTGGCGCTTGATGCCGCTGATGGTCCCGGCCTGGATGTCGCCCGCCTTCGCCACGTACGAGGCGCGCTCCAGGTACTCGTCGGGGTCGGAGGTGAGCAGCAACTGGAGCGCGGGGTCCAGTCCGCCCGAGCGGTACTGGGCGGTGGCGAGAGAACCCAGGGCGTGCCGGGAGTCGTTGAGGAGGCCGGTGCGGCGGGCGGCCTCGTCGCGCAGCGCTTCCACGGAGCGGGCGGCGTCGGCGGCCTTCTCCTTGGCCCCGTTGTACTGCTCGGTGGCGACCTCGGCGTCCTGGTAGAGCTGGTCCACCTTGGACTTGACCTGGGCCGCGGTGAGCGGGGGCTCCGCCTGGGCGGAACCGGTCGCGGCGGTCGCGGTGGCCGCCCCGGCGAGTGCCAGGGCGGCGGCGGAGCGGGCAGCAGAGCCGGTGAACAGGCGCTGCTTGGGCTTGCGGTGAGCTGCTTTCCGGTGCGCGGCCACGAGGGCTGCATCCTTCCTGTCGGCTGCCCGCCCGGCATACCGGCGGGCCCGGCGGACCCCGGCGGCGCGCGCCTCATGGGGGAGGGCGGGCACCACCGGGATCGTTCGGCCAGGTGACCGGTGCCACCCGTCAGGGGCGGCAAGGCGGGCCGATCACCTGGGAGGGACGCTAGCCCCGGGGCGGACCGAGAAGGCGCCATGATCGAAATTGACCTCCCGTGACGTTTCGCCTTCGGAGTGCGATCAGGACTACAGGGAGGTATCCGGTCACTTTCGGGCAGCTTCGGGAAAAGGGCGCCAGGGCGCAGCGGTAGGGGTAAGCCCCACCTGACCGGAGAGGGGTGGTGCAGCCATCGTTAGGCTGCGGACATGTCTGTACTCATCCATGTCTTCGTCGCCCTGCACATCATCGGCATCGCCTCCCTGCTGGGCGGCTTCCTGACGCAGATGAAGGCGATGGGTGCCGGCACCGCCCGGTTCGTCCCCGCGATGCTGCACGGCGCGCTCACCATGCTCGTCACCGGGATCGCCCTCGTCGGCTTCCACCAGGCCGACGACAACCCGGTCAACAACGTCAAGATCGGCATCAAGCTGCTGATCCTCGTCGTGATCCTGGCCCTCATCTATCTCAAGCGCGACGAGGAGAAGGTGTCCAAGGGCGCCTTCGCGGGGGTGGGCGGCCTGACCGTCGCCAACATCTTCATCGCCACGCTCTGGACCTGACCGGGCCGGGCGGGCGTTCCGGGGTGCGCCCGCCCGTCGACCTCACGCCTCAGCCCGGCCGGACGCTGCCGTAGATGGGCATGTAGTAGATCGACTCCTCGCGGACGTACGCACCCGGCTTCGGCGCGTGGACCATCATCCCGTCGCCCTTGTAGATGCCCACGTGGCTGATGTCGTCGTAGAAGAAGATCAGGTCCCCCGGCCGGAGGTCCGCCGTCGCGACCCTCGTCCCCACGTCGACCTGGTCCCAGGTGGTACGCGGCAGGTCGACGCCCGCCTCCCGCCAGGCCGCCTGGGTCAGGCCGGAGCAGTCGTACGACGCGGGGCCGGTGGCTCCCCACACGTACGGCTTGCCGATCTGGGACTCGGCGAACGCCAGCGCCTGCGCGCCCTTGGTGGACGCGGACGTGGTCGAGCCGGTGGCGGTGCCGGTGCCGGTGCTGCCGGAGGCCGCCGAGTCCGAGCCCGCGACGGCCTTGTCGGCGGCCTCCTTCTCGGCCGCCTCCTTCGCCGCGGCGGCCTGCTCGGCGGCGAGCTTCTCCGCCTTCTTCTTCGCCTCGGCTTCCTTCTTCCGCTCCAGCTCCGCCAGGCGCGCCTTCTCCTCGGCGGTCAGCTCCGACAGCAGCGTGCGCGCCTCGGACAGCTTGTTCTGCACGGTCTGCTTGCTGGTGCGCAGATCCGCCTGCGACTCGGTGAGCGCCTGCAGGTTCTCGGTGGCCTCGGTGCGCTTCTCGGCGGCGGCCAGCTGCTCGGTGCGGAAGTCGGCGACCGCCTTCTCCTGCCGGCCGGTGCGCCGCTCCATCAGATGGTCCTGGTCGAAGTACGACTGCGGGTCGTCAGCCAGGAAGAACGTCATCGTGGACGCCAGCCCGCCGCTGCGGTACTGGGCCGCCGCGTAGCTCCCCAGCGCGCGACGGGCCTCGTTGACCTTGTCCGCCCGCCTGGCCGCCTCCTCCAGCAGGGCGTCCACCTTGCCCTGCTGCTCGGCCGCGGCGTCCTTCGCGCGGTTGTACTCCTGCGTCGCGGAGCCCGCCTGGCGGTAGAGGTCGTCGACCTTCTTCCGTACGTCCTCGATGCTCGGCCTGGGCGCCGAGGGGGCGGCCGTCGCGCTCTGCGTGGAGAGCAGCGTCGCGGTGGCGAGCGCCACCGTGGTGAAGCCGACGGCCTGCGACGAGACACGCACCGGGGTGCGGGGTTTGCGATGCGATGCCACGACGGCATCTCCTTCCGTGGACCGCCCACCGGCCGGCCGGGCCGAGGTCGTCCGGCCTGCCGAGGTGGACGGGTCGTCCGGCTGAGCACGGTAGCCAAGCGGCGGGACGGCTGGGAAGGGCGATGAGCGATATGCCCGATACATTTTCGTGACCTTGGTCGCAGAGGTGCGCACCGGGGCCCCGGGAGGTGTCCGTACCGGGGCCGCGCCGGGAATTCCTTCGCGCGCCGCGCACGGTCCTTGACAGCCAGTGACGGCCGTCTGCCGACTCCGGCGAAGCCCGCCCGGACTGTCGGCCGGACACCCTAAACTCGACTAGCGATGAGCAGCCTCTTTGACGACAGCTTCCTGACCGGCCTCCAGCCCGTGGACGAGGGGCCCCCGCCGCCCCCCGAGGACCACGCGCCCGAGGAGGTGCCCGAGGGCCTCTTCGAAGGGCTCTTCGACGCGCCCCCGCCGCCCAGGGACGGCTACTACCGCGACGGCGCCCCGCGCCCGGTCCTCGACTCCGCCGCACTGCTCGACGGACTCAACACCGAGCAGCGCGCCGCCGTCGTGCACGCCGGATCCCCGCTGCTCATCGTCGCGGGCGCCGGCTCCGGCAAGACCCGGGTGCTCACCCACCGCATCGCCCACCTGCTCGCCGAGCGCGGCGTGCACCCCGGGCAGATCCTGGCGATCACCTTCACCAACAAGGCCGCCGGCGAGATGAAGGAGCGGGTCGAGCAGCTCGTCGGCCCCCGCGCCAACGCCATGTGGGTCATGACCTTCCACAGCGCGTGTGTCCGCATCCTGCGCCGCGAGTCGAAGCGGCTCGGCTTCACCTCGTCGTTCTCGATCTACGACGCGGCCGACTCCAAGCGGCTGATGGCCCTGGTCTGCCGCGACCTGGACCTCGACCCCAAGCGCTACCCGCCGAAGTCCTTCACCGCCAAGGTCTCCAACCTCAAGAACGAGCTCATCGACGAGGAGACCTTCGCCGGGCAGGCCGCCGACGGCTTCGAGAAGACCCTCGCCCAGGCGTACGCGCTCTACCAGGCGCGGCTGCGCGAGGCCAACGCCCTCGACTTCGACGACATCATCATGACGACGGTCCACCTGCTCCAGGCGTTCCCCGACGTCGCCGAGCACTACCGCCGCCGCTTCCGGCACGTGCTGGTCGACGAGTACCAGGACACCAACCACGCCCAGTACACCCTCGTGCGCGAGCTGGTCGGACCGGCGGGCGAGCAGGACGCACCCGGCGAGCTCTGCGTCGTCGGTGACGCGGACCAGTCGATCTACGCCTTCCGGGGCGCGACGATCCGCAACATCCTCCAGTTCGAGGAGGACTACCCGGACGCCACCACGATCCTGCTGGAGCAGAACTACCGCTCCACGCAGACGATCCTCTCGGCCGCCAACGCCGTCATCGAACGCAACGAGAGCCGCCGCCCCAAGAACCTCTGGACCAACGCCGGAACGGGCACCCGCATCACCGGGTACGTCGCCGACACCGAGCACGACGAGGCGCAGTTCGTCGCCGACGAGATCGACCGGCTCACCGACGCGGGGGACGCCAAGGCCGGTGACGTCGCGGTCTTCTACCGCACCAACGCGCAGTCCCGCGTCTTCGAAGAGATCTTCATCCGTGTCGGCCTGCCCTACAAGGTCGTCGGCGGTGTCCGCTTCTACGAGCGCAAGGAGGTCCGGGACATCCTGGCCTACCTCCGGGTGCTCGCCAACCCCGAGGACTCCGTACCGCTGCGCCGCATCCTCAACGTGCCCAAGCGCGGCATCGGCGACCGCGCCGAAGCGATGATCGACGCCCTCTCGCAGCGCGAGAGGATCTCCTTCGGGCAGGCGCTGCGCCGCGTCGACGAGGCGTACGGCATGGCGGCCCGCTCCACCAACGCCGTCAAGCGGTTCAACACGCTGATGGAGGAGCTGCGCACCGTCGTGGAGTCCGGCGCGGGCCCCGCGGTCGTGCTGGAAGCCGTCATGGAACGCACCGGCTACCTCGCCGAACTCCAGGCGTCCACCGACCCGCAGGACGAGACCCGCATCGAGAACCTCCAGGAACTCGCCGCCGTCGCCCTTGAGTTCGAGCAGGACCGGGCCCGCGCCGCGGCCGAGCAGGACGGGGGCGAGCAGGGCGGTGGCGAGGCGGGCGGGGGTGAGGGCGACGCCGATGCCCTTGTCGATGCCGAGGCCGAGGCGGCCGGGCCGTCCGGGACGCTCGCGGAGTTCCTGGAGAAGGTGGCCCTGGTCGCCGACTCCGACCAGATCCCCGACGAGGACGAGGACGGTTCCGGCGTCATCACGCTGATGACGCTGCACACCGCCAAGGGGCTCGAGTTCCCCGTCGTCTTCCTCACCGGCATGGAGGACGGCGTCTTCCCGCACATGCGGGCACTGGGCCAGGTCAAGGAGCTGGAGGAGGAGCGCCGCCTCGCGTACGTCGGGATCACCCGCGCCCGCGAACGCCTCTACCTCACCCGCGCCTCCATGCGGAGCGCCTGGGGCCAGCCCTCGTACAACCCGCCGTCGCGGTTCCTGGAGGAGATCCCGGACCAGCACCTGGAGTGGAAGCGGAAGGGGCCGATGGCGGCTTCGGCCGGACCCACCTCGGGGATCACCTCGTCGCTCTCCTCCTCCCGCGCCCGCTCCGGCCCCTCCGGCTTCGCGACCCGGCGCACCGGCGACAAGCCGGTGGTCACGCTGGTGGTCGGGGACCGGGTCACGCACGACCAGTTCGGCCTGGGCACGGTGACCGCCGTCGAGGGCTTCGGCGACCAGGCGAAGGCCACCGTCGACTTCGGCGACGAGCGGCCCAAGAAGCTGCTGCTGCGGTACGCCCCCGTCGAGAAGCTGTAGCAACCGGTCGGCCTGAACATGCGCAAGGCCGGGCCTCCTTGGCCCGGCCTTCCGTGAAAACCGCTGAATCTACTGCGGGTTGAGTCCGTGGCTCGCCAGCCAGGGCAGCGGATTGATCGCGGAGCCACCGCCGGGGCGCACCTCGAAGTGCAGGTGCGGGCCGGTGGAGTTGCCGGAGCTGCCGGAGTACGCGATCACGTCACCGGCCTTCACCGAACCCGAGCGGATCCTGGTGCTGCTGAGGTGGCAGTACCAGGTCTCGGTACCGTCCTCCATGGTCACGATCGCCATGTTGCCGTAGGCACTGTTCCACTGGGTGCGTACGGTGCCGTCGGTCGCGGCCATCACCGGAGTCCCGTACTGCACGGGGAAGTCGATCCCGGTATGCACGGACATCCAGTTGACCCCGGCCTGGCCGAAGTACGCGCTCAGTCCGTGTTGCGCCACCGGCAGCAGGTACTTGGGGCGGGCCGCCTCCTTGCGGGCGGCCTCCTCCTCGCGCTTCTTCTTCTCGGCGGCCTGCCGCTCCTTGAGGTCGATGCGCTCCTGCGTACGGCTGGCCCGGTCCCGGAAGTCCGCCCCTGCCGCGTCGACCCCGGCCAGCTGGGTGTCCAGCTTGGTGTTGGACGCGAGCGCCTTCACGACGGACGTGTCGGCGGCGGCCATCGTCGTCGTGTCGTCCTTGGACTCCTCGCCGCCACCGAGCCCTCCGACCGAAGCCGCCGCGATCCCCGCGACGCCCATCACGCACGCGGACGGAACCGCGATCGTCAGCAGCGCGGACCGCTTGGCGGGCGTACGGCGGCGGGCCCGGTTCCGGGCGGCGGAACGGCCCTCGGGCCGCCCCTCGGACCGCACGGCGGGGGTGTACGGGTCGGGCCAGGTGTCCGGGAGGCCGGCGGCCGGGTCCTCGGACTCCGGGTCGGGCTCCTGTACGGCGCCGGCAGCGGCGTTCCGCTCGGCATCGGGCGCGTGCGGGGCGTCGTTCCGTGCGGACCCGTGCTGTTCGGGCGCCCGGTGTTCGGGTGCCGCGTGTTCGGGTGCCGCGTGTTCGGAGGTCGGGTGTTCGGAGTCCGTCCGGTGCCGCTCGTCGGACCGGTAGGACATCTGTTCCGGGACGTACGCGGTCGTCCCGGGCGTGGCGTCCGGGTTGTCCGACGCGGTGTTCCAGGCCGTCGCATCGTAGGCACCGCTGTCGTACGCGCCGGTGGCGAAGGCGGTGGCCGAGTAGGCCGGAGTGCCGGAGGCGGGGGTGTCGTAGACCGGGATGCCGGAGGCGGGAGTGTCGTGGACCGGGGTGCCGTAGGCGGTGGTCTCGTAGCCGCCCGCGCCGAAGGTCCGGCTGTCGTAGGTGCCCGTGTCGAAGGTGCCCGTGTCGTAGGCGCCGGTCGCGTAGGCGGTGGGCCCGAAGTGCGGGGCGCCGGTTCCATAGCCGGAGGGGGCGGTGGCGTATCCCGTGCCGTCGTACCCGCCGTGGTTCTCGCCGCCGTGGTCCTCGTACGTACCGGTGGCGGTGGCCGCCTGGTACGTCCCCGTCTCGTAGAGGGCCGACTCGAAGGTGGTGGTGGGGAAGGCCCCGGTGTCGGTGAAGGCCCACTGGCCGGTCGTGGTGTGGGTCGCGGCCTGCTGCCAGCCGCTGGAGTCCCACTGCCCGGTCTGGTCGGGCGAACCGGCCGGGCCGGTGGTGTCGTACGGATGGTGGTGCGCGGCCTGGGACTCGGCCGGGTAGCCGGCGTACGTGCCGGGGTGCGCGCTGGTGTGTGTGCCGGTGGGTCCGCCGTCGTGCGGGCCGCTCTCCCAGGAGGAGCCGGCGGCGTAGGAGGTGTCCTGGCCGGGATACGTGCCGTGCTGGGCGGGCATGGGGACCGCCGCGAAATCGCTGTCGTATCCGGAACCGGGAGCGACGCCCTGCTCGCCGGGATAGGTCCCGTAGAGCGGATCGGCAGGGTAACTGCCTGTCTGTGACGCGTCGTATCCGGCGTACCCGGCGTGGGTGTGCTGGTCGTTCACCAACTTCTCTCTCGCCTCGGCAGCAGGAGCCAGTCCGGAGTTCAGTGGGGTGAGCCCCGGGGAAGCAGTGGCCGCGACTGTACCTGGCGGTGTGTGACGGCCACAATCTTCGGAAGGGTTTGGTCTCGGGGGAACCGGGCATTCGGGCGCCTTTCGGCGCAGCCCAGACCCGTTGTTGGCGTTACGTTCGAGGAGTCCGTTCTGATTTCCGTCGGCCACGGTGACGGAACGTAATCGCAGTGGTCGGTGCGGTGGGGAATCGGTGTTCGATCGGCGTGGAGGGGGAGATTCGGTGGACGGGACAGTGCGGGGCGGCGGAGGCGAGGGCTATGCCCTCAGGTCGGCCGAGGACGAGGGCGACTTCTGGGGCTTCGCGCACGGCATCGAGGGGCTGTTCACGCCGGTCGGCGAGGGGGCCGAGGCGGGGGAGGACGACGCGGGGGAGCGACGGGTGCTTCTCACCGGCTGCCGTCCGGAGGGCAGCCTGCTGAAGGCCCTCGACCACATCGGTGGCCGAGGGGCCGGGGCGGGGAACGCCTGGCTCTCCTTCCTCGCCCCGGACGGCGCGGCCATCGGGAGCTACTTCGTCGGCCGTGTGACCGTCACGGACACCCGGCCCTCCGCATACGGTGCCGGACTGCTCGACCTGACGGTCGAGCTGTGGTGCGACGACGCCGTGCCCGGGTCGGAAGCGGTGTGGGACCTTGTCCGAGCCGGTGGACCGGACCGCCCGGGCCTCTGGCACGGGCGGTCCACCGCCGGGCAATGGGCCTGGCTGTCCGTGGCGTTGTGGTCCCACGAGTGGCGTCGGCAGGGGAAGCCGGACGCACCCGAGGGGCGGACGGTCACCCTGGACGGCCGGTACACCGTCGACCGGAACAGCTTCTGGTGCGCGATCGGCGAGGCCGTCAACGGGCCTGTCGGGTACTTCGGTTGGAATCTGGATGCTCTGGACGACTGCCTGTGCGGCGGCTGGGGCGCCGCCCCCGGATTCACCCTCGACTGGGTGAACTCGGCCGACGCGCGGGCGCGGTTGACGGAGCCGGTGCCCTCGGGCGACGGGGAGGTCACGCTCTTCGACGTGATCCTGGAGATCTTCGAAGGGCGGGGCGTCACCGTCGTGCTGCGGTGAGGGTCGTGCTGCGGTGAGGGTCGTGCTGCGGTGAGGGTCGTACCGCGGTGAGGGGCGTGCTGCGGTGATGGTCGTGCTGCGGTGAGGGTGGTACCGCGGTGAGGTGGGCGGGGCCCGGTCCTCCCGGGCCGCGCCCGCGCCACCTGCTCCCTCAGGCCACGGTGGCGCCACCCGTCGCGCCGCCCGTGATCCCGGTGATGCCGCCCGCTGTGGCGGTGGAGCCAGGGGAGTCGAGCACCTGGCGGATGCGGGCGGCGACGGCCGGGTGCACGGGGAGCGCGAGGTGGCCGATGCCCGTGACCCGTACGTTCTCCGCGTCGAGATCCGGATGGTCGATGCACGCGGTGCGTACGGGCACCATCACCCGGTCCAGCTCGCTCCAGAACGAGACGAAGTGCGTCCGGCACCCGGGCGCCGGGGTGCGCAGCTCCTCGATGAAGTCGGAACCGGCGCGCATCTGCCGCACGATCGGGTGGGCGCTCGCCAGCGGGGCGACGGCGGTGCCGCCGTGCGGGGTGCCGAGGGTGACCAGCACGCGGACCCGGTGGTCACCGCCCAGGCGCTGTACGTAATACCGGGCGATCAGGCCGCCCAGGCTGTGCCCCACGATGTCCACCCGCCGGTGGCCGGTGCGCTCGCAGATCTCGTCGACGTGCCGCCCGAGCAACTCGGCGGCCGCACGGATGTCACAGGTCAGCGGAGAGTAGTTGAGCGATTCCAGATGGTGCCTGCCGTGCCGGGCGAGCGAGCGGCGGAGCAGTACGAAGACGGAGCGGTTGTCGATGAACCCGTGCAGCAGCACCACCGGCGGCCGGTCGTCCTCCCGGGCCGGGGGCAGCGCGGCCACGCCCGAAGGCAGCGCGTCGAGGTCCTGCTCGATACCGGGGGTGGTCCTGCGGCGCTCCGGGGTGAGGCCGGTCGGGTAGAAGAGCACGTGTCCGGCGAGAATCGCCAGATCCAGCGCGGTGGCCCTGAGCAGCGCCGACGAGGAGCGCAGGCCCTGCGGTGACGGCAGGCGCAGCAGACGTGGCAGACGCGGCAGCAGGGTGAGCAAAGGCAACAGATTCATGGCCGACCTCCTGCACCGGCACGCGCGAACGGCTTCGGTCCCGCGCGCCTTCAGGGGGTGCCGTGGCGAGGTCGCGACCGGCCCGGTCGGCCGCCGGCGAAAGCTCGTGCCGGTCGGACCGCTCTTCCGGTGCCCGGATCGCCTGGTGGGGGCCCGGGCGGCCGTCTGTTCTCTCTCGTCGCTTTCTCTGCGTCGCTCCGGTGGCTGGCGCCGGTCCGGAGCGGTCCCGGCGGCCGGGATTTCCGGCCTGCTGCCGTCCGTTCCCCCGGCGGCCCTGGTCGGACGGCCGGGGGACCGGACGCTCGCGGGGGCCGCACCTCCGCGCCGTGCGGCTGACGGCGCGGGTGTGCGGCGACCTCTGGCGGCTCCCCTTACGGCCGTCCCCAGGTGGCGGGTGTGCGCCTCTCGGTGTAGGGGGCGGGCGTATGGCGAACATGTCCCACAAGGAGATTTCCCCCCTCACGTCCTTCACGAAACGGGAGGCGACGGGGAAGGATGCTGAGGATAACGTTCGTTCACATCCGTGGAGCGTCGGCGCGGGCATCGGTGAGGGCGTCGGCGCGGGCGTCGGCTCGGGAACAGTGCGTCACGGCTCAGGACGTGGAGCAGTACAGCGCGACCGGCGGTGCGGGAAACCAGATGGAGGCAGTGATGGGTGTGTCCGGTCCGATTCGTGTGGTGGTGGCCAAACCGGGGCTCGACGGCCACGACCGAGGGGCCAAGGTGATCGCGCGGGCACTGCGGGACGCCGGAATGGAGGTCATCTACACCGGCCTCCACCAGACCCCGGAACAGATCGTGGACACCGCCATCCAGGAGGACGCCGACGCGATCGGTCTGTCGATCCTCTCCGGCGCCCACAACACGCTGTTCGCCAAGGTGATCCAACTCCTGAAGGAGCGGGAGGCCGAGGACATCAAGGTCTTCGGCGGCGGGATCATCCCGGAGGAGGACATCGCGCCGCTCCGGGAGCTCGGGGTCGCCGCGATCTTCACCCCGGGCGCGACCACCACCGCGATCGTCGACTGGGTCAACGCGAATGTCCCCCACCCGGCGGACGCCTGACACCGGCGGGTGCGCGGCGGCGTCCCGGCTGCCCGGGGCGGTCGATGTCCGGTGGTCCGGGGCGGTCGATGTCCGGTGGTCCGGCCCTCCGGGGAGGGCCGGACCACCGGCTGCCCGAGGTGTCCGGCCCTCCCGGAGGGCAGCCCGCGCCCCGCGCCCCTCTCCGTTTCCCGCTGCATGTCAGGGTCCGGCCGGGGTCAGCTCGGCCTCCATGGCGGCCCGCAGCCGGAGGGTGGAGACCAGACGCTGGAAGGCCTCCGACCAGTAGCCGCCCGCCCCTGGTGAGGCGTCCTCGCGCTCGTCCTCCGGGGTGGTGAGCACCTCCAGCCGGTCGGCCTCGCCGGGGTCGAGACAGCGCTCGGCCAGGCCCATGACTCCGCTGAAGCTCCAGGGGTAGCTGCCCGCCTCACGGGCGATGTCGAGCGCGTCGACGACCGCGCGTCCCAGCGGCGCCGCCCAGGGCACGGCACACACGCCCAGCAGCTGGAACGCGTCGGAGAGGCCGTGGGCCGCTATGAAACCGGCCGCCCACGCGGCGCGTTCCTCCCGGGGCAGCGTCGCGAGGAGCTTGGACCGCTCGGCCGGCGAGTCGGTCCCGGTGGTGTCCGCCGGGGGCGCGGTGGGGACACCGAGCAGCGCCCGCGCCCACTCCTCGTCCCGCTGCCGTACGGCGGCACGGCACCAGGCGGCGTGCAGGTCGGCGGCCCAGTCGTCGGCCACCGGCAGCCCCACCAACTCCCGCGCCGTGCGCCCGCCGAGTCTGGCGGGCCAGGTGGCGAGCGGCGTCGATTCCACCAACTGGCCGAACCACCAGGACCGTTCACCCTTCCCGGCAGGGGGTGCCGGGATCACCCCGTCCCGTTGCATTCCGGCGTCGCACTCGTGCGGTGCCTCTATGAACAAGGACGGCCCCCCGGACGCGGAGGCGGTCCCGCCGGGGACGGGCGGCGCGGTACCGCCGGACCTGCGGTCCAGGCTGACGCAGGAGACCGCGCGGGCGGCCATCCGCCGGCCCAACGCGGTGTCGGGCAGGGTGGAGAGGAGCTCGGCGGCGGTGGCGCGGACGTTGCGGCTGCGGTCGCCGAGCGCCTCCTCCAGGAAATCCTCGTCCGCCCCGGAGAGCTTGGCGCGGAGCGTGTCCAGAAACATCAGCCGGTCCTCCGCGCGCTCACCGGACCAGCTCCCGGCGAGCAGGTCCCGGGCCGCGTCCGGATCGCGGAGCCGTACGGCACTGAGCAGCGCGATCCGCTCCGTGAACAGCCCCTCCTCCCACAGCTCGCGCACCGCGCCCGCGTCGGCACCGCCGCCGGGCCCGCCCCGGAGCGCGGCCTGCGGAGCACCGTCGCGCAGCGCGAACCGCCAGTCCGTGTTCAGGGCCGCCAGCCAACGGCCGCGCGAACCGGCGAAGGCCAATGCGTGCGGTCGCAGATCGGTACGCGCCCGCGCCGCGTCCAGCAGGGGCGGGAGCAGCGCCGCCGGGGCGCGGTACCCGTGGCGGTTGGCGGCGGCCAGCCACTGCGGGATCAGCTCCGTCAGATCGGGCGCCGTACCCCGCCTGCCGGTGTGGGGGCCGCCCGCCCGGTCCGCGAGTAGCTGCGCGAGCCTGCGGCGGGCCGCCGGGGGCAGCGGTGGGCGGGGGTCCTCGGGGGCCCGGCCGGGGAACGCCCCGGCCAGGGCGGGGCGCAGTCCCGCCCGGCGGCGGACGGCGTGCACCGCAGCCGCGTCCAGCAGGGCGGCCGGTCCGCCGGACGCGCCGTCCGGGGGGTGCGGCGGGCGTCGGTCCGTACCGAGCAAGGCGCGGGTGACCAGCTCGTCCCACTCCACTCCCTGCCAGTGGGGTGGGGAGCCGGCCGGGTGCGAGGTGGGTCGGTGCGGGGCGGCCGGGTGCTCCGTGCCGGTGGGGTGGTTCGAGGCGCCGGCGGGGTTCGGGGCGTGCGTGCGGTCGGGGGCGTGCGTGCGGTCCGGGGCTTGTGGGTGGTGGCGGTCCGGGCAACCGGGCCTGGACGGGGGCGGGTTCGTGGCGGTCATGGTTCACCTCCGGCGGACGGGCAACGGGCAACGGGCAACGGGCAATGGGCAACGGGCAATGGGCAACGGGAAATGGGCAACGGGCAATGGGCAACGGGCATCGGCATCGGGCCCGGGTACGGCTTCGGGGCGGGGCGGCGGGCCTCCGGCTGCGCGCCCGTCGATCAGGCCAGGGCGACGGTCTCGCCCGGCCCGTCGCCGTCGCCGACGGACCAGGCCGTCAGCGGGGCGAAGCCGCGTGGGCCCAGCTCGCCGAAGACCGTGACCGGACCGCCGCCCGAGAGTGCGGCCAGCCGCCAGAGCCCCGGCCTGGAGCGCGGGTCCCCCGCCACCGGCAGGGCGCTCCCGGTCTCCTCGTCGGCGAGCTGCCAGTGGCCGGAGGCGGGTATGGGTATCACCGCGCCCAGCACCACCGGATGCCGCTCCGCCCACGGGTCCTCGCCCAGCGCGCGGCCGTATCCGGCGAGGGCCTCGGTGGGGCACACCCCCGGAGGAGGCGTGCGGGCGGGCTCCGGGGTGCTGAACACCGCCCCCAGTTCCGCCCGTCGGGCCGCACCCGGATGCGGCGTCACCTCCGCGTCCAGAACCGTGCCCACCGGGAGGGACAGCTCAGGAGCGCGGCCCCCCGGGCCGTAGGAGAGCAGCACCGCCGTGCGGCCGGACCCCTGTCCGTACAACCAGATACGGCGGGTGACGAGCTTGCCGTCCGACGTGTCGTACCGGGCGAGCACCTGCCAGTGGTCGCGCACCGGCGGGCCGTCCGGCGCCGAGGGAAGCCCCACCCGGGTGCGGACCGTCGCCGACAGCGGTGCGGGCAGCCGATCCCGCCCCAGCCAGGCGGTGTTGAGCAGATGGAGCAGCCCGCACTCCTCCAGCATCCGTGCGGGCCATCCAGGCCCGGACGCAGCCAGCGCGCCCAACTCGCGCACTCGCGCGGCCAGTCCGGGGGCCTGCGCGTCGACCATCCGGGCGGCGGTCTCCTCCCAGCGGTCGTGGCCGGACTGCCCGGACACCGCGAGGCCGGTGCGCAGGAGGTCGGCGAGACGCTCCTCCAACTCCCGTGCACCGTCGGTGATCCGGGCGGCCCTCCGCTCGGCGCGCCTGCGCGCCGCCTCGGCGTCGGCCGGGACGGCAGGGGTGCGTCCCGCCGGTTCGGCGGTCCGCGCGGACTCTCCCTCATGAGACAGCAGCATGGCAACGACGGTAGGGCCCCCCACTGACAATCACCCTGACCTGCGGTGACGGTGAGTGAGGGGCCGATTGTCAGTGGGGTGGTGCACGGTGGTGACACACATCGGACCGAGCGATCTGGAGGGGGACCATGACCGTGTACGAACGAGCCGGGGAATCAGCGGCCACCGGGCACGCGCCCGCGTCGGGCGGCACGCCGGACGGTGGAAGTGGGGGCGCCGACGCTCCCGCGGGGGCGCTGCCGGACGGCGCGGCGGCGCGCGGTGGGCGGCCGGACGGCGCGGTGCCGGACAGCGCATTGCCGGACGGTGCGTCGCCGGACGGTGCGTCGCCGGACGGTGCGTCGCCCGGCGCGGGCGTGCGGGCGCTCCGGCCGCACGCCGAAGACGCCTTCGCCGACGAACTCAAGGCGCTGGCCGCCGCCGACGACCGCCCCCGACCTGCCCGTTGGCGTCTCTCGCCGTGGGCCGTCGCCACCTATCTCCTCGGCGGCACACTCCCGGACGGCACGGTGATCACCCCCAAGTACGTGGGTCCGCGCCGGCTCGTCGAGGTCGCCGTGACCACCCTCGCCACCGACCGCGCCCTGCTGCTCCTCGGGGTACCCGGGACCGCCAAGACCTGGGTCTCCGAGCACCTCGCGGCGGCCGTCAGCGGTGACTCGACGCTCCTCGTCCAGGGCACCGCGGGCACGCCCGAGGAAGCGATCCGGTACGGCTGGAACTACGCGCAGTTGCTCACCCACGGCCCGAGCCGGGCAGCCCTGGTGCCCGGCCCGGTGATGCGTGCCATGGCGGAGGGGCGTACCGCCCGGGTGGAGGAGCTGACCCGCATCCCGGCCGACGTGCAGGACTCGCTCATCACGATCCTCTCGGAGAAGACCCTGCCCGTCCCCGAACTGGGCCAGGAGGTCCAGGCGGTCAAGGGATTCAACCTCATCGCCACCGCCAACGACCGCGACCGGGGCGTCAACGAGCTGTCCAGCGCGCTCCGCCGCCGCTTCAACACCGTCGTGCTGCCGCTCCCGGCGACGCCCGAGGACGAGGTGGGCATCGTCTCGCGCCGCGTCGACCAGCTGGGCCGCGCCCTCGACCTGCCGGCCGCCCCCGAGGGGATGACCGAGATCCGGCGCGTCGTCACCGTCTTCCGGGAACTCCGCGACGGCGTCACCACGGACGGCCGCACCCGGGTCAAGTCCCCCTCGGGCACACTCTCCACCGCCGAGGCGATCTCCGTCGTCACCCACGGCCTCGCGCTCGCCGCCCACTTCGGCGACGGCACCCTGCGCCCGGGCGACGTGGCCGCCGGAATCCTCGGCGCGGTCGTCCGGGATCCGGCGGCGGACCGGGCCGTCTGGCAGGAATACCTGGAGACGGTCGTCCGCGAACGGGACGGCTGGAAGGACTTCTACCGCGCCTGCCGCGAGGTCGCGCCATGACCGCGACGCCGGTGACCCCCACGCCCGCAACCCCGGAGCCCACGCCACCGGCGCGCACCGCTCCGGCCCACGGGGCCCCCGGGCCGCTGCTGCTCGGGGTGCGGCACCACGGCCCGGGGTCGGCGCGGGCGGTGCTGGCCGCACTGGAGGCGGTGGAGCCGCGCGCCGTGCTGGTCGAAGGACCGCCGGAGGCGGACGCGTTGCTGGCCTTCGCCGCCGACCCGGAGATGCGGCCACCGGTGGCGCTGCTCGCGCACGCCGAGGACGATCCGGGGCTGGCCTCGTTCTGGCCGATGGCGGAGTTCTCACCGGAGTGGGTCGCGATCCGCTGGGCGCTCGCGCACGGGGCAGCCGTCCGCTTCGTCGACCTGCCCGCCGCCCACTCGCTGGCGCTCGCGGCGGCCACCCAGGGCGAAGGGGACTGGGAGACCTCGCCCGCCCCGCCCGACCCGGTCGCGCTGCTGGCCGAAGCAGCCGGTTACGACGACCCCGAGCAGTGGTGGGAGGACGTGGTCGAACACCGGTCCTCGGCACCCGGCGCCGACCCCGTCGCCCCGTTCGCCGCGCTGGCCGAGGCGATGTCGGCGCTGCGCGAGACGTACGGCGACGGCGGGCACCCCCGCGACGCCGTACGCGAGGCGTTCATGCGCATCCGGCTCCGGGCGGCGCGGAAGGAGTTCGGCGACGAGGTCGCGGTCGTCTGCGGCGCCTGGCACGTGCCCGCCCTCGCCGCCCGGACCACCCTCACCGCCGACCGCGCGCTGGTGAAGGGACTCCCCAAGGTGAAGACCGGCATGACCTGGGTGCCCTGGACGCACCGGCGGCTGGTCCGCCGCAGCGGATACGGCGCCGGTATCGAGGCACCCGGCTGGTACGCCCACCTCTTCCGCGCCCCGGACCGGCCCGTCGAGCGCTGGATGACGAAGGTCGCGGGGCTGCTGCGCGACGAGGACCGGTTCGTCTCCCCGGCCCATGTCATCGAGGCGGTACGCCTCGCCGAGACGCTCGCCGCCCTGCGCGGGCGCCCGCTCGCCGGTCTCGCCGAGGCCACCGACGCGGTCCGGGCCGTCATGTGCGACGGCTCCGACGTGCCCCTCGCGCTCGTCCACGCCGGACTCGTCGTCGGCACCGCGCTCGGCGAAGTCCCCGACGGCGCACCGGCCGTGCCGCTCCAGCGGGATCTGGCCCGGCAGCAGCGCACCCTGCGCCTGAAGCCGGAACCAGCCGACCGGGAGGTGGAGCTCGACCTCCGCCGGGAGAACGACGCCGCGCGGAGCCTGCTGCTGCACCGGCTGCGGCTCCTCGCCGTTGACTGGGGCGAGCCGGTGGCGGGCCGGGGGAGCACCGGCACCTTCCGGGAGACCTGGCGGCTGCGCTGGGAGCCGGAGCTCTCCGTCAGGATCGCGGAGGCGGGCACCTGGGGCACCACCGTGCTCAGCGCCGCCACCGCCAAGGCCGAGTCGGAGGCTTGCCTGGCGACCACCCTCGGCGAGGTCACCGCACTCGCCGAACACTGCCTCCTCGCCGGCCTGCCCGGCGCGCTGCCGGTGGTGATGCGGGTCCTGGCGGACCGGGCCGCGCTCGACGCGGACGTCTCCCATCTCGCCGAGGCCCTGCCCGCGTTGGCCCGCTCACTGCGGTACGGGGACGTACGCGCCACGGACACCGCCGCCCTCGGCGAGGTCGCCGCCGGACTGGCGGCACGGATCTGCGTCGGGCTGCCCGCCGCCTGCACGGGCCTGGACGCCGACGGCGCGGACGCGATGCGCCGCGCGGTGGACGAGGTGCACGGGGCGATCGCCCTCCTGGCACCCCCGGACGAACCCGCGTACGGGCTCCGGGACCGCTGGGCGGCGGTGCTCGGCAGACTGTCGGCCCGGAACACGGTCGCCGGGGTCGTACGGGGCCGCGCCACCCGGCTGCTGCTGGACGAGGGCCGGCTCGGGGACGGCGAGGCGGCGCGGCTCATGGGCCTCGCCCTCTCGCCCGGCACCCCGCCCCCGCACGCCGCCGCGTGGATCGACGGCTTCCTCGGAGGAGCCTCCGGCGGCGGGATGCTCCTCGTGCACGACGAGCGCTTGTTCGCCCTGGTGGACGGCTGGCTGACCGGCGTACCAGACGACGCCTTCACGGACGTGCTGCCGCTGCTCCGCCGTACGTTCTCCGCGTACGAACCGGGAGTCCGGCGCACCCTGGGGGAGCTGGCCCGCCGGGGCCCGGCCGGAACCGGGCGGGCCCGGGGACCCGGCACCGGGGCGGCGCTGCCCGGCTTCGGCCCGGAGCTGGACGGGCCCCGCGCCGACGCCGTACTCCCGCTGCTCCGCCTCGTCCTCGGTGCCGAACGCGTCCCGGCGCGCATCGAGCACACCGAGCCCGACCGGACCGACCGGCCCCGGCCGGCCGAGACCGGGCCGGGCCGAACCGGACCGGACCCGACCGGCCCTCCCGCGTACAGGAGTTGATCGACCGTGACGGAACACGTTCCCGTACCCGGACGGGGCCCGAGGTCCCAACAGCCCCGGCCCGCGCGGGCATCCGGCGACGAGCGGGTCAGGCGGTGGCGGCTGGTGCTGGGCTCCGACAGCGCGGAGTCCACCGGCCACGCCCCCGAGGGCCGGGACGCGGCGCTGGACCGCACCCTCACCGCGCTCTACGGCGGCGGGAAGGGCCCGGGCGCCCGGACGCCAGGCGAGCGCGGGGCCGGACTCGGTGCGTCCGCTCCCGCCGCCGCCCGGTGGCTCGGCGACATCCGTACGTACTTCCCCGCCCCCGTCGTCCAGGTCATGCAGCGGGACGCCATCGAGCGGCTCGGCCTCGCCGCCCTGCTGCTGGAACCCGAGATGCTCGACGCGGTCGAGGCCGACGTCCACCTCGTCGGCACCCTCCTCCAGCTCGGCGGGGCGATGCCGGAGACCACCCGGGAGACGGCCCGCGCCGTGGTGCGCAAGGTCGTCGCCGACCTGGAGAGGCGGCTGGCCGGACACACCCGGGCGACGCTCACCGGTGCCCTCGACCGGTCCGCGCGGACCCGCAGCCCCCGCCACCGCGACATCGACTGGAACCGCACCATCCGCGCCAACCTCAAGCACTGGGTGCCGCTCCCGGGCGCGGACGGCGCGGACGGATCAGCCGGATCAGCCGGATCAGCCGGATCAGCCGGATCAACCGGATCAACCGGATCGATCGGATCAACCGGATCGATCGGCGCGGGCACCGTCGTCCCGGAGCGGCTCATCGGTTACGGCCGGGCGGGCCGGGCCGTCCGCAAGGAGGTCGTCCTCTGCGTCGACCAGTCCGGTTCGATGGCCGCCTCCGTCGTCCACGCGGCCGTCTTCGGGGCGGTCCTCGCCTCCATGCGTTCGCTGGACACCCGGCTGATCGTGTTCGACACCGCCGTGGTCGACCTCACCGACCAGCTGGACGACCCCGTCGACGTGCTCTTCGGCACCCGGCTCGGCGGCGGTACGGACATCAACCGGGCTCTCACCTACTGCCAGGCGCGCCTCACCCGCCCCGCCGACACCGTCGTCGCCCTGATCAGCGACCTCTACGAAGGCGGGATGCGCGACGGGATGGTCCAGCGGGTCGCGGAGATGAAGCGGTCCGGAGTGGAGTTCGTGGCGTTGCTCGCGCTCTCGGACGACGGGGCGCCCGCCTACGACCGCGACCATGCGGCGGCACTGGCCGCCCTCGGGGTCCCCGCCTTCGCCTGCACCCCGGACCTCTTCCCCGAGGTGATGGCGGCCGCCCTGGAGAAGCGTCCCCTGCCGGTCCCGGCGCGGTGAGGGGGCGCCGGGGACGTCAGCCGCCCGAACCTGGTGGGTGGTCCTCGGGCGGTTCCAGGGGTGGTTCCTCGGGTGGTTCATCTCTCACCGCTCCGACGGTTGGCCCGGCGCCCGTCCGGTCGTCGCCCCGCCCGTTCCGCCGCAACCCCCGCTGACCAGCGCCCCCGCAGGGGCGGCGGCGTGCCGATTTGTCCCCTGCACCCCGGTCACCAGGGGTATCTGTGACCGTAATCACCGCTCGTGCGGGATCTCCGATTTATGGTCGGGCGGAGCGCGGGGATAACCTGCCGGATGGACATGCCGCGTACTGGACACCGTGTACGCATTCCTTGGTGACAGCGCAGTCACGTTTGCCCCTCGCGGCACGCCCACGCATCAAACCAACCGCGAGACCACTAAAAGGGACGGACGCGCGTGGACCTGTTCGAGTACCAGGCGAGGGACCTCTTCGCCAAGCACGGTGTACCGGTGCTGGCCGGTGAAGTCATCGACACGCCTGAGGCAGCCCGCGAGGCGACCGAGCGGCTGGGCGGCAAGTCCGTCGTCAAGGCGCAGGTGAAGGTCGGAGGCCGTGGCAAGGCCGGCGGCGTCAAGCTCGCCGCCGACCCGGACGAGGCAGTCGCCCGGGCGACCGACATCCTCGGCATGGACATCAAGGGCCACACGGTCCACAAGGTGATGATCGCCGAGCTGTCTCCGGAGATCGAGGCGGAGTACTACGTCTCCTACCTCCTCGACCGCACCAACCGCACCTTCCTGGCCATGGCCTCGGTGCAGGGCGGCATGGACATCGAGGAGGTCGCGGAGAAGACCCCCGAGGCCCTCGCGAAGGTCCCGGTCAACGCCGTCGACGGCGTCGACATCGTCAAGGCCCGCGAGATCGTGGCCCAGGCGAAGTTCCCGGCCGACGTGGCCGAGGGTGTCGCCGAGGCCCTGGTGACCCTGTGGGAGACCTTCGTCGCCGAGGACGCGCTCCTCGTCGAGGTCAACCCGCTGGTGAAGACCAAGGACGGCCGCATCCTGGCCCTGGACGGCAAGGTCTCGCTCGACGAGAACGCCGACTTCCGCCAGCCCGAGCACGAGGCCCTCGAGGACAAGGCCGCGGCCAACCCCCTCGAAGCCGCCGCGAAGGCCAAGAACCTCAACTACGTCAAGCTCGACGGCGAGGTCGGCATCATCGGTAACGGTGCCGGTCTGGTCATGTCGACCCTGGACGTCGTCGCGTACGCCGGTGAGAACCACGGCAACGTGAAGCCCGCCAACTTCCTCGACATCGGTGGCGGCGCCTCCGCCGAGGTCATGGCGAACGGCCTGGAGATCATCCTCGGCGACACCGACGTCAAGTCCGTGTTCGTCAACGTCTTCGGTGGCATCACCGCCTGCGACGAGGTCGCCAACGGCATCGTCCAGGCGCTCGCGCTGCTCGAGAGCAAGGGCGAGAAGGTCGAGAAGCCGCTCGTCGTGCGTCTCGACGGCAACAACGCGGAGCTGGGTCGCAAGATCCTTTCCGACGCCAACCACCCGCTGGTCCAGCGCGTGGACACCATGGACGGCGCGGCCGACAAGGCCGCCGAGCTCGCCGCGGCTGCGAAGTAAGGACGAGGGACTCCACACCATGGCTATCTTCCTCACCAAGGACAGCAAGGTCATCGTCCAGGGGATGACCGGCGCCACGGGCATGAAGCACACCAAGCTCATGCTGGCCGACGGCACCAACATCGTCGGTGGCGTGAACCCGCGCAAGGCCGGCACCACCGTCGACTTCGACGGCACCGAGGTCCCGGTCTTCGGTTCCGTCGCCGAGGCGATGGAGAAGACGGGCGCCGACGTGTCCGTCCTCTTCGTGCCGCCGGCCTTCGCGAAGGCCGCCGTCGTCGAGGCGATCGACGCCGAGATCCCCCTCGCCGTCGTCATCACCGAGGGCATCGCCGTCCACGACTCCGCCGCCTTCTGGGCGTACGCGGGCTCGAAGGGCAACAAGACCCGGATCATCGGCCCGAACTGCCCGGGTCTGATCACCCCCGGCCAGTCCAACGCCGGCATCATCCCGGGCGACATCACCAAGCCCGGCCGCATCGGTCTCGTGTCCAAGTCCGGCACGCTGACCTACCAGATGATGTACGAGCTCCGTGACATCGGCTTCTCCTCCGCCGTCGGCATCGGTGGCGACCCGGTCATCGGTACGACGCACATCGACGCCCTCGCGGCGTTCGAGGCGGACCCCGAGACCGACCTCATCGTCATGATCGGTGAGATCGGTGGCGACGCCGAGGAGCGTGCCGCCGACTTCATCGCGAAGAACGTCACGAAGCCGGTCGTCGGCTACGTCGCGGGCTTCACCGCGCCCGAGGGCAAGACCATGGGCCACGCGGGCGCCATCGTCTCCGGGTCCTCCGGCACCGCCGCCGCGAAGAAGGAGGCCCTCGAGGCCGCCGGCGTGAAGGTCGGCAAGACGCCGACCGAGACCGCCAAGCTGGCGCGCGAGATCCTCGGCGCCTGATCACGGGCACCACGGCGGCCCCGCCGCCGCACCCCGCGTGAACGCGTCACAACGGCGTGGGCCCGTACCCCTGGCACCAGGGGTACGGGCCCACGCCGTTCTCGTACGGCCGGTGGAGCCGGTGGACCGGCGAACCGTCAGTGGACCAGCGGCACCAGGCGTTCCGGGCCGTGGGTGAGCTCCCCGCGCAGTGACTGCTGGAGTTCCAGGTCCTGCTCGGTCAGGTGCGGCGGGCCGCCGCGCGGGGGTACGCCCCCGACGCGTTGGGCGGGGGAGAGAGGTTCCTCGTACTGGGTGGGCGCGGTGTGCAGGGTGAAGGCGGTCGCGCCGATGAGCAGGGCGGCGAAGGCGATGGCCGCCCTGGTCCAGAGCTGGGCCTTGCGCTCGCTCCCGGCGCGTACGGCCTTCGGGGCGGGCAGGGTGGGCGGAGGTTCGAGGGCGGCCAGGGAGTGGAGCCGCTCGCGCAACCGGTCGGAGAGCTCCGCGGGCGACGGGGCCTCGGCCAGTTCGGGCAGCCGCTCGGCGAGCGCGGCCCGCGCGTTCACCAGCCTCCCGGCGGCGGCCGGAGTGCTCGCCTCCGTCTCGGCCGCCGTCTCCGGCAGATCGAGCCCGACCCCGTCATAGAGCAGGACCGTGCGGCGGGAGGACGGCGGCAGCGCGAGAAACGCGTCCAGCAGCGCCCGCCGCTCCGGATCGGCGGGCGGCGCGTCCGGGTGGCGGTGGGCGCGGCGCACCCGGTGCCAGGGCGACAGCGCGTACTCGTGAGCGGCGGCCCGCACCCAGCCCCCCGGATCCCGGTCCACGGCGACTTCCGGCCACCGCTCCCACGCCGTGTGGAACGCGCGCTCCACGGACTCCTGGGAGAGGTTCCGGCGCCCCGTCAGCAGAAAGGCCTGGCCGACCAGTCCGGGGGCGGTCCGCTGGTAGAGCGCGTCGAACGCCCCCTCCGGAGTCGGCCCCGAAGGCGCGTCGGGCACGTCGGGCTCGTCGGGCTCGTCGGGCACGCTGGGCACGTCGGTCGCGGTCGCGTCGGGCTCGGGCGGATCGGGCTCGGGCGGATCGGGTACCGGCGCGACCCCGTCCGGAGCCGGAGCGGAAGTGTGAGCCGGAGCAGGAGCGGAATCCGGAGCCGGAGCGGCCTCGGCGGTGGCTTCGACCACAGTCGCCTCCGCGGTGGCCGGTTTCGGACGGCGGCCCCTCGACCGGGCGGAGGAGCCCCGGCGGGCGGGCCGTTGGTCGGCGCACCCGATGAGCTGGGCGTACGCCTCGCGTTTGTGTCCCTGCGGGGCCGTACGCCCCGACTCCCAGGACCGGACGGTGGCCTCGGTGACCCCGAGCGCGGAGGCCACCTGCTCCTCGCTCAGCGACTTCGCCTCACGCAGCCTGCGCCGCTCCTTGGGGGAGGGCAGCGGGACGTCGGCGGTGCCGGTCGTACTTCCCGTCACGGATGGGCCTCCGTAGCACTACACCGGGTGAAAAAGCACATAAACGTATATTGGGCGACACGGCGCCCGTTCGCCCGTTACACGGATTCAGCGCGTGTCGTTGGCAGCATGGCGGGCGTGACCCAAGTGACCGATCGCAGCCCGATGTTGTCCTCCGGACGCGGCAGGGCTGCCGCCCTGGCCTCCGCACTGCTGCGCGGAGCGATCGCGGCCGGACTCGGTCTCGGCACGCTCACCGTCCTGCTGATGGGACTGTGGATCAGCTCGCCGTACTCCGACGCCGGACCCGGCCGGGCGGTCCGCACGGCAGCGGCCCTGTGGCTGCTCTCGCACGGTGCCGAACTCGTCAGGACGGACACCCTCAGCCACATCCCCGCCCCGGTGGCGACGGTCCCCCTGCTGCTGACGGTGCTCCCCGTGTGGCTGCTGCACCGGGCCGCCCGCGACGCGCTGGATGCGGCGGACCCCGTGGGCCCGGCGGACGCGACGGAGGACCGGCCGCCGTCGGCCGCCGCCATCTGGTACGCGGTGGTGACCGGTTACCTGCTGGTGGTCGCGGGAGCCGTGGCTTTCGTACGGTCCGCTCCGCTCCGCGTGGACACCGGGGATTCGGCCACGCTCGCGTTCCCTCTGGTGGCCGTGGTGGCGGGCGCGGCGGCGGCCGGGGTGTGGACGGCATCCGGCCGGCCGGTGGGCGCCACCCCGTCCTGGGCGCCGCTTCGGGTCCAGGAGGCGGTGGCCCGTACCCTCTTCCGCGACCGGGCCGAGGCGGCGACCCGGTCGGCGGTGGCCGGGATCGCGGTGCTGCTCGGCGGCGGCGCGCTGCTCGTCGCGATTGGGCTGGTACGGAACAGGGTCGCGACGGAGGAATCGTTCCTGGCGCTCTCCGACGAGGTGTCCGGGCAGGTCGCCGTCCTGCTGCTGGCCCTGGCGCTGGTGCCGAACGCGGCGGTGTGGGCGGCGTCGTACGGACTCGGACCCGGCTTCTCGCTCGGTACGGCGGCCACGGTCGCCCCCCTCGGCTTCTACGGGGACCCCGCGCTGCCCGGGTTCCCGCTGCTGGCCGCCCTGCCGGACCCGGGCCCCGGAACGGCGGTGAACGGAGCGGCCGGAGTGGTCCCGCTGATGGCGGCCTTCGCCGTCGCCTGGTTCACCGTACGGAGAGCGGCACCGTCCTGCGGAACCCCCGAGGACGCCTGGAGTCCGGGGGAGACCGCGCTGGTCACGGCGTTCGCCGCGGTCGGCTGTGGCGCGGGCACCGCCGCCCTCGCCGCTCTCTCCGGCGGACCGATGGGCACCCGGGAGCTGGCCGAGTTCGGCCCGGTCTGGTGGCTGACCGGCGCCGCCGCCGCGATCTGGACCGTCGTGCTCGGGGTGCCCCTCGCCCTGCTGATGCGGACCTGGCGCCTGCGGGACCGGGCCTGGGGCTGGCGGTGGGAAACGGCCGAAGAAGCGCGGGCGGCAGCAGGTGCGGGGGGCGCCGGGACCGGTGCGGCGAGGGCGGTGCCCGAGGTGGCCGCGGTGCCGGAGCGGCCGGCGTGGCCGACGCGCGGCCTCGGCTCCTGGCGGACCGGGACGGCCTCGCCGGACGGTGGCGCCGGGGAATCCTCCGGGGCGTCGTACGCGCGGCCGTCCGCGAAGAAGGATGCCGGAGACGCGCGCCCCTGGTGGAGCCCGCGCCTTCCCTGGCGGAAGTCCGAGGTGCCGGACGCCGGGACGGCCCCGGCCCGGGTGACACCTGTTCCGCCGGATTCCGCGCCTTCGGCGGCGGTGACGGACGCCGCGGACGGGACGGGGACCGTGGCCCCCGGGCGCCCCGTGGACGCGACCGCCGCTCGGGCCGTTCCCGTCCCTCCCGTCGAACCGGGTTCCGAGCAGTACGACTTCCTGCCCAGGTCGGAGCCCGCGAGCCGTCCCGAGGCGGAAGCGCCCCGGCAGACGGAGGCGCCCCGGCCGACGGAGGACCCCCGGACGACAGCGGACGGCGCGGCAACCTGAGGCTGCCGCGCCATCGCGCTGGTCGGGTACTGCCGCTGTGCGGTGCTGCTGTCCGTACGGGGAGCGCTGTCCGCAGGGGACCGCCGTCCGCAGCGGGACCGCCGCCCGTACGGGGACTGCCGGCGGTACGGGTCAGCTCGCCGTGCAGGTGACCGTTGGCCAGGTCCAGGTGCCGTTGGTCTGGATCGTCATGCCCCAGTTGTTGCCGCTGCCGTTCGGTTTGGCGACGAGCTGTTGGGCGCTCGGGTAGGTGGCGCCGATGTTCCAGGTGGAGAGGACCTTCTCCGGCGAGGGCACGTTCATCGTCACGGTCCAGTTGCTGGAGCCGCTGACCGAGACGTTGAGGTTGTAGCGGTCGCTCCACTTGTCCCCGGCGGAGAGCGTCGCGGTGCAGCCACTGCTCGTACCGCCGCCCGTTCCGCCGCCCGTGCTGCCGCCGGAGCCGTCGAGCGTGATGTTGGAGTTGCCGCTGCTCTGGTAGCCCTCGGTGGCGAGCACCATGTAGTGGTTGAACGAACCCAGGGTCATGCCCTTGCTCGACCAGGCGTCGAAGTGGTTGCCGGTGGTGATGGCCCCACCGGTCCTCTTGGACTGCCGGACGCTCCAGTACTGCTTGAACGTCTTGTTGTCCCCCTCGATCGACGGGGCGTTGGTCCGGGTCGTCTCGTAGATGTCGTACGTGCCGCCGTCGGTGGTCACCGTGCCCTTGAAGGTCCCGGTGGGCCGGTAGGTGCCCCAGTTGTCGACGATGTAGTACTCGACGAGCGGGTTGCTGGTCCACCCGTAAAGGGACAGATAGGCATTGCCCGACGGGTTGAAGGTGCCGGTGTAGTTCACCGTGCGGCGTCCACCGTTGCTCCACCCCTTGCCGGCGACGAAGTTGCCGACGTTGCTCCAGTTGGTGCTGTAATTCCCGCCGGAACCGAGGTTCATGGAGACCGATCCGCCACCGTCGGACCAGTACGAGTAGTAATAGCCGTTGTTGGTGCCGGTCTGGTTCGTGGTGATGGTCGTGTCGGCGTTGGCGGTGCCCGGCAGGATCAGCGCGGTCGCCGCCGCGGCCAGGGCGAAGGCCCGCCCGAGGAGCCGGAAGCGGCCGAGGCCGCGGCTCCTCGCACGAGTGGTGCCGTCCTTCGTGAACATGCTTCCTCCTTGTGCGGACTGGCCGGAGGCCAGGTGGCGGAAGACCTCCCCGGTCCGGGTCTGTCATGGACGCGTCAGAAGGTGAGCCGTGTCGGAGCAGGGGCCGGCACGGCGGGGTGGTGCGTTCCTGGCGCGGCCGGAGCCGGTGGGGCGGGTCGTGCGGGTGCCTCACATCGACAGGCTTTGAGGTCTGTCAGCGACGTCAGTGTTGATTCGGCGCTCTGGGGTGTCAATGGTTTCGGCACGCATCGCGAAAAACTTTTTTGAATCGGGAGAGGGGGTGGAGGATGTTCTCCCAGCTCAGTGTGAGTGTTATCCGGGATGGCGTGGTCGAGATCGAGGGAATCCCTTGATACGCGAAGCGATAAAGGGTCGGGGAAGGGTCGCCAATTCGAAACATTTCGAAAGTTTTTCGGTCGCGCAAAGGTGTTTCGGTATATGTATCCGCAGGGGTATTGGAGTGGCGTCGGTGCGCGGGTCGCGGAGGTGCGCCCCGGCTCCATGCGGCCGGGGCTGGCCGAAATTCGCCCCCTGGTCCGCCCCATGCGAACGGCCCGGCTCCTGGGGGAGGAGCCGGGCCGTGATCCGTACGCGGAGTCGGTCGGTGCCGGTCGATCGGTCGGTCCGTCAGCGGTGAAGGCCGCTCCGTGACGTCAGTTCTTGACGCCGAAGACCGGTTCGAGGGGGTCCGGCAGGAGGTCGTTGCAGGCCAGTGCGCTGTCACGGGTCAGGGCGTCGTCCACGCAGGTGTAGTAGTCCCGGTAGACCAGCTCGACCGTGAACGTCCCGGCCACCATCACCAGCGCCAGCAGTGCGGTCACCAGTCCGCTGACCGCCGCCGTGGTCTGCGGCTTGCCGCCGGTCCCCGGTACGGGCCGTCCGGGTCGGCCACCCGGCGGTACGGAACCCGGCGCTACGGAACCGGGTGCGGGCTGCCCGGCGGGGGCGCCGCCGGGCGTCGGGGCTCCGGCGGCGGGGGTCGCTCCGGTCCGGCCGGAAGCTGTCGTACCGTCGGCCGGGGCAGGCGGCTTCGGGTCCGCGCGCAGCGAGCTGATCGCCCAGTAGGTGCCGAGCGCGCCGAGCAGCAGGGCGATCTCCGGGAAGCCGAACAGCACGAAGAAGAAGGCCCACATGCCGCTGAGCACCGCGTAGCGGGCACGGCGCTGGGCGGGGTCGGTGGGGTCCCACCGCATGCCGCCCCGGCCTCCCGAGGGCTGCTCCGGTCCGCCGCCCGCGCCGGGGCGCCGGCCGAACTCGCCGTTCTCCCGGCCGGGCTGCCGGTCGCTCCACTGGCTGCCCCAGACCGGACGCCCGTCCGAGGGGCCGGGGGTGTTCCCGCCACCCTGACCGTGGCCGTCGCCCTGGCCGGTGCCGCCGCCCCGGCCGCTGTGGGCCGAGGGGTGGCGCGGGCGCCAGGCCTGGTCGGGCCGCCCCTCCGGGGGTGCCGCGAACGGGTTGTCGTCGGTGGGCGCGGCAGCGCCGGGGGTGCCCTGCCCGCCGGACTCACCCGCGGAGCCAGGCGTACCCGGGGCGCCGGACGGGCCCGAGGAGCCCGGCGTACCCGAGCCGCCGGTCGAACCGGTCGAACCGGTCGAACCGGTCGAACCGGTCGAACCGGTCGAGCCGGGCTGCCGTTCCCGCAGCAGGAGCGCCGGCGGTGCGGGCGACGGCACCGGCGAGGCGCCCTCGGTCAGCGGTGAGAGGCGCGGGTGGCGCGAAAGGTGCGATGGCTGGAAGGGGCGGGAGTCGGTGCGGCGGCGTCGGTCCGGCATGTGGTGAACGTCTTCCCCATCTCGTCGTTTCCGCCCGTCGGACGGTTCGCGTCCCCTGACGCTACCTCCCGGCCACGCCCCCGTCCCGTGGGGGCCGCAGGGTGTGCCGGTATCGTTGCCGACGACCGGTCCGTTCGTAGGGTCCCCCGTACCCGAGGGCGATCCGCGTTCGTAGGACCGCACAAAGAGTCCGTCCAGCACCAAGAGATCCGCCCGCGCGTCGCAGGCGCGTCACCACGCGAGAAAGGGCCCGTCCGTGGCCTCGCCCACCTCCGCCGCTCCGGCCCGTTCCGCCGGTCCGGCCCGTCTGGTCGTACTGGTCTCCGGCTCCGGTACGAACCTCCAGGCCCTGCTCGACGCCATCGACGCCGACCCCGAGGGGTACGGCGCCCGCGTCGTCGCGGTCGGTGCCGACCGCGAGGGCATCGTCGGTCTGGAGCGTGCCGAGCGCGCCGGCATCCCCACCTTCGTGTGCAAGGTGAAGGACCACGCCACCCGCCAGGAGTGGGACGCCGCGCTGGCCGCCGCCACCGCCGCGCACCGGCCGGATCTCGTCGTCTCGGCCGGCTTCATGAAGATCGTGGGCAAGGAGTTCCTGGCCGCGTTCGGCGGCCGGTTCGTCAACACCCACCCCGCCCTGCTCCCCAGCTTCCCCGGCGCCCACGGAGTGCGTGACGCACTCGCGTACGGCGTGAAGGTCACGGGGTGCACCGTCCACTTCGTCGACGACGGTGTCGACACCGGTCCGATCATCGCGCAGGGCGTGGTCGAGGTGACCGAAGAGGACACCCCGGAGGGCGAAGCAGCTCTCCATGAACGCATCAAGGAAGTCGAGCGCAAGCTGCTCGTCGAGGCCGTGGGGCGGATCGCCCGTGACGGCCATCGCATTGAGGGACGAAAGGTTCATCTCGGTCATGTCGGTGAATAAGCCCATCCGTCGCGCCCTGGTCAGTGTCTACGACAAGACGGGGCTGGAAGACCTCGCCCGCGGTCTGCACGAGGCCGGCGTCGAGCTCGTCTCGACCGGCTCCACCGCCGGAAAGATCGCCGCCGCCGGAGTCCCGGTCACCAAGGTCGAGGAGCTCACCGGCTTCCCCGAGTGCCTCGACGGCCGTGTGAAGACCCTCCACCCGCGCGTGCACGCCGGCATCCTCGCCGACCTGCGCCTGGACGCCCACCGCGAGCAGCTCGCCGAGCTGGGCGTGGAGCCCTTCGACCTGGTGGTCGTCAACCTGTACCCGTTCAAGGAGACCGTCGCCTCCGGCGCCTCCGACGACGAGTGCGTCGAGCAGATCGACATCGGTGGCCCGTCGATGGTCCGCGCCGCGGCCAAGAACCACCCGTCCGTGGCCGTCGTCACCAGCCCCGAGCGGTACGCCGACGTCCTCGCCGCGGTGAAGGCCGGCGGCTTCGACCTGACCGCCCGCAAGCGGCTCGCAGCCGAGGCCTTCCAGCACACCGCCGCCTACGACGTGGCCGTGGCCTCCTGGTTCGCCGCCGACTACGCCGCCGCGGACGACTCCGGCTTCCCCGACTTCTTCGGTGCCACGTACGAGCGCTCCAACGTCCTGCGCTACGGCGAGAACCCGCACCAGCCCGCAGCCCTCTACACCTCCGGCGCCGGCGGTCTCGCCGAGGCGGAGCAGCTGCACGGCAAGGAGATGTCCTACAACAACTACACGGACACCGACGCCGCGCGCCGGGCCGCGTACGACCACGCCGAGCCGTGCGTCGCGATCATCAAGCACGCCAACCCGTGCGGCATCGCCATCGCCGACGACGTGGCCGAGGCGCACCGCAAGGCGCACGCCTGCGACCCGCTCTCCGCGTTCGGCGGCGTCATCGCCGTCAACCGCCCGGTGACCGTCGAGATGGCCGAGCAGGTCGCCGAGATCTTCACCGAGGTCATCGTCGCCCCGGCGTACGAGGAGGGCGCGGTCGAGGTCCTCGCCCGCAAGAAGAACATCCGCGTGCTGCGCTGCGAGGGCGCCCCGACCGCCCCGGTCGAGGTCAAGCCGATCGAAGGCGGCGCACTGCTCCAGGTCACCGACCGGCTCCAGGCCGACGGCGACGACCCGGCCAACTGGACCCTCGCCACCGGTGAGGCGCTCTCCGCCGACGAACTGAAGGACCTCGCCTTCGCCTGGAAGGCGAGCCGCGCGGTCAAGTCCAACGCGATCCTGCTCGCCAAGGACGGCGCCTCGGTCGGCGTCGGCATGGGCCAGGTCAACCGCGTCGACTCCGCCAAGCTCGCCGTCGAGCGCGCGGGCGCCGAGCGGGCCCAGGGCTCCTACGCCGCCTCCGACGCCTTCTTCCCCTTCCCCGACGGTCTGGAGATCCTGACCGCCGCGGGGATCAAGGCCGTGGCCCAGCCGGGCGGTTCGGTCCGCGACGAGCTGGTGGTCGAGGCCGCGAAGAAGGCCGGCGTGACCATGTACTTCACCGGTACGCGCCACTTCTTCCACTGATCACGCGGTAACGGCCAAGCGCTCCGGCACCCGGGCGTGACAGCCGTGCGGCCCGTCGGGACTTCCCGGCGGGCCGCACGCGTACCCGCCCGCGACCGCCGGTGAACGGGACGGAACCGGGGTCTCCCCGGGGCTCCGGCTCTCTGTTCTAATGGATCGCTTGTCCGAAGGGGTGCGCCGGGCCGCGCGATCCCGGCGTGCGCGTGCACGACTCGAAGCGAACCGGTGGGTGAATGCATTGCGGATGGGGAAAGCCGCGCTCGGTCCGGGCGGCAACGAGCGGCGCCGTACCGGAAGCAGCTGGTCCGTCCCGTCGCAGCAGTCGCGCGGCGCGGACCCCGGTCCGCACGGGGACGACCAGCCGCAGGCCGAAGAGCCGCAGGAGCCGCTGTCCGAAGAGCCGCTGCCCGAAGAGCCGACGCCCGACGGGGCGGCCCTCGAAGCGCCCGCCACCGAGGTGCCGCCGGGCCGCGTTCCGCTGCGCCCGTACCTGATCATCGGCGCGGTCCTCTGCGCCCTGTACTTCCTCTACTCCTACCTCCAGTACGCTCGCTTCGACTCGCCCTCCTGGGACCTCGGCATCTTCGAGCAGGAGGTACGGGCGTACGCCGGCTTCCACGCCCCGGTCGTCGACATCAAGGGCCCCGGCTACCTGATCCTCGGCGACCACTTCTCCCCGGCGCTGGCGCTGCTCGTCCCCGTCTACTGGATCTGGCCCTCCGCCGTCGCGCTGCTGCTGGCGCAGGCCGCCCTCTTCGCGCTCTCCGCCGTCATCGTCGGACGTACCGTCCAGCAGGTCCTCGGCGGGCGGTACGGCCCCTGGGTCGCGGTCGCGTACGGGCTCTCCTGGGGGCTCCAGGAGGCGGTGAAGTCCGACTTCCACGAGATCGCCCTCGCCGTCCCGCTGATCGCCCTCGTCTGCCGGGCGCTGCTCACCGAACGCTGGACCGCCGCCGTCCTCTGGGCCCTGCCGCTGGTCCTGGTCAAGGAGGACCTCGGCATCACGGTGGCCGCCGTCGGGCTCGTCCTCTTCGTCCTCGGACAGCGGTTCCAGGGCACCCTGCTCGCCGTCACCGGCGTCTGCGCCTTCGTCCTCACGGTGTTCGTCCTCATACCGGCGGCCAGCAGCGCGAGTTCGTACGACTACTGGAAGAAGATCGACACCGACGGCCAGCAGCACGTCTCCACGCTCGACGTGGTGCTCGGCGCGTTCAACTCCTCGGTGAAGATCGAGATGCTGGTCTTCCTCTTCGGCATCACCGCCTTCATGGCGCTCCGTTCACCGCTGGTGCTGCTCGTGCTGCCCACGCTCGGCTGGCGGCTGCTCTCCAGGGACGAGAACCACTGGGGCATGGTCTGGCACTACAGCGCCGTCCTCATGCCGATCGTCTTCCTCGCCATGGCGGACGGCATCCGCCGCAGCCGTACGTCACCGATGCCCTGGCTCGCCTCCTTCGCCGGCGTCGTCGTCCCGGTGACGGTGGGCATCGCCTTCGCGATGACCCAGCACCTGCCGCTGCGCGAACTGCTGCGCCCGGAGACCTACCGCGCCGACGCCGGGACCTACGCGGCGCGCGAGGCGATGGCGGCGATCCCGGCGGGTGTCCGCGTCGAGACCGACATCACCCTGATGGCGCATCTCACCGCCGACCGGACCGTCTACTGGATCGGTGGCGCCCCCGGCACCGCCCCCGACATCGTCGCCTTCGACGTGGATGCCGGCTGGGCCCGTTCGATCCAGGACCCGGCGGCGTACGCGGAACAGCTGCACCCGGAGGCGAAGTACCGGCTCAAGCTGCGCACGGGGGGCATCGTGGTGGTGGAACGGACCTCGCCGGCCCCGGCCCTCGCGGCCGGCTGAGTCCCGCGGCGGGAAAGCGCGTCGGGGGAACGCGCGGAGGCCGTGCCCCATGTGCGGGCACGGCCTCCGGAGCGTTCCGGTCACCGCGGCCGGGGCCGCGGCCGGTACTGCCAGGACTACTTCGCCTTGACGACGACCGTCGAGCAGACCTTGTCCGCGAACGTCTGCTTCTTCGAGTCCCAGAGCGGCCACAGCCACCCGAGGTAGCAGGCGAACGAGTCGAGCGCGTGGGCGATGCGACGCACGAAGGCCATGCCGAAGCCGAGCGGGCGGCCGTCCGCCTCGCGCAGGACCTTGATGCCCACGGCCCGCTTGCCGATGGTCGCGCCCGTGGAACCCTCCTGGATCAGCATCCAGATGATCACGCCGAGCACGCCGAGGAACCCGATGACGCTCAGGATTCCGCCGAGGGCGCTCGAGTCGCCGCTCGACAGTCCGGCGCCGACGATGACGAGGATGTACGGCACCAGGATGACCAGGCCGTCGACGAGGGTGGCGAGGAAACGCCAGCCCCAGTTGGCCAGTTCGGGGCCACCGCTGCCGGGGCCGTAACCGGGGCCCGGCGCGTAGCCGTACGGCTGCTGCGGGGGGACGCCGTAGGGCTGGCCCGGCTGCTGCGGGTAGCCGTAACCCTGCGGTCCGCCCTGTGGGGGGACGCCCTGCGGGGGCTGCTGCGGGTAGCCGTAGCCGGGCTGACCCTGCGGGTTCTGGCCGGGCTGCTGGCCGTAGGGGTTGGTCGGTTCGCCGAAACTCATGGGGTGTGTCCTTCAACCTGTGCGCAAGGGACGTTGCCACGACGGAAGAAGGAGGCAGTGCATCAGCGGTCCGCCCCCCAAACCCACCGCGGCACTGCCTGCTCATCGTTATAAGCGGATCATCCTTTTGTCCAGGGCGGGGCGCCAGGTGTTGTGCAAGTGCAACGTGTGCAGCCCGCCGCCGGACCCGAATTGGTACGCAGGAGGGTTCATCCGCGAGGATGGGGGCATGACTGCCCAGATTCTCGATGGCAAGGCCACCGCAGCCGCGATCAAGTCCGAACTGACCGTCCGCGTGGCGGCGCTCAAGGAGCGGGGCGTCACGCCCGGCCTCGGCACCCTGCTCGTCGGGGACGACCCGGGCAGCAGGTGGTACGTCAACGGCAAGCACCGCGACTGCGCACAGGTCGGCATCGGCTCGATCCAGCGCGAACTCCCCGACACCGCCACCCAGGAGGAGATCGAGGACGTCGTACGCGAGCTCAACGCCAACCCGGAGTGCACCGGTTACATCGTCCAGCTCCCGCTCCCCAAGGGCATCGACACCAACCGCGTGCTGGAGCTGATGGACCCGGCCAAGGACGCCGACGGGCTGCACCCCATGAACCTCGGCCGTCTCGTCCTGGGTGAGGCCGGCCCGCTGCCCTGCACCCCGCAGGGCGTCGTCCAGCTGCTCCGCCACCACGGCGTGGAGATCAGCGGGAAGCACGTCGTGGTCGTCGGACGCGGTGTCACGATCGGCCGCCCGATCCCGCTGCTGCTGACCCGCAAGTCCGAGAACGCCACGGTCACCCAGTGCCACACCGGCACCCGCGACCTCTCCGCCCACCTCAAGGAGGCCGACATCATCGTCGCCGCCGCCGGGGTGGCCCACATCATCAAGCCCGAGGACGTGAAGCCGGGCGCCGCCGTGCTCGACGTCGGCGTGAGCCGCGACGAGGACGGCAAGATCGTCGGAGACGTCCACCCGGGCGTGGCCGAGGTCGCCGACTGGATCTCCCCGAACCCGGGCGGTGTCGGCCCGATGACCCGCGCGCAGCTGCTGGTCAACGTCGTCGAGGCCGCCGAGCGCGACGCCGCCGCGGCGGACGCCCAGGCAGCAGGCTGACCCCGACGCAACCGACCAGCGCCCGGAAGGAAACCGATGGCTGCTGCTACCAGCCCGGCCGACCCCGCCCGCAGCGACGCGGGAGGCGGTGAACCGGCCGGGGGTCCCACCGGGAAACCCGCCGCCGAGCCCGCTGCGGAGGCCTCCGCGGAGCCGTCCGCGGAGGCCTCCGCCGAGCCCGCCGAGGGCACGGAACCACAGGATGCTTCCACGGCGCCCCAGGACGCCTCCGCGGAGACGCCCCAGCGGTCCTGGCGGTTCACGTTGACCCACGACACCGCCCGCCCCGAGGGCGGCGGCCGGGCGGCGTCGGGCGACGCCCCCGCACCGGCCCGCCAGTGGCCGCTGCTCACGGTGCTCGTGACGGCGGCCCTGGGGCTGCTGCTCGTGGCCACCGACCCGTTCGCCGAGGCGTTCCGGATCGGTTCCCTGCTGATCGGCGTGGCCCTGCTGGTCGGGGCCGTACTGCGCTGGGTGGTCCCCTCGGTGGGCATGCTGGCCGTACGGTCCCGGTTCACCGACCTGGTCACGTACGGGGTGATGGGCACGCTGATCGTGCTGCTCGCGCTGATGGCGCAGCCGAAGCCGTGGCTGGACATCCCGGTACTGGAGGACGCGGTCCACTTCACGATCCGCTGACGGACCGTGGGACGACCGGCGTGACGGTCTGCGCGTGTGCCCGTGAGGCAGGTGCCGCGTGGTGCCCCGCGAGCGTGCCCGTGAGGTGTCCGTCCCTTCCCCCGACAGGGACGGACACCGGGGCGGGCGCGGCGGGGCGGTGCGGCCCCGGCGGACGGCTGCGCGAGCGCCGTCCGCGGCCCGCTCCAAGAGTCATGGACACGACCAGGCGGGGCAAGGAAGGGCCTCCGCCTGTGGCACGGAAGTGACCATTCCGGCACCGTGTGACCGCCCTGCCACCGCCGTGCCACCGCTGGGTGACCGTCCGGTCGGCGCGTCGCCGGGTCCGCCGTCTTCGGGCTCGCGAGATCACCGCGTGCCGGGTGCTGGTACTCCGTCCCGTTCGGGGATCAGCGAGTGAGGGGATCGAGGGGGTCGGCAGGTGTCCGCTTCGGACTTCTACGCTCACGTCGCCGTTCGCGGTGAGGTCCTGGGAGCCGGTCTCGACGCCGACCCGGGAGCCTGGGAAGCCGCGCTGGGGGCGACATGCCTCGATGTTCCCGTCGGTGGCCAACTGCGGCGGGACTACGGGCTCGTGGAAGTCAACTTCACGCCGGACCGGCCGGGGCGGCAGGGGCGGATGTCGTGCTTCGGCTTCGGTGTGAGCATCCATCGCCTGCTGTACGACCAGTCCCCGAGGACCGTGCCGTCCCCGCTCTCGCGGGAGTACGGGGAATTCACGTCCAGAGTTCCCTTCGAGGGACTGCGGACCGCCATCCTGGCCCTGGGCCACACGACCGAACTCGACCGGGGCAACACGTCGAGCGACATGGAGTGCTACCGCGTTTCCGCGTCCACCGCCCGCATCCACGTCGTCACCGACCCCGACCCGTACGGGTCGGGCGACCCGGATCCCGACGGACACCAGAGGGGCGACGTCTGGTCGATCGACGTGTGGTGACCGGCGGGCGGCCTTCCGGCAGCGTCCGTGACACCTCTTCGCCACGAGGAACGCCGGGCGGTGATCACCTGCGCGGAGGGGACGATCCGAGGAGCGCGCACGCGGGCCCTCCTCCCCCCGGCCGTACCACCTCCCGCCGGCCACCGGTACGGGGAGTCTGTGGGCCGTGACACAGGGGGGTGGGCGGTCGCCACGGCCCGGGTCGGATAGCCTGACCGACGGATATCTCTTCACATCAAGATTCAGGGGATGTCCAGCTCCAGGGGCCATGAGCCCCCACCGCCAGCTGTCTAACGGAGATCGCCATGACCCGCACTCCCGTGAATGTCACCGTGACCGGCGCGGCCGGCCAGATCGGCTACGCGCTGCTCTTCCGCATCGCCTCCGGCCACCTGCTCGGCCCGGACGTGCCGGTCAACCTGCGTCTCCTGGAGATCCCGCAGGGTCTCAAGGCCGCCGAGGGCACCGCGATGGAGCTCGACGACTGCGCCTTCCCGCTGCTGCGCGGCATCGAGATCACGGACAACGCCGACGCCGCGTTCAACGGCGCCAACGTCGCGCTGCTCGTCGGCGCCCGTCCGCGTACCAAGGGCATGGAGCGCGGCGACCTGCTCTCCGCCAACGGTGGCATCTTCAAGCCCCAGGGCAAGGCCATCAACGACAACGCCGCGGACGACATCAAGGTCCTCGTCGTCGGCAACCCGGCCAACACCAACGCGCTCATCGCGCAGGCCGCCGCCCCGGACGTCCCGGCCGAGCGCTTCACCGCGATGACCCGCCTCGACCACAACCGCGCGATCTCGCAGCTGGCCGCCAAGACCGGTGCCGCCGTCTCCGACATCAAGAAGCTGACGATCTGGGGCAACCACTCGGCCACCCAGTACCCGGACATCTTCCACGCGGAGATCGCCGGCAAGAACGCCGCCGAGGTCGTCAACGACGAGGCGTGGCTGGCCGACACCTTCATCCCGACCGTCGCCAAGCGCGGCGCGGCGATCATCGAGGCCCGTGGCGCGTCCTCCGCCGCCTCGGCCGCCAACGCCGCCATCGACCACGTGTACACCTGGGTCAACGGCACCGCCGAGGGCAACTGGACCTCGATGGGCATCCCGTCGGACGGCTCCTACGGCGTCCCCGAGGGCATCATCTCCTCCTTCCCGGTCACCACGAAGAACGGGTCGTACGAGATCGTCCAGGGCCTGGACATCAACGAGTTTTCCCGCGCGCGCATCGACGCGTCGGTCAAGGAGCTCGTCGAGGAGCGCGACGCGGTCCGCGAGCTCGGCCTGATCTGACCGAGCTGATCCGATCTGACCGATCCGATCTGATCCGTCCGGTCGGATCTCCGGGGACTGTCCGCAGTCCGACCGGTCCGTCAGTCACCCCGGAGCGCCCGTACGGCACCAGCCGTGCGGGCGCTCCGGCGTGTGCGGGCGCGTTCCGGGGGAGGGCGGCACGGCGCGCGGCGTGAAGGTTGCGTGCGCGGCGCCGCCCCTGGCGCGCAATCGCCTCGCGCCACCGCCCCGTCGCCCGCTACATTGGCGTCCTTTCCCATGCAACTCCTGTGCGAACGAGCCGGGTTGCTCTCCGAAAGGGTGCCGGTGACCGTGACTTCCGTGCCGCCGCAGGAACCGCACGGCGGGGACGAACCGGGCGGCAGGCCGCCCGTTCACCCCGCGGGCAGTGAGGCGTGCCGACTGCTCTGTGCCGGAGTCCACCACCACGAGGGCTTCCGGAGCGCGGTGATCGACCACCTGTACGTCCAGGAGAACCGGATCGTCGCCCCCTCCGCGGGCTTCGACGCGGCCCGCGTCCTGGCCCACGCCCTCTGGGCCCGTAAGACCCAACTCCAGTGGGCAGCGGGCACACTGGCTTCCTGGGTGCTGGCCGTCGTCGTCACCCAGGGCTTCTTCGTCATCCTCGCCGGAGCGTCCTTCTGGCTCGGTGTCGCGCGGCTGATACGGGGCGCCGACGCCGAACCGCCCTTCTACCGGGTCGTCCCGGCCCTGCTGATCCGCTGGTACGCCCGTTTCATCCTGGGCCTGTTCGTGCTGGCCGTCCTCGTGACGGTGTTCGGCGGCACTCTCGGATTCCTCGACGGCGGCGACTCGTACGACCCCTACGACGGCTACGGCTCGGGCGGTTACGGCTCCAGCGGTTCGGGCGACGGCGTTCTCGACAGCCTCCCCGGCGTGTTCGCCCTGGGCCCGAACCTCGTGGGCAGTCTCTCCGGCGGGATGCCCACCTCCGTGCCCTGGCTCTGCCTGCTGGCCTTCGCCGGACTCGCCTTCCTGGTGGGACTCCAACGCGGCCAGTTCTCCCGGGTGATGGGCGCCGAACTCTCCCCGCAGCGCTTCGCCGACCTCGCCGCCGACCCGGCCGAACGGTACGCGGGCGGGCGGTTCCGGTGGCTCCGCGACCGCATCCGCGTGGAGCAGAGCTCCCCGTTGATCATGTACAACGAGGACGATCCGTTCTGCGGGAGCGGGGACACCCGCCGCGCCTGGAACCTCTCCGTCGAACTCCGGCCGCGCACCGACGCCAAGGCCGAGCCCATCGACAACGCGGCGATCCTCCGCCGGATCGTGCCCCTGCTGGAAGGGCTCCGGGTGCCGTCCCCGCACGGCTCGCCGCAGGCTGCCGCCGCCGTCCGCGACCGGCTGCGCGAACTCCAGGTGGACGAGTGCGTGTTCCTCCCCGTACGGGGGCTGCCGAGGCGCCAGGACGCGCCGTACGGGCCGGAAGGGTTCGAGGCGCACCGGCTGGCCGCCGTCGAGGAGGGCGGCGAGAGCCGCAGGCACTTCCTGCGGATCAGGGTCGGCGGCTGGGGCGAGGAGGTCGTCGTCACCGTCTTCGTCCGGGTCCACACCCAGGGCGGGATGCTGATGCTGGAGGTGGCCCCGCACATCCTGAAGCCGCTGCTGCCGTTCTTCCGGGAGCTGGACCAGATCGCGCACCAGCACCGCAACAACAGCTGGTTCGGCAAGGCGCACTGGGCGGTCACCCGGGTGCCGGGTTCACTGATGGGCTCGCTGATCACCCTCGGCAGGGGCGGGGCCGGCAGCGGGAAGCAGCTCACCGAAGGCCATGGCGGCGCGCTCCCCGAGGGGCCCGCGCTGTCGGTCCGGGAGCTGGCCTCGGACACCCGGGCCACGCTCTTCCAGGAGATGGACATCGACCGCTACCTCAAGAGCATCGAGGACCGGGTGACCGGCGGGGTGCGCCTGGCGCTGCGCGAAGCGGGCTGGCAGACCGACGAGTTCGAGCAGAAGATCGTCCACATCGGTGCGGGCGGAGTCTTCATCGAGTCCGCGACCGACAGCGCCATCGGCGTCGGCGACAACAACACCATCACCAGCAACCGGCTGCGCGCGGAGCGGCGCGGCGGCGGTACATCGGGTACCCCCGGCGCTCCGGGGCCCCGGGGCTCCTCGGGCACTCCGCCGCAGCGGGGGCCGGGCTCGGGGCCCTCGTCCCCGCCGTCCTCGCCGTTCGGCCCCGGCCCGAGAGACCAGTAGCAGTGACCCAGTACCACCGGAGGGACATCACCATGGGAAGCACGGACGGACAGCAGAAGCCGCCGCCCGGCGTGTACATCGGCTCCATGACGGGCAGCCCGATCGCCATCGGCGACAACAACCGGGTCACCCTGAACCACGGTTCGGTGCCGGTCTCCGACGAGCACGCCGAACTGCTGCGTACCGTAAGGGAGTTGCGTGCCGACCTCGCCCGCTTCGTCGCCACCGACGCCACCGGGGCACTCGACTCCGAACTCGCCGCCGTCGCCCAGGAGATCGAGACGGACGGCGTCGCCGCACCCGGACGGCTCGCCCGTCTCCGCGCGGCCATGGACGCGGCCGGCTCCTTCGTCGCCACCCTGGCGTCGGGTGTCGCGGTCGGCCACGAGCTGTCGGCACTGCTGGGAGGCTGACCGATGACGGGCGGCGGCGCACCGCGCTGGAACGACGAGACACAGAGGTGGGAGACGGGCGACCGGCCCCCGCCGGCCGTACTGCCCCCGCTCCCCGCCTCCCCGCCCGTGGCCCCGGCCCGGCCGGCGACCCCGCCGGGCCCGTACGTACCGCCACCGCCCGACGGCCCTCCGGACGGCGCATCCGGCGGATACGTCTACGGCCCGGACGGGCGCGGCGGGTTCGAGGGCGGGTCCGATCCCGGCCGGGACGGCGGGACGGGCGGTCACTTCGTCGGCGGGTTCATCGGCGAGGTCGAGCCCGGGGACGGCGTAAGGGAGGAAGGCGTCGGCACCCTGTGGCAGCGGTTCACCCCGCTGACCGCCGGACTCACCGTCGGCGTGCTCGCCGCGTGCACGGCCGCCCTCTGGTTCACGCTCGCGCAGGACGACGACCACCACCCGACGGCCCGGGGGGCGTCGGCCTCCGAGTCCGTCTCCCCGGTGGGCGTGGCCGGCGAGGAGAGCGCCGGTGAGGAGTCCGCCGCCGAACCGACCGGTGAGGGCCCTGCCCCCACGGACGAGGAGTCCGCCGCGGCGACGCCCGAACCCGGGTACGCGGCCGTCTCGGACCGGAGCGGCTTCACCGTCTTCGTGCCCGAGGAGTGGCAGAACCGCACCGAGGACGAGCACGGCGTCTACTACACCTCCGACGACGGCACCTCGCTGCTCCAGGTCTGGCAGGTCACCGGGGTCACCAGCGCCATGGACGCGGTGCACGCCGCCTCCGAGAGCCGCAGCGCCAGCCCCGGGTTCCAGGAGATCAGCGTCGAAGCGGTGGACTCCCCGGACGGCGGCGACGCCGCCGAGCTGGTCTACGCGTACGACCACGAGGCCACCGGCACCCGCCGCCAGGTGGTCGACCGGGTGTTCACCGCGTCGGACGGCAGGCTGTACGCCCTGCTGGTCGCCGCTCCCGAAACGGCGTGGCCGCTCCACGAGGAGATCCTCGCCCAGGCGCTGGCCGGCTTCGACCCGGAGGGCTCGGCGTTCTGACCGCCGCGTGCCCGCCGGGCCGGGTCGGCCGGGCGGGCACGCGGGTGGGTGCGCTGGTGGGCACGCGGGTGGGTCAGTGGGCGCCCGGGGTGTAGTGGCCCGGGACCATGCGTGTGCTCACGGCGAAGCGGTTCCAGCCGTTGATCACGTTGATCGCCGCGACCAGGTGCGCCAGCTCGGCCTCGTCGAAGTGCTTGGCGGCCTTCTCCCAGACCTCGTCCGGCACGAATCCGTCGGTCACCACGGTGATCGCCTCGGTCAGCTCGATCGCCGCGATCTCCTTCTCCGTGTAGAAGTGCTTCGACTCCTCCCAGGCGCTGAGCTGGACGATCCGCTGCACGGTCTCGCCCTGGGCGAGGGCGTCCTTGGTGTGCATGTCCAGGCAGAACGCGCAGTGGTTGAGCTGCGAGGAACGGATCTTCACCAGCTCGCCGATGACCGGGTCGAGTCCCTTACGGGCAGCCGCGTCGAGCCGGACCATGGCCTTGTAGACGTCGGGGGCGAGCTCCGCCCAGTTGAGGCGCGGGGTGTGCTCGGGGGCGAACTCGGACGTGGCGTGGGTGTGGGTCGGTGTCGTCATGGCCACCACGCTACGACGCGGGTGGCGCCCGGCTATGGTCCATTTCCATGACGGATTCCTGGGCCACTTTCGGGGCCGACCTGCACATCGAGCCGCACGCCGGCGGGCTCCGCGACGGGCTGATGGAGGCGCTGCGGGACGCCGTACGCACGGGAAGGCTGACGCCCGGCACCCGGCTGCCGTCCTCCCGGGCGCTCGCCGCGGACCTCGGGATCGCCCGGAACACGGTGGCGGACGCCTACGCGGAGCTGGTCGCCGAGGGCTGGCTCACCGCCCGCCAGGGCTCGGGGACCCGGGTCGCCCGGCGGTCGGAGCCGCGCGGCGGAACCCCGGCCGCCCGCAGGGCCCTGCCTGCCCGCCGCCTGCCCACGTACAGCCTGATGCCCGGCCAGCCGGACCTGGCCTCCTTCCCGCGCGCCGCCTGGCTCCGCGCCTCCCGCCGCGCACTCACCCGAGCCCCCAACGAGGCCTTCGGGTACGGAGACCCGCGCGGCCGTATCGAGCTGCGCACCGCCATCGCGGAGTACCTGGGCCGCGCGCGCGGGGTGTACGCCGACCCGGAACGGGTGGTGATCTGCTCGGGGTTCATCCACGGACTGCGCCTGCTGGGTGCGGTGTTGAGGAAACGGCGGGTACGCGAGGTCGCCGTCGAACCGTACGGACTCGACTTCCACCGGGGCGTCCTCGCCGATGCCGGACTGCGCACCCCCTGCCTTCCGCTCGACGAACAGGGCACGGTGACCGACGAGTTGATGGGCATGCGCGGGGTCGGCGCCGTACTGATGACACCGGCCCACCAGTTCCCGACGGGCGTCCCGCTGGACCCGGACCGGCGGGCGGCCGCCGTCGACTGGGCGCGCGCGACGGGCGGGGTGATCGTCGAGGACGATTACGACGGCGAGTTCCGGTACGACCGCCAACCGGTCGGCAGCCTCCAGGGACTCGACCCCGACCGGGTCGTCTACATCGGCACCGCGAGCAAGTCCCTCGCCCCGGGGCTGCGGTTGGGCTGGATGGTGCCGCCCGCCGGCATGGTCGAGGAGGTCGCCGCCGCCAAGGGCTTCTCCGACTGGACCACCGGCTCGCTGGAGCAGCTCGCCCTCGCGGAGTTCATCGCCTCGGGCGCGTACGACCGCCACGTACGCGCGATGCGGCTGCGCTACCGGCGCCGCCGCGACCAGCTCGTCGCCGCCCTCGCCGAACGCGCCCCGGACATCCGGATCAGCGGTATCGCGGCCGGTCTGCACGCCGTCCTCGAACTCCCCGAAGGCACCGAACGCTCGGTGATCTCCGCCGCCGCCTTCCAGGGACTGGCCCTGGAGGGCCTCTCCTACTTCCGCCACCCGGACGCCGAACGGGAGCGCGACGCGTTGGTCATCAGCTACGGCTCACCGCCCGACAGCGCGTGGAAGGGGACTCTGGACGCCCTCTGCCGGGTGCTGCCGTGAGGGGTGCGCCTGCCGTGAGGTGCCCCCCGAGCTCTCCCGCCCTCACCAGCCGAGCAGGTCCATGGACTCCCGGCCGAGCCACTCCAGGAACGACACCGGCCGGCCGTCCAGGGTCAGCGGAAGGATCCGGTCGCAGGTGGCCCGGCCGTCGAACCACAGGGAGCCCCGGAGCGGACCTGTGACGACGAGCAGCGTCGCGAAACCGCAGCCGTTGTCCTGGACGAACACGGCGCCGGAGGTCTTCCGCTCCTGGAGCACCTCGTACTCGGCATCCCACCGTGCCCACGCCTCCCCGTGGGCCCCGACGCCGGCGAAGTGCTCCGGCTCCGGTTCGCGGGCGTTCAGCGCGTCCTCATGGTCCCGGTAGGAGTCGGGATGGGGAAAAGGGGTGGAGAGCAAGGCGTAGTTGGTGGCGCCGTCCCCCTCCCAGCCCCAGCCGGCCCCGGTGCGCCGCAGGCGGTTCACCGCACCGCCCGCGCTCCTGCTCAGCAGGTACTCCCGGTACTGCTCCGGCAACGTGATGCCCAACTCCGCCTCCGCCTCGCGGACTTCCGCCTCGGAGAGCGGCGGCGGGCACGCGTCCCGTCCTGCTGCGGACGGGCGTCCGGGTTCGCGGGGGCGGCGGCCTCGGGCCAAGCGCTCGGCCTCCACCGGCCAGTCGGTCGTCATGCGGGTGAGGATAGGCGGTGGCCCACCCGGGGTGCGCCCGGCGGGGCGGTGGCCCACCCGGGGTGCGCCCGGCGCTCAGGTCCAGGTTCGGGACCCGGCCCCGTCCCGTACCCCGCCGGATCGTCGCGTGCGCGACAGAGCCGGAGGCCCGGGTGGCCACGGGGCCGGATGTGCCCGGGTGATCAGGCCGGGCCGCCGCTCTCAGCCGGAGGAGGAGACCTGGGGCGCCGCCCGCTCCGGATGGTCCGCTGTCACATGGCGCCTGCGCAGGACCCGCCAGTCCGTTGCCAGGCTCAGGTCACCCGTCAACTCGGCGTCCTCCTCCGCCCTGTCGAAATCCAGACAGACGGAACACGGGGCGCCGCCGGGCGGATCCTCACTTCCGGTGGAGGTCACTTCGGGGTTCTCCTTCACAGCACATCACCTCGGCTCCGCGCGTTGCAGCGCGCGTTCTCTGCCCGTAGCCGCTCCATCTGGGTTGCCGGGCGGGCGTGTTCGGGCGCCACGTCCCACTCGATTCCGCCGCCGACGGGGCGTATGGCCCAGTAGGGGCCGGCCATACCCCGGAACTCCCCGACGCGATCGCCCTGGCTGGTGTCCACCATGAGCGCGCCGGGAGCGGGAATCGCACGTCCTGATCCGTTCGGAAGGACGTTCTCTTCAGACATCGTCGCTCCTCTCCGTAGTGAATCGACTACCGAGGGGGCTCAGCGTGGCCTAGTGTCGAGCCGTCTTCAACGTTCCGCATGCGGAGGGCACATTGGTAAACCGCAAGGAGTTGAACCCTGAGGCGAGCCCGTTGGCGGCGTTCGGGGCTCGCTTACGCAGCGCACGCGAGGCGCGTGGCTGGACGCAGGATGAACTCGCCGACCGGGTCGGCTATTCGGGCAGACACGTCTCCGCCGTCGAAACCGGTCGCAAGCCGCCGACTCTCCGCTTTTCGCGGAGCCTGGACCTGGCGTTCGGCCTCGTCGGGACGGCCGAGTCGTTCGACCGGGCATGGGGCGAGCTCCGGAACGGCAGCCTGCTGGAGGGCTATCCCGAGTACCTGAGGCATGAAGCCCGCGCGGCGGAGATCCGATTGTTCGAGGTCGGAGTGATCCCCGGGCTGCTCCAGACGGAGGAGTACGCCGCGGCCATAGAGGCGAGCGCCGTCAGGCGGGGCATGATCACCGCCGAACAGGCCGCCGAGCGAGTCGAGTTCCTCGCCGAGCGGCAGGCTGCGCTGGTGCGGAGCGTCCCGCCCATCGTGATCGCGGTCCTGGACGAGAGCTGCATCCGGCGCACCATCGGGGGAAGCGGTGTCATGGACCGCCAGTTGGCGCACCTGGCCGATTTCGCGGAGCAGGCGAACACCGTTCTTCAGGTGGCTCCGTACGCCATGGGCGAGAGCCGCCCGTTCAACCACCTGTTGAACTTGCTGACCATGCCCGACCGTTCGGTCATGTCCTACGCTGAATCTCAAACGCATGGGCACCTGGACAGGGAGATGACTTCTGTCCTCCCGCTGGTGAGGGCCTACCATCTGTTGCAGGCCGAGGCGCTCTCGCAGGCGGCCTCCGTGGCCATGATCGATGAGGTACGAAAGGGCACCGCGTGATGACCGAAGCTCCCCTCCTCTGGTCCAAGTCCTCCTACAGCGGCAACGGCGGTTCGTGCGTCGAGTGGGCACCGGCCCACGCGTCCGCGACGGGCGTGGTCCCCGTCCGCGACTCAAAGAACCCGAACGGCCCCGTGCTGTCGGTCCCCGCCGACGCGTTCGCATCCTTCGTGGCGGGCGTCAAGGGCGGCGAGTTCGGCTCCCTCTGAGCATCTGCCCCTCCTTCTGGGGCGCGGTGGACCCCGCACCGCGCCCAGTGGGGCCCTTCGTCGACCGTGCGTCTCGGACGAAGGGCCCCACTTCCGCACCTGGAGTCGAGGAGAGCCTGATCAGGCTCCGTTCCACGGGGTCCTCGTCGGAGGCGCGTCGTTCGTCTGCCGTTCACCCCCGTCCCGCAGGCTGTCGCGGACGGCGGACGACGCGCAGCCGGAGAGGGCCATGGGAAAGATCGAAGAGCTCTGGAGAGTCGGCAACGTGCCGTCCCACGACGGCCTCTACCGTCCGGACGACACCGGCGTGGAGCTGTACGTCGAGGGACCGGGCGCGTATCACTACGACGCCGGTCAACCGGTTCCGTGGCGCCTCGGGGCGGCGCTGGACGTGGGCGGGCTCCTTGCGGAGCACGGGTGCGAAGAGGTGGACGTCAACTTCGAATGCCCGTTCCCGGACGCGTCAGGATGGATGGTCGGCGGGGGCGGCGGGATGGGCAACATCGGCTTCCTCGCCCGCCTCCACGCCGATCGCTCGCTGCGGTGGGTCGCCTACATGTGGCTCTCCAATCCGTTCGTCGAAGCACGGTTCGAGGGCCGTCGAGCGATCATCACCAATGACTGGCGCAACCTGCTGACGCTGGACCTGGACGACCCCGCGCTCGGCTGAGCCCCGTCGGCGACCTGAGCCGCTGTCCTCACGCCCTCGGCGGGAACCCGGCGGTGAGGTGGGCCACGAGCTGTCCCGGTGCGTCCTCCTGGAGGAGGTGGCCCGCGCCCTCGATCCAGTGCAGTTCGGCGTGCGGGACGTGCTCGTGCAGCCATCGCGCGTACTCGGGGGGAAGGATGCGGTCCTCCCGCCCCCAGACGATCCGTACCGGAATCGAGACGTCGCCCAGCAGCTCCTCGTACGCGGCGGTGTCGGTCTGCCGGATCTGGCGGTACTGCCGGTAGAACGCGGCCTGCCCCTCGGGTCCCCGCCACGGGGCGAGGTGCGCGTCGAGGACTCCCGGCCGGAAGCCGGCGTGCGTGGCGTGGCGCAGATGGGCGGCGACCAGGGCCTCGTGCGCGTACTCCGGGAGCTGCCCGAAGACGTCCGCGTGCTCAAGGACGAGCCGGAAGAGCCCACGCTCCCAGTCGCCCCCGCTCACCGCGTCGAAGAGGGTCAGGTCCCGGTACTCCCGCTCCTCCAGCAGCAGCGTCCGCAGGGCCACGGCGCCGCCGATGTCGTGCGCGACGACGCTGGGGCAGGCCAGCCCCCAGTGGTCGAGGAGCGCGGCGAAGTTCCGCGCGTGGGCGGCGAGGCCGAGGTCCTGGCCCTCGCGCTGGTCCGACCGGCCGAAGCCGAGGTGGTCGAAGACGTAGACCGTACGGGTACGGGCGAGGGCCGGTGCGACGTCCCGCCAGAGGTACGAGGAGTACGGGGTGCCGTGCACCAGGACGACGGGGTCCCCGCTGCCGAAGCGGTTCCACCGGATCGTCCCGCCGGGCGTCCCGAACTCCTCGTCCAGCCTCCACTCCACGGTGGACCTCCCTCTCTCCGGCCTGGCCGGCGCGATTCGCGAGCCGTCTGCCGGTATTCCCGGAGAGTGGGCTTCTGCCCCGAGAACGTCCCGGCACCACCCTCCCGTGGAGCGCGGTCAGCGCTCCGGGACCGGCGGTGCGGCCGGGCACCGGAGCGGCCACCGCACCGCTCACCGGACCGGTCGCCGGAAGGCCACGGAACCACCGCCGAAGCTCCCCGAACCACCCCCGGACCACGCCCACTTATTCACCGCCGGTATCCGTCGGTGCGCCCTATGATGCTCCGATGCTGAAGTTCACCGACGTCATCCTCGACTGCCCCGACCCCTGGAAGCTGGCCGAGTTCTACGCCAAGGTGCTGGACTGGGAGATCAACACCGAGATCAGCCAGAAGGACTGGGTCAACCTGCGCAACGACGGGATCGAGCTGTCGTTCCAGCGGGTGGAGCCCTACCAGCCGCCCGTCTGGCCGGGCCAGGAGCACCCGCAGCAGTTCCATCTCGACTTCGAGGTGGACGAGTTCGAGCCCGAGCACCAGCGGGTGGTCGAACTGGGTGCGACCTTCCTGAAGAGCTTCGTCGGCGAATCCGGGTACGGCTGGCAGGTCTACACCGACCCGGCCGGGCACCCGTTCTGCCTCTGCCGCAACCGCCCCCAGGACTGAGGGGCTACGCCGACGCCCTACGGCCGACGGCCGACGCCCTGCGACCGAGCGCCCCGACTTTGTGACGGAGCCGGGGCGCTCGTGCGTGCAGGCTTCGCCCCAGGACGAAAGACCCCAGGTCACACGTCCGTCGTGCACGGCAGGGCCGCGATGTCGTCGATCGGCAGCAGAGCGATGCCACCGGGCGGCATCGCGGCGAACAGGGCGGTGGTCGCGGGGTCGTCGGGTACGGAGCCCTCGGCCTCCTCGAAGTACTCCGTCATGTACCCCCGGACCGGCTCGGACGGCACGACCGCCGCGCCGTCCGCCGCGTCCGCGAGCTCCGGCGCGGTGGTGAGCAGCGCCAGCACCATGCCGGGCACCCTGGCGGCGCCGGGGCGCAGGGAGGGCTGGAAGTAGGGCACGTCCAGCACGCGCGCGCCGTGGCGGGCGTAGAAGCGGAGACGGGCGGTCTGGTCGCCGTGTTCACCGTCCGGGCGGTGCGCGGCGGGGTGTTCGACCTCGGCGAGGGTCAGCAGCGGGTGGACGCGGGCCTGCCAGCCGGTGCGGATCTCGCCCATCAGGGCGCCGCCGATGCCCGAGGACCTCAGGTCCCGGCGCACCGCCATGTACGAGAGCAGCAGCACCCGGCTGGCCGGTGACCACTCGGCGATCGCGACACCGTCGGGGCGGCCCTCGCGCACGACGGCCGAGATCCACTGCGCCCCCGACTTCAGGCCCGCACGCAGCTCCTCGCGGGTGACCAGCTCGTGAGCCGGGAAGTTGGGGACGAGGAGTTCGTCGTACACCACGTCCAGCAGCGGACTGTCCAGCCCGATGTCGGTCACCTGCATGTCGTCTGTCCTTCCTGCGCCTGTCCACGAGGCCACCCGCGGTGGGGCGGGGACCGCGGTGCGGCGTGCCGAGTGCTGACCGGGAGCCCCGGATGCATACCCGCCGGCCCCAGGGCCCAGCCTGGCAGACGGAAGCGCGCGGGCCGGCAGGGTGGCCCGCACGGTCCGCGCGTGTCACCTGCGGCCGGGTCAGGGGGCCGTGGGCTCGGGCCGGGGGCTTCCGGCGGACTCGTCGGCCGCCGTGAGACGGCTTCCGACGCAGGCGGTGATGGCGGGCAGGACCGCCGTCATCTGCGGGCGCCAGCCGGGCACCGCGTTGACCTCGCAGACGGTGAAGGTGCCCTCCGACGCGAAGAGGAGGTCCACCCCGGCGATGGCGAGCCCCATCGCCCCGGCCGCCCGTACGGCCAGCGCCTCCGCCTCCGGGTACTCGCCGGTGCAGACGGCGGCCGAGCCGCCCTGGCCGATGTTCGAGGCGAGGCCGCCGCCTCGGGAGGTACGTACGGCGGCACCCACGGTCTCCCCGTCGACCACGATCAGGCGCAGGTCCCGTCCGTGCGAGTGGGACACGTACTCCTGGAAGAGATGCGGGGTCTCCTGCGCCAGGGCACCCGCGACGCCGCGCAGCAGGTGGGTGTCGGGAGCGAGGAACACCTGCTTGCCCTTGTGGCCGGTGACCGACTTGACCACGCACGGGGTGTCGAGGCCGGTGGTGCGGACCACGCCTTCCAGCGGCGCCGTCCCGTACGAGAGGGTGTCGGGCACCGGAAGCCCGGCCAGGGCCAACTCCTGCATCTGCCACACCTTGTTGCGGCAGGCGAGGTGCGCGGCCAGCGGATTGACGAGGGTGGCCCCCATCCGCTCCAGGTGCCGCAGCAGGGTCACCTCGCGGTCGTAGTGCATGGACCCGGGGGTCTGGCGTATGAGGACGACCTTCGGGGCGGGTACCTCCGCGCCGCCCAGGGTCCGCAGGAACAGCCGCCCCTGGTGGACGCCGAACACGAACTCGTTGGTGTGCCAGACCGCGAACCCAGGCCCGTGGAGCGCCGCGAGGGCGTCCGCCAGCCTCTGCGTCGCGCCTTGCAGGGGTACGGGGAGCTCCCGTACCAGCAGCCACACGTCCGTGCGGGGCAGTAACTCCGTACGCCTCATCGTCTGTTCGCCTCTCCGGCTCGGCATCGGGACCGGCAGGAACCTAGCGCGGCACGTACGAATTCCTGAGGGGAACGGGGATGTTGAACACCAAAGAGCGCCCCGAGCCGGAGGGGAGCCGCAGCGCCCGGACGGGGAGGCGGGGCGGCGCGTAGCCTACCCGGCCCGCCCGGTGGGGTCGCGGGGCGCGGGCCCGTGAGGGGTGGGCCCGAGCCCGCGCGGTCACAGCCGTTCGCCCCGGCTCCGCGCGTTGCACCGCGCGTTCTCGGCGCGCAGCCGTTCGGCGGGGTCCGCGAACCGGACCTGCTCCGGATCGGCCTGCCACTCGACCCCTCCGGATACCGGCCGCAGCTGCCAGAAGGGGCCGGTGACGCTCCGGAACTCGCCGATCACGTCCGGCCTCGTCGCGTCCACCACCAGCGCCCCGACAGCGGGTTCGCTTCTCTTGGCGTTCACTCTTCTCGTCCTCTCCGCACCCTGGTGGTGCTCTTCGGGACACCTGGTGGGCGTCCCGGCACCCCTAGAGTGAGGCAGAAACGGCGCGGTTGGTATGGAAACCGGGGCCGACCTGCACGGGGGTCATCCGGGTGCATGCGTCCGGGCCCTACCGGCGTCGTCGCGGCGCCCGCTCCGGACGGCCGGACCACGGGTCGGGAGCGGGGGGATGAAAACCGGGAGGCAGGTTGACCGGTATGCGGTCGGCTCCTGCGGGCGCGGCGCGCGGGCCCGGCGGTAAGCGGTGCGAGCGTACCCGACGCGCCCCTCACCGCCGTCTCAGGAAGCGCTGCCCGGGGCCGGCTCGAAGGCCGTCGGCAGGGAGCCCGGGGTGACCGGGGTCCGCTGGCCGGAGCCGGTGACCGGCAGCCGGGCGCCGTCCTGGGCAGGGTCCACGTACCGCGCGAACCAGGCGTCCAGGCGGGCGGCGAGGTCGATGCGCTCGGCGGCGCGGGCCGGGTCGGCGACGAGGTTGTGCTCCTCACCGGGGTCGGCGGCCAGGTCGTAGAACTCGTGCGGGCCGTGCGGGTAGCGGTGGACGTACTTGAGGTCCCGGGTGCGGATCATGCGGACCGGGCCGTACTCGTCGTAGACGACGACGCGTTCACGGTCGGCGGCCTCGGCGGCCTCGGCGGCCTCGGGGGCCTCGGCGCCGGGTTCACCGATCCGTCGGGTGCCCGGTCCGGTGTCCGTGGGGGCCGGGCCCCCTCCCGTCAGGATGTCCGCTCCCGTCAGGATGTCCGCGAAGGAGCGGCCCGGGAGGGCGGGGTCGTGGCGGTGGCCGAGGCCGAGGTGGTCCACCAGCGTGGGCAGCACGTCGTACTGGGAGAGCAGCGCCTCGCTGTGCCGGCCGGCCGGGATGCGGCCTGGCTGTGCGATCAGGAAGGGCACCAGCACCGAGCTGTCGTACATGTTCTGCGGGAAGGTGCCGTTGCCCTTGCCCCAGATGCCGTGGTGCCCGGCGTTGAAGCCGTTGTCGCTCGTGAAGATCACCAGCGTGGATTCGCTGAGCCCGAGCGCGTCGAGCCGGTCGAGCACCCGGCCCACCGCGGCGTCCATCGCGGTCGTGGCCGCGAAGTAGCCGATGAGGGCCTCCCGGGTGTCGCTCTCGCCACCGACGGGGGCACCGTCCGCGTCCACGGGCTGCCAGGGGTGCGCGGGGCCCTGCGGGCAGCTGTCGAAGGCGCAGTCCTCGTACAACGCCGTGTACTCCGCCGGGTGCTGGCCCTTCCACGGCTTGTGCGGGGCGGTGAAGTGCAGGGAGAGGTGGAAGGGCTCGGGGCGCCCGGACTCGGCGGTGAGGAAGTCCTGCGCGTCCGCGGCGAGCGCGTCGGTGAGGTAGGCGGGCTCCTCGGTCCGCACGCCGTCACGGTAGAGCGGGGCGCCGTAGTAGGGGCCGCCGCCGCTCTCGTGCGCGTACCAGTGCACGAAGCCCTTGCGGGGCCGGTCGTTGGCGCCCAGGTGCCACTTGCCGCTGAGGCCGAGGCGGTAACCCGCGTCGGCGAGGACGTCGGTGAACAGGGTTCTTCCGGACAGGAAGTCGATGCCCGTCCGCCCCGCGTGATGGTACGAGAGCCAGTCGTGCACCCCGTGCTGGGACGGCAGTTCGCCGGTGAAGAGCGAGGCGCGGGCCGGCGAGCAGACCGGCGAGGTGCAGAAGAAGCGGCTGAAACGGACCCCGCGGTCCGCCAGCGCGTCGAGGTGCGGGGTGCGGATCTCGTCGTTGCCCGCACAGCCCATGGCCCACGGCCCCTGGTCGTCCGAGAGGATCAGCAGGACGTTGGGGCGGTACGGATCGCGGCTGGCCATGGGGGTCCTCCTCGGTTGGACCGGACGGGAGTCGGGCGGCCCGGACGGGAAAGCGGCCCGGTGCCGGAGTACGGGAGCCGGGCGCCGGAGCACTGAGCCGGGAGCCGAGCACGGGAGCGGGAGCACCGGGCCGGACACGGCGGGACGGGCGGCGGCGGGTGGTGTCACCGGCTCCCGCCAGTCGGCAGTTCGCCGGCACGCCCCGGTTGCGCCGGGCTGTGCAGAGCCTGGGGTCTGGTGGCCGGACAAGTCAACTGTTTCAGGCGAATGAATTGCTGATGTCTTGGGTTCGGGTTCGGCCGCTCGTTCCGCATCGGTCACCCACTACCACCTGCAGATGAGCCGGACTTGCGGCAGATCGACTGCCGACCGCCCCAAATTCATAGGCAATTCATGCGCTCAAAGAGCGATTGACCACTCTATGAATGGCTGGAAATCATTGGGCCACCTCGCACGCCCCGCCTCAGACCCCCGTCTCCGAGGAGAGCCATGCCTTCCGACCGATCCGCGCGCCTTTCGCGCCGCACCGTTCTCGCCGTCGCCCTGGCGGCGACCCTCGGCCTCACGGCATCCGCTTGTTCCTCCGGCGCCTCCTCGGCCGGCGGGGGCGGCGACTCCTTCACCTACTGGTCGATGTGGAAGCAGAACGAGCCGCAGGCCAAGGTGCTGCAGGCCGCGATCGACACGTTCACCAAGGACACCGGCATCAAGGTCCGCGTGCAGTGGAAGGGCCGTCAGGTCGTCCAGCAACTGGCCCCCACCCTGAACACCGCCAACGTCCCCGCCGACCTGGTCGACTCCGCGGACCGCTTCGCCTACGCGCAGCTCCAGGCCACCGGCCAGGCGCTCGACCTCACCCCCGTGCTCGACCAGGAGATACCCGGCGAGACCGGCAGCACCGTCGGCAGCGTCGTACCGGCCTCCTACCGTGACCTGAACACGGACAAGGGTGCCCTCTGGCAGATCCCCTACGAGGTGCTCACCACCCAGGTCTGGTACGACGGCAAGGCTCTGCCCGACGTGGCCGCCAAGCCGCCGGCCACCTGGCAAGAGTTCACCGCGCTGCTCGCGGACCGGAAGAAGGAGCGCGGCGACGGCCCGCTCGCGCTGGACGCCGACATCGCGGACTACTCCGCCTACTGGACGTACTACGCCGTCCTGCGCGCACTCGGCCCCGGCGCCTTCGGCAAGGCGGCCACCGACCCGACCGGGAAGGGCTTCGAGGCACCGGAGTTCGTCGCCGCCCTCAAGCGGGTCCAGGACCTGGTCGAGGCCGGTGACTTCACCGGGGGTTACGACGGCTCCAAGTGGCCCGCCGTGCAGCAGAAGTGGGCCAAGGGCAAGTCGGACTTCCTGCTGCTGGGCACCTTCGCTCCCAGCGAGACCGCCGAGTTCGCCTCACCCGGCTTCAGCTACCGCTCGTTCCCCGTACCGGCGGTGAACACGGACGGCGGGAAGCAGGCGCAGGACATCTCGCTCATCGGCTTCTCCATCCCGAAGAAGGCGAAGAACACCACCGCCGCGAGCAAGTTCATCGCCTACTTCTTCGCCAAGCGGCAGCTCGCCGGCATCTCCACCGAGGCCAAGAACATCACCCCCCGCGCGGACATCCCCGCCCCGGCCGAACTCGCCGACGCGCAGAAGGCCCTGGCCGCCGGTACGCCCGTCAAGACGCTCGACGGGGTGAAGGAGACGGCGGCCGAGTGGTACACCAAGGTCTTCCAGCCGCTCAACACCAGCTTCATCACGGGCAAGCTGAGCGCCGAGTCCTTCGCGGGGAAGCTCAAGTCCGGCACCGCGGACTACTGGAAGAACGCCTCGTGACGGCCACCGAGGTGACGGCCGGCGACGTGCGTCCCATCGACGGGAAGGCCGCCGACGGGAAGGCCGCCGACGTGAACCCGACCGACGTGAACCCGACCGGCGTGGGCCCGACCGACGTGAAGGCCGGCGGCGGGAGGGCGGGCGGAGCGCGTACCGGCAGGAAGCCGTCCGCCGTACGCGCCGCCACCCGCACCAGCCCGCTCGCCGCACGGCGCCGCAAGCTGTTCTGGCCGCTCCTCGCCCCGGCCGTCCTCGTCTACGTCGTCTTCTTCGCAGGCCCGTCGCTCTACACGGTGTGGCTCAGCTTCAACAAGTGGGCCGGGGCGGGCCCCATGACCTTCGTCGGCGTCGACAACTACCGCCGCCTGTTCGACGATCCGACCTTCCAGCAGTCCTTCACCAACACCCTGTGGATCATCCTCGGCGTCGGCGGGCTGACCTTCCTGGTCTCCTTCGGGCTGACGATGGTGCTCCGGGACATGAGGGGCCGCAAGGCCGCCCGCTCCATCCTCTTCTTCCCCAACATCGTCCCCAGCGTGGTGCTCTCGATCCTCTGGGGGTTCCTCTTCCAGCACGACGGACTCGCCGACGCGCTGATGGGCGCCCTGGGCATGGAGCACCCGCCGAACTGGCTCGGCCAGAGCAATATCTTCCGGGTCATCATGGTCGGCCTGGTCTGGACGTCGACCGGCTTCTACACCACCATCCTGATGGCCGCCGTGGACCAGATCCCGCCGGAGCTGTACGAGGACTGCGAGCTGGCCGGAGCCAACGCCTTCCAGAAGTTCCGCCACGTGACCCTGCCCCTGATGTGGGAGGTCGTCGGCGTCTGCGCGGTGCTCTGGACCATCAGTGCCGTCAAGGTCTTCGAGTTCATCTACGCCTTCGCCGGAGCGGCCGGACAGATGCCCGACGCCGGGGTGTGGAACACCGCGCTCTACACCTACGGGGAGGCGTTCGCCTCCGGTGGCGTGCCCCGCTACGGCTCCGCCGCGGCGAGTGCCGTCGTGATGGTGACCCTGGTCGGTGTCCTCGTCGTCCTGATCCGCCGCGTCATGCGGCGCGACACCGTGCAGTTCTGAGCGCGCGGCACCGTGCGGTTCTGAGCGCGCGGCACCGTGCGGTCATGGCCGCGCGGCCCTTGCCCGGCCGGATCGCGCCCGGGGACGCCGGTACTCCCGGAGCCGTCCCCCGTACTCCCGAGACACCCCGCACCCCCAGACCACAGGAGGCCCCGCCGCCATGGCCGTCACCACGTCCGGTCGTCCCCCCGGCCGCCTCGCCCGCATGAGGGGCCGGCTCACCACCACCCAGGTCCTCGGCGTCCCCCTGGTCTGGATCGTCGCAGGCTTCAACGTCCTCACCGGGCTGTGGCTGCTGCTCTCCTCGCTGAAGAGCGCCGACGAGATCTTCAGCTCCCCGTGGCACCTGCCGGGCTCCCTGCACTGGGACAATTACGCGCGGGCCTGGAGCGAGGGGAACTTCGGACCGGCGGCCCTCAACACCGTCGTGGTGGTGGCGGGCACCGCCGTGATCACCCTCGTGTTCGCCGCGCCCGCCGCGTACGTCCTCAGCCGGGTCACCACCCGGTTCAACGGCGGTTTCGTGCTCTTCTTCGCCCTCGGCCTCGGCATCCCCGCCCAGGTCGTGATGCTGCCGCTCTTCGTCGTCATGAACAAACTCCTCCTCGTCGACAGCCTGTTCGGCCTGATCGTGGTCTACGTCGCGACCTCGCTGCCGTTCGCCGTCTTCTTCCTCACCGGCTTCTTCTCCACCCTGCCGGTGGAGCTGGAGGAGGCCGCCGCGCTGGACGGGGCGTCCGCCTTCCGCACGTTCTGGCAGGTCATGCTGCCGCTGGCGCGCGGCGGCCTGGTCACCGTGCTGATCCTCAACGTCATCCAGCACTGGGGCGAGACCGTGTTCTCCCTCGTCTTCATCCAGAACACCGACCACCAGACGCTCTCCCTGGCACTCCTCGGCTTCCTCCAGCAGATGCAGTACAACGGCGCAGACTGGGGCGGCCTGTTCGCGGGCGTGGCCGTGGTCGTCCTGCCCGTCCTCGCCTGCTACGTATGGCTGGGCCGCCGGATCATCGAAGGCATGACCGTCGGCTCCGTCAAGTGACCTGCGAGGGAGACGACATGCCCGACGAGATGCCCGGCGACTTGCCCGACGGGATGCCCGAAGACATGCCCGACCACCTGCCCGACGGGATGCCCGGTGGCGCGCCCGAGGGGAAGCCAGGCCGCGCGGCCGGGCCGGCCGGCGCGGAGGGGCCGGCCGGCGCGGAGGGGCCCAAGGACCTCAAGTTCCGCAAGCTCGCCCAGGAGTTGCGTCAGCAAGTGCGGGACGGCGTCTGGCCGGCCGGCGGACGGCTGCCCACCGAGAAGCAACTCGCCCTCGGCAACGGGTCCTCGGTCTCCACCGTGCGGCGCGCGGTCGACGAGCTCATCGCCGAGGGACTCGTCGTGCGACGGCAGGGCTCGGGCACCTTCGTCCTGGCGCCCGGCGTCCCCCGGGCCGCCCGCGCCCTGATCGGCGTACTCGTCCCCGACACCACCTTCTACTACCCGCAGGTCCTCCAGGGCATCGAGGAGGGACTCTCCGCCGCGGGAGCCCGCCTGCTGCTCACCTGCTCCGGGTACGACCAGGAGCGCGAGGCCAGGGACGTGGCGGACCTCCTCGACGGCGGGGCGGACGGGCTGCTGCTGGTCCCCACCTTCAACGGACCGGAGCACCGCGAGAGTTACCTGGCGCGGATCGCCGCCCTGCCCGTACCCGTCGTACTGATCGAGCGGCGCGGCACCTCGCTCGGCGACACCAGCGAGTACGTCTGCACCCACCACGAGGCGGGCGCCTACGACGCCGTACGGCACCTCGCCGGACTCGGTCACCGCTCCATCGGCCTGGTGCTGCGCGCCCCCGCCCCGACCGCCCCGCCCCTGATCGACGGGTACCGGCAGGCTGCCGCCGAACTCGGCTGCGCCACGGTGGAGTTCGAGGCACCCCGGCAGGAGTGGAGCCCGGCCACCGCCGACCGGGCGCTCGCCGTGCTCCGCACGGCCGGAGCCACCGCCGCCGTCTGCTTCGGCGACCGGCAGGCCGCCCTCCTGGAGGGCGCCGCCCGCCGGGCCGGGCTCACCGTCCCCGGCGACCTCGCCCTCGTCGCGTACGACGACGAGATCGCCGACCTCGCCGACATCCCGCTCACCGCCGTGGCGCCCCCCAAGCACCTGCTGGGCCGCACCGCCGCCGAGACGCTGCTGCGGCGGCTGCGCGAGCCCGGATCGGCACGCCACCGCATCCTGCTGCGCCCCAGCATCACCGTCCGCCAGTCCTGCGGCGCGCGGCCCACCGGTCCCGAAGCGGCCACCCGCCCCGGCACCACCCCCACCCCCGCCTCGACCACCCCCACCCCCACCTCCGCACCCAAGCAACGGGAGATCACCTCGTGACGGACATTCGGCTCGGTCTGATCGGCGCCGGCGCGGTCGGCGTGCTGCACGCGCAGGCCGCCGCGACCACCCCCGGGGTACGCGTCACCGCCGTCTGCGACCTGGTGGAAGCCACCGCGCGCGGGGTCGCCGAGCCCCTGGGCGCCGCCGTGTTCACCGACCACCGCGCGCTGATCGCCTCGGGTACCGTCGACGCCGTCGTGGTCAACACCCCGCACGCGCTGCACACCGCGATCGTGACCGACAGCGCGGACGCCGGGCTGCACGTCCTGGTCGAGAAGCCGATGGCCACCAACTCCGCCGAGTGCACGGTCATGGAGCGCGCCTGCGCGGACGCCGGGGTGGTGCTCTTCGTGGGGCACATCCAGCACTTCCTGCCCCCGATGGCGGCGGCCCGCGCGGCCCTCGACGCGGGTGCCGTCGGCGAACTCCTCGCCGTCAGCGACTGGCGCTCCACCGACTACCGGCCGGGCAGCCGCCCCGCCTGGTTCTTCGACCCGGCCGTCTCCGGCGGCGGCGTCTTCGTCAACATCGGTACGCACTGCGTGGACCGGCTCGTCTGGCTGGCGGGCCGCCGGGTCCGCGCGGTCAGCGCCAACGCCGTGCACCGGGCCGGTGCGCTGCCCGGCATCGAGACCGACATGATGGCCCGGCTGGAACTGGAAGGCGGCCTCGTCGGGCACATCGGGGTCACCAGCACCGGGCTGCCCTCCCGCGACGAACTGCTGCTGATCGGCGAGCGCGGCGCGATCCGGGTGGCACGCGGCTCCGGCGCGACCCTGCACACCGAGCACGCGCCCGGCAGCGCCCCCGAGGTGCTCGCCGCCGAATCCCCCCAGGACGTGCCCCGGGCGTTCGCCGCGCAACTCGCCGCGTTCGGTGCGGCGGTACGCGGCGAACAGGCCCCGGCCGTCCCGGCGGACCACGGACGGCACGTCGTCGAGGTCGTCGAGGCCGTCTACCGCTCCAGCGCCACCGGCGAGCGCGCCGAGACCCCCGCCCCGGTCGGCGCCCCCGCCGCCTGAGACGACCGCCCGACGCCACCGCCCGACCCTCGCCGCCCGACCCTCGCCGCCCGACCCCTGTCACCGCTCTCCACGGCACCACCGAGGCCCCCGCACCACCGCACGTTCCGAAGCTCCGCCCCCGAGGAGGATTCAGTGCACGAGACCACCGCCGTACCGTTCGGCCGCCGCGGCTTCCTGTCCGCCCTGGCGCTGGCCGCGGCCGGCGCCGCGGGCGGCCTCCAGCTGCTGCCCGGCGCCACCCCGGCGGCAGCCGACGGCGACGCCTTCGACCTCCTGCGCGAGACCTGGGCCGCCCTGCTGACCGGCGGCGACATCGACGCCACCGACGCCGGCTACGCCCCCGCGCTCGCCGTGCTCTCGACCACCGCCACCGACCTGTGGAACACCATGGCCCCGGACACCGGGGCCGGCTCCCTCTGGCCCGGCAAACCGCTCACCGTCCCCGCCAACATCACCGCCGGATACAAGGCGCTCGCCTCGCTCGCCACCGCGTACGCCACCGAGGGCACCACGGCCACGGACGGTACCGGGCGCGCCCTGCACGGCTCCGCCGGGCTCGGCGCCGACATCGTGGCCGGGCTCGACTTCCTGCACGCCCGGGCGTACCACGCCACGGCCGTGGAGAGCGGCAACTGGTGGGAGTGGGAGATCGGCTGCCCCGTCGCCCTCACCAACGCCATGACCCTCGTGCACCCGCTGCTCACCGAGGACCGGATCGCCGACTGGACGGCGGCGATCGACCACTTCGTGCCCGACCCCACCCAGAACCGCTACGGCGCCGACCGCACCACCTCCACCGGCGCCAACCGGGTCGACCTCTGCCAGGTCGTCGCCCTGCGCGGTGTCCTCGGCCGCAGCGACGAACGCCTCGCCGCCGCCGTCGCGGGCCTCTCCGACGTGTTCCCGTACGTCACATCCGACGACGGGCTCTACGCCGACGGGTCCTTCGTCCAGCACTCGTACACTCCCTACACCGGTACGTACGGCATGGTGCTGCTGCGCGGGCTCACCAGCCTCTTCCAGCTGCTGCACGGCTCCTCGCACGAGGTGACCGACCCCGCCGCCGCGCACATCCACACCTCGGTCGACACCGCCTTCGCCCCCTGGATCTGGAACGGCCTCTGCATGGACGCGGTCCGGGGCCGGGCGGTCAGCCGTGCCGCCGAGACCGACTTCTACGACGGCAACCTCACCGCCCAGGCCGTGCTGCGCGCCGCGCTCTCCGCCCCGACAACCGCCCAGGCCACCCGCTTCAAGGGCCTGGCGAAGGGGTGGATCACCCGGGGCGAGGCGTACGCCCCCTACAGCGCCACCGCCGGGATCGCGGGGGTCGCCCTCGCCGCCCCCGTGCTGAACGACAGCGGCGTCGAGGCCCTCCCCGAACCGGTCGGGCACGTCCAGTTCCCGAACATGGACCGGGCCGTGCACCGGGGCAGGGGCTGGGCCCTCGCGCTCGCCCTCTCCTCCGCGCGCATCGCCCGGTACGAGTCGATGAACGGCGAGAACCTGCACGGCTGGCACACCGGCGACGGCATGGCCTACCTCTACCTCGCCGGCGACCCCGGCCACTTCACCGACGACTTCTGGCCCACCGCCGACCCGAAGCGCATGCCCGGCACCACCACCGACGCCCTCGCCCTCGCCGACGCCGCCGGTACGGGCACCCGGCCCGCCGCGACCTGGGCGGGCGGCGCGAGCCTCGGCGGTACGTACGGCAGCCTCGGCCTCGACTTCCGGAGCTACGGATCGACCCTCACCGCGAAGAAGTCCTGGTTCTGCCTGGACGACTCCGTCGTCTGCCTCGGCGCGGGCATCACCGGCGGCAGCGGGGCCGAGGTCACCACCACCGTCGAGCACCGCAACCTCGGCGCCCCCGGGGCCCGCACCCCGAAGTTCACCGTCGACGGCACCGCCCAGCCCTCCACCGCCGGCTGGTCCGCCGCCCTCGCCGTCACCGGCTGGGCACACCTCGCCGGGGTCGGCGGCTACCTCTTCCCCGGCGGCGCCACCGTCAAGGCCGACCGCACGGACCGCACCGGCTCCTGGCACGACATCAACACCGGCGGCACCACCACCGCCACCACCCGGCGCTACCTCACCCTCGGCCTCTCCCACGGCACCGCCCCGGCGACCGGCGCGTACGCCTACGTCCTGCTGCCGGGCGCCGACGCCTCCCGCACGGCGGCCCGCGCGGCCGCTCCCACTGTGGAGATCCTCGCCAACACCCCGGCCGTACAGGCGATCCGGGACAACGGCTCCGGAGTCGTCGCCGCCAACTTCTTCACGGCCGGAACGGCCGCGGGCATCACGGTCGGCGCGCCCTGCTCGGTGATCCTGCGCCGCACCGGGTCCACGCTGACCGTGGCGGTCTCCGACCCCACGCACACCGCCTCCTCGGTCACCGTACGGCTCGTCCACACCGGCACGCCGGTGCGCACCGACCCCCGGATCACCGTCGACACCGCCGCGCCCACCCTCGCCCTCACCGTGAACACGACGGGCGCCGCCGGAGCCACCGCCGAGGCCGTCTTCACGGTCACCGGCGCGGCCCTCGCTCCCGTCGCCGACGGGTACGTCCGGGACGGCGCGTACGCCGGCACCTCCTACGGCACCGCCACCACCCTGGTGGTGAAGAACGCCACCGGCAGCGGCTACAACCGCCAGTCGTACCTCCGCTTCGACACCTCGGCCCTCACCGGCCGGATCACCTCCGCCACCCTCTCGGCGCACGGCTTCGTCTCCGACTCCGGCGGCACCGACGCCGTCGTCACCGCGTACGGAGTGGCCGGCACCGACTGGACCGAACCCGCCCTCACCTGGAACACCCGCCCCGCCCTCGGCGCGGCCCGCGCGGACGCCGCGGCCACCGCCGTACCGTCCTGGCTCACCTTCGACGTCACCGCCCACGTCACGGCGGCGGCCCCCGGACCGGTCTCCCTCGCCCTGGCCCAGGCGGCGCCGGGACTCGCCGTGGTCCTCAACTCGCGTGAGAACAAGGCGTATCCGCCGGTGCTGACGGTGACGCTCGGCTGATCCAGGCACCGGGCCGCCCCGGCCGCCCCGGCCGCTCCGGTGGTACCGGTGGTGTCAGGGGTGCGTCAGGATGCGGCCGGTGACCGTTGGAAGGGTGTCAAGGCGCGCCCGACAGGGCCGGGCCGGTGATGCGGTGGGCGGGTGCTGCCGTACTCACCGCGCCGGACCGCCCGACGCGGCGGCAGGCGTCCGGAGGGGGTCGCGTGTCGCCCGGTCCTGGTCTGCCGAATCTGTCGGCCGAGGTGCCCGGTCCCGTCGGCGGTTACCGGAACGTCCCGGTCTCGGCCCCGTCGCCGGACCTGACGCTGCCCACGACGCCCGGGGCGGCGCCCGGTGGTACGGGGCTGCTGGTGGTGGACTTCGCGGCGCTGGCCGCCGCGGTCGAGGCGGCCCGGACCGCGGCCGACGCGGCAGGCCGCGCCGCCGCCGACGTCCGGGCCGCGGTGGAGCGGTCGGGCGCCGCGCCCTGGGGGGACGACCCCGGCCTCGGAGTGGGGTTCGGCGACGTGTTCGCCGGGCCGCGCGACGACCTGGTGCAGACGGTGCGGGAGTTGCCGGCCGTCCTGGCGGGTCTCGCGGACTCGCTGGACGCGGCGCGGCGCGGCTTCGTACGCGCCGAGGACGAGGCCGAGGCGACCGCCTCGGGCCTGACGTGGCCTGCGGACGGCGAGGCGGGCTGATGGACGCCCACCATGTGCCGCCGGAGCTGCAGAACCTGCTCCTCGTCGTCGTAGGGAACAAGTGGCCGACCGGCGACGAGACCGCTCTGCGCGCCGAGGCGGCGGTATGGCGCGCCTGCGCGGAAACGATGCGCTCCTGCGCCCAGGACGTGGCCGAGGTCCGCGCGCGGGTCGACGCGGGGCTCCAGGGGCAGACCCGCGAGGCCGTCGACGGGTTCCTCGACCGGCTGGCCGGTCCGGGCGAGGACGCCGTGCTGCCGCTGACCATCACCTGCTGCGAGGAGGCCGCCGAGGCGCTGGACACGCTGGCCAACGAGATCGAGACCCTCCGCATCGAGATCATCGGCGCGCTGGTCGTACTCGCCGTACAGCTGATGATCGACATGACCGTCCTGCTGCTGTGCGGCGGTCCCGCGGCGGCCGCCGGGGAGATCGCCGCCACCCGGGTGCTGTGCATGGCCTTCCTGCGGCGCGCGGTCACCCACGCTCTCGTCCGCGTCGCCGAATCGGTGGTGGCCCAGGTCGGGTTCGCCCTGCTGGCCCAGGTCATCGAACTGGGCCAGCACCACCGCACCTCCCTGGACGGCGACGAGTTGGCGGTTGCCGCGGTCAACGGTGCGGTCGGAGGCGCGGTCGGCTTCGGGGCGGGCCTGCTCGCAGGCGGAGCGACCCACGGCGTGACCAGGGGCGCCGGCCTGGCGGCACTGGGAGCCGCGGGGAGCCGCGCCGCCGGCGTGGTGTCGGGGATCGGCTTCTCCGCGCTGGCCGGTTCCGCCGAAGGGGCCGCGCAGGACGCGGTGTTCGGGCTCTCCGGCGACTGGATCGCGGGTGCGGCCAACGGGGCGTTCAACGGCGCCTGGGGCGCCCGCCACACCGGGATGAATCCGAAGAACATCGGATCCATCTCGCCGGCCGACCACCTGGAGAACCTGCTCGACGGCCTGCCGAAGAACCCGGCCGGGGCACCGGGCACCGCCGAATCTGAGGGGCCCCCGTCACCCGGAACGCCGTCGGAGGAGAGTTCGACGGAGAGTTCGGGGGAGACCGTCTCCCAGTTTTCGGTGGGCAGCGTGGGCAGTCGGCCGGCGACCGTCGCCGTAGAGCCGTCGGCCGCCGGACCGTACGCCGGGGAGCCCACTGGTGAGGAGGGCCACGAGGTCTGGCAGGACGTGCCCTGGGTGTTGCGGGGAGAGGATCCGCCCGGCGGATCCCCCACGACGGAGCCCTTCGACCCCGGCCCCAACCCCTGGGCGGACGTTGAGACGGACTCCGAGACGGTGCACTGACCGGCCGTTCCCTGGCCGTTTCCGGCCACCGGAATCGAAGGTCTGTCATGGCCCTGGCGAAACTGCATCGCTCGACCACACAATAGGCCCGCGTATGGGAGCGCTCCCATGTGCTGCCCCACGCTCGTGTCCGCCATGCGGCCGTGAGCCGTACCCTCGCACGCCTGCCCGCACCCCGCGCCGCCCGCACCACGCGCCCCGAGCCGCCCCGCACCCCGTACCCGTACCGCCCCGCACCCCGTGCCGACGAACGACGAAAGGTGTCCCGGTGAACGCCCCACCCCAGCGTCCCCGCCCCCCGCTCGCCCCGCGTGCGCGTTTCCCGCGTCGCGCGGCCCGGCCCTCCGCCCGGTCCGCCGCCCGTGCCTTCGGCGCCCCGGCCGCCGTCGCGCTGCTCGCCGCGCTGCTCGCCGCCCCCGGGGCGGCCGCCGTCGAGCGGGCGGCCGGCGACGAACCCGCCCCGGGCGCCGAGCAGATCACCAACGGCGACTTCTCCGCCGGTACCGCGCCCTGGTGGTGGACGGCGAACACCTCCGGGACGGTCGTCGACGGGCGCCTGTGCGCCGACGTCCCGGCCGGTACGGCCAACGCCTGGGACGTGATCGTCGGGCAGAACGACGTGCCCCTCGTGGCGGGGGAGACGTACCTCCTGAGCTACACCGCGACCTCCACCGCGCCGCTGACCGTGCAGACCCGCGTCCAGGAGGCCGTCGATCCCTGGACCACCGAGCTCGCCACCGCCGACCCGGTCGGCACCGAACCGGTCACGGTCACCCACGCGTTCACCGCCACGGCCGACCGGCCGGGCGCCCAGGTCGCCCTCCAGATCGGCGGCGGACGGGCCGCCACCTTCTGCTTCGACGACGTCTCCCTGCGCGGCGGCGCCGAACCGCCCGTCTACGTACCGGACACCGGCTCCCCGGTCCGCGTCAACCAGGTCGGCTACCTCCCGTACGGCACCAAGAGCGGCACCGTGGTGACGGACGCCGACGCACCGCTGACCTGGACGGTGAAGGCGGCCGACGGCACCGCCGCCGCCACCGGCACCACCGTCCCCGGCGGCGAGGACCCGACCTCCCGGCAGCGCGTCCACACCTTCGACTTCAGCGCCCTCACCACCGTCGGCGACGGCTACACCGTGGACGTGGACGGGCAGGTCAGCGAGCCCTTTTCGGTCCGCGCGGACCTCTACGACGGCCTCCGCTCCGACGCGCTGGCGTACTTCTACCACAACCGCAGCGGCATTCCGATCGAGGCGGACCTCGTCGGCGAGGAGTACGCGCGCCCCGCCGGACACGCCGGTACGGCCCCCAACCAGGGCGACACCGACGTGCCCTGCGTCCCCGGCGTCTGCGACTACCGCCTCGACGTCTCGGGCGGCTGGTACGACGCGGGCGACCACGGCAAGTACGTGGTCAACGGCGGTATTTCGGTGGCCCAGCTCATGTCCACGTACGAGCGGACCCTGACCGCCGACGACGCCGAGAGCGCCCAACTGGCAGACGGCGCCCTGCGCGTACCGGAACGCGGCAACGACGTGCCCGACATCCTCGACGAGGCCCGCTGGGAGCTGGACTTCCTGATCCGCATGCAGGTACCGGCCGGTGAGCCGCTCGCGGGCATGGTCCACCACAAGGTGCACGACGCCGCCTGGACCGGCATCCCCACCCGCCCGGACCAGGACCCCCAACCCCGCCAACTGCACGCCCCGTCGACCGCCGCGACCCTCAACCTCGCCGCGACCGGAGCCCAGTGCGCCCGGCTGTACGCACCGTACGACCAGGAGTTCGCCGACCGCTGCCTCCGGGCCGCCACCACCGCCTGGAAGGCGGCTCTGGCCCACCCCGCCGTCTACGCCGACCCGGCGGACGGCACCGGCGGCGGGACCTACAGCGACAACGACGTCAGCGACGAGTTCTACTGGGCCGCCGCCGAACTCTTCACCACCACCGGAGATTCGGCGTACCGCAACGCGCTGCTCGCCTCCCCGCTGCACGGCGACGCCGACAAGATCTTCAGCGCCGGCGGCGGCATCTCCTGGGGCTCCACCGCCGGGCTCGGCGTGCTCACCCTCGCGACCGTCCCCAACGACCTCACCGCCACCCAACTCGCCGGTGTCCGCTCGGTCGTGACCGCCGGAGCCGACCGCTACGCCGCACAGTCGGCGGCCGAGCTCTACGGGCTGCCCTACTCCCCGCCCGGCGAGGACTACGCCTGGGGCTCCAACAGCCAGGTGCTCAACAACATGGTGGTGCTGGCCGTCGCCCACGACCTCACCGGCGAACCCGCCTACCAGGAAGCCGTGTTGCGCGGCGCGGACTACCTCTTCGGCCGCAACCCGCTCAACCGGTCGTACGTCACCGGGTACGGCGAGCGGTACTCCGAGAACCAGCACCACCGCTTCTGGGCCCACCAGAGCAACCCCGACCTGCCCCACCCGCCCCCCGGCACCATCGCCGGCGGACCCAACCTGACCGCCGTCGCCGCCGGAGACCCGGCCGCCGCCGAGAAGCTCGGCGGCTGCGCCCCGGCCATGTGCTACCTCGACGACAACGGCTCCTGGGCCACCAACGAGGTCACCATCAACTGGAACGCGCCGCTCGCCTTCATCGCCTCCTACCTGGACGACGCGGGCGACGGCCGTACGGCGGCCGACCGCGCCGACCGCGTCTGCCAGGTGACCTACGCCTCGCACGCCTGGACCGGCGGCTCCACCGTCACCGTGCGGGTCCGCAACACCGGCTCCGCCCCGCTCCCCGCCTGGCAGCTGAGCTGGCTCTTCCCGGGCGGACAGCGGATCGGCCAGACCTGGAGCGCGGACCTCGCCCAGAGCGGCCGTACGGTCACGGCGAGGCCACTGGACTGGAACCGTGCCCTCGCCCCGGGCGCCACCGCCGACTTCGGGTTCAACACCACGGGAACGGCCGCCGGACCCGACCCGGCCGTGTTCAAGCTCGGCGGACACGCCTGCTCCACCGCGTAGTCCCGTGAGCGGGGGTGTCCGGCCGAACCGCCGGACACCCCCGCTTCCCTACTTCCCGCTCAGCACCGCGCGGAGCTGGTCCAGCCCCCAGTCCAGGTCCTCCCGCTCGATCACCAGCGGCGGCGCGATCCGGATCGTGGAGCCGTGGGTGTCCTTCACCAGCACGCCCCGCTCCATCAGCCGCTCCGAGATCTCCCGCCCGGTGCCCAGCGCCGGGGCGACGTCCACCCCCGCCCACAGCCCCCGGCCGCGCACCGCGTCCACCGCGCCGCCGCCCACCAGCCGGTCCAGCTCGCGGTGGAGATGGGCGCCCAACTCCGCCGCCCGCGCCTGGTACTCGCCGGTCCGCAGCATCGCGAGCACCTCCAGCGCCACCGCGCACGCCAGCGGGTTGCCGCCGAACGTCGAACCGTGCTCGCCGGGCCGGAACACCCCCAGCACCGCCGCCGAGGACACCACCGCCGACACCGGCACCACCCCGCCGCCGAGCGCCTTGCCCAGCACGTACATGTCCGGCACCACGCCCTCGTGCTCGCAGGCGAAGGTCCGCCCGGTGCGGCCCAGCCCCGACTGGATCTCGTCCGCGACGAAGAGCACGTTCCGCTCGCGGGTCAGCTCACGGACCCCGGCGAGATAGCCGGCCGGCGGCACCAGCACCCCGGCCTCGCCCTGGATCGGCTCCAGCAGCACCGCCACGGTGTTCTCCGTCATCGCGTCGCGCATCGCGGTGAGGTCGCCGTACGGCACGATCTCGAACCCGGGGGTGTACGGCCCGTAGTCGGCGCGCGCCTCCGGGTCCGTGGAGAAGCTGACGATCGTGGTGGTGCGGCCGTGGAAGTTGTCCGCCGCGACGATGATCTTGGCCATGCCGTCCGGCACGCCCTTGACGGTGTACCCCCACTTCCGCACGGTCTTCACGGCGGTCTCCACCGCCTCGGCGCCGGTGTTCATCGGCAGCACCATCTCCATGCCGCACAGCTCGGCGAGCTCCCTGCAGAACGCGGCGAAGCGGTCGTGGTGGAACGCCCGCGAGGTGAGCGTCACCCGGTCCAGCTGCGCCTTCGCCGCGTCGATCAGCCGGCGGTTGCGGTGGCCGAAGTTGAGCGCCGAGTACCCGGCCAGCAGGTCGAGGTAGCGGCGCCCCTCCACGTCGGTCATCCAGGCCCCGTCCGCCGTCGCGACGACGACGGGCAGCGGGTGGTAGTTGTGCGCGCTGTGGGCCTCGGTGGAGGCAAGGGTGTTCTCCGTGGTCGACACGGGGTCTCCGTTCGTCGTGCGGCGCGGGCGGGTGCGGTGCGGACCGGGCGGGTCGCGCCCGGGTCGAGGGCTGCGGGCGGGGTGTCGCCCACTTTGTATCGTTCCGTCGCGCTGCCGCCCGGGAAACCCGCGCCGCACCGGCGTGCCCGCCGCGCCCCGCACGCCGGGTCCGCCCCCGGCAACGTGTTTCTCCTCTCACCGCCCGCCCCGCCGGGCCCGCACACCGCTGAACAGGGCCGCCCCGGGGGGCCCAGGGGATTCCCGAGTACCGGCTGCCCGGGATCGGTTGCGCACCTGAGACAATGGGCACATGGCCTCTGACCGACCTCGCGTGCTCTCCGGAATCCAGCCCACCGCAGGCTCGTTCCACCTCGGCAACTACCTGGGCGCGGTGCGCCAGTGGGTGGCGTTGCAGGAGTCCCACGACGCCTTCTACATGGTGGTGGACCTGCACGCGATCACCGTGCCGCAGGACCCGAAGGAGCTGCGGGCCAACACCCGCCTCGCCGCGGCCCAGCTGCTGGCCGCCGGTCTCGACCCCGAGCGGTGCACGCTCTTCGTGCAGAGCCACGTCCCCGAGCACGCGCAGCTCGGCTGGCTGATGAACTGCCTGACCGGGTTCGGCGAGGCCTCCCGGATGACCCAGTTCAAGGACAAGGCGGCCAAGCAGGGCGCCGACCGGGCGACCGTGGGCCTCTTCACGTACCCGGTGCTCCAGGTCGCGGACATCCTGCTCTACCAGGCCAACCAGGTCCCGGTCGGTGAGGACCAGCGCCAGCACATCGAGCTCACCCGCGACCTCGCCGAGCGCTTCAACGGCCGCTTCGGCGACACCTTCACCATCCCGGCGCCGTACATCCTCAAGGAGACGGCGAAGATCTTCGACCTCCAGGACCCGTCGATCAAGATGAGCAAGTCGGCGTCCACGCCGAAGGGCCTCATCAACCTCCTGGACGACCCGAAGACCACCGCCAAGAAGGTGAAGAGCGCCGTCACCGACACCGACACGGTGATCCGGTACGACGCCGGGAACAAGCCGGGCGTCAGCAACCTCCTGACCATCTACTCCACCCTCACCGGTACCTCCGTCGAGGCGCTGGAGCAGAAGTACGAGGGGCAGATGTACGGCGCGCTGAAGACGGATCTCGCCGAAGTCATGGTGGAGTTCGTCACGCCGTTCCGTACCCGCACCCAGGAGTACCTGGACGACCCGGAGACGCTGGACTCCCTGCTGGCCAAGGGCGCGGAGAAGGCCCGGACGGTCGCCGCGGAGACGCTGGCGCAGGCGTACGACCGGATGGGCCTCCTGCCCGCCAAGCACTGAGTCGAAGGACCCTGGCGGGAGCACGGGGCCGCGCGGCACACTTGCGGCGACGGCCCCGCGCGACCGCCGGTGCCGCGGCGCCCGGCGCGCGCGGTCATCGAGCACCATCGATCGACGACAGAGGAGAACGACGTGGGGACCGTAACGCTCGGCGTTTCGATCGCGGTCCCGGAGCCCTTCGGCACCCTGCTCCAGCAGCGACGTGCCGGCTTCGGGGACCCGGCCGCGCACGGCATCCCCACGCACGTGACCCTGCTGCCGCCGACCGAGGCGAAAGCGGACGAGGTGCCGGCCGCCGAGGCGCACCTCGCCAGGATCGCCGCGGACTGCCGGCCCTTTCCGATGCGGCTGAGCGGCACCGGGACCTTCCGCCCGCTCTCGCCCGTCGTCTACGTCCGGGTCGTCGAAGGCGCCTCCTCCTGCGCCTGGCTCCAGAAGCGGGTCCGGGACGCCTCGGGTCCGCTGACCCGTGAGCTCCAGTTCCCGTACCACCCGCACGTCACCGTCGCGCACTCCATCCCCGAGGAGGCGATGGACCGGGCCTACGAGGAGCTCGCGGAGTACGAGGCGGCCTGGACCTGCACCTCCTTCGCGCTGTACGAACAGGGCACCGACAGCGTCTGGCGCAAGATCAACGAGTTCCCGTTCGGCGCGGGCGGCGGGACGCCCGCCGTACCCGTCCAGAGCGGCTTCTCCGCCGACGAGCCCTCGCTCCACGGCCTCGCCTGACCTCCACGGACCGGCCTGACCTGGGGCCTCCGGTGCCGGAGGGACAGTGGGCCGTTCGAGTGGGAAAATTTTTCCACAGGGAGGAGCGACGGCCCGGCCGTCGTCCCGTCATCCGTCACTGTCGCGGAGGTGGTCCGCGTGGTCCCGCTCTCCAGCCGTGAACGCCAGATCCTGGCGCAACTGGAAGCCTCGCTCGCGCGGGACTTCCCCGACGATCCCGCCGTCCAGTTCGGGCGCGACGTCGAGGGCGAGCGCGACGTGGGAGGCGAGCGCGGCCTCCTGGAGAGGCCACCGAGGAAGGGCTCCGGCACAGGGGCGCCCAGGGGCCACGGCGCGGACTCCCACCCGAAACCCCTGGCCGGAGCACCACCGGGGCCGCCGGCCGGGCCACCGGCCGCCCCGCACCGCCCCGCACCGGACCCGCGCGCCGAGATCCCGGGAACCCCGCACCGCCCCGGCCGTTTCGGCCGGCTGATCAGGTCCCGCCGCACGTTCGTGCTGCTGGCCGTCGTCTCGTTCGTCCTGCTGGGCGCCGGCATGATCACCGGGAACCTCTGGGTGGTGGTCGCCTTCGTGGTGACCTGGTCGGCGACCTTCGTCATCGGCGCGGCCCGGATGCTCTCCTGGTCCCGCAGACAGGGGTACTGACCACCGGCCGGCCCCTCGGAGCCGCAGCCCTTCAGAGCCGCAGCCCTTCAGAGCCCCGCGGGGAGCCTGCGGAAGAGCGGGCGCGGCACATGGCGCAGCGCCGCCATCACCACCCGCAGCCCGCCCGGCACCCAGACCGTCTCCGAGCCCCGCCGCACCCCCGTGACGATCGCCTCGGCGACCTCCTCCGGGGTGGTCGCCAGCGGCGGCTCCTGCTGCCCGGCCGTACGGGCGGTACGCACGAACCCGGGCCGCACCACCAGCACCTGGACCCCGCTGCCGTACAGCGCGTCACCGAGCCCCTGCGCGAAGACGTCCAGGCCCGCCTTGCTGGAGCCGTAGATGAAGTCCTCGCGCCGGGCGCGTTCGGCGGCGACCGAGGAGAGAACCACCAGCGACCCGTGGCCCTGCGCCTGGAGCGCGCCCGCGCAGACCAGACCGGCGGAGACCGCTCCCGCGTAGTTGGTACGCGCGACCAGCGCGGCGGCGGCCGGGTCCTCCTCGTCGCGCGCCTGGTCGCCCGCGATGCCGAAGGCCAGCAGCACCATGTCCACGTCCCCCTCCGCGAACACCTTGCCGAGCGCCGGGGCGTGCGACTCCGGGTCCAGCGCGTCGAACTCCACCGTGGAGACCTGGGCGCCCAGCCCGCGCAGCTCGTCCGCCGCCGCCTCCAGCGCGGCCGACGGGCGTCCGGCCAGCCGGACCGTACGGGTGCGCAGGGCGATCAGCCGGCGGGCGGTGGCCAGCCCGATCTCCGAGGTACCGCCGAGGACGAGCAGGGACTGCGGGGCACCGAAGGCGTCCTTCACGGGAACACTCCTGGCTGACGGGTCTGGAAGGGGCGGGGCGGGCGGGAAGTCTCAGAGCCCGAGCCGGCGCGCGAGGTCGGAGCGGAACGCGCCGGTCGGGTCGGTCTCGGCCCGCAGCGCGCGGAACTCCGCCACCCGCGGGTACATCGCGGCCAGCAGCTCCGGCCGCAGCCGGGAGTCCCGGGCCAGGCTGACCCGCCCCCCGGCGGCGGCGACCTCGTCGTCCAGCCCGTCCAGGAAGCGGCCGATGCCCGGCAGCCCGGCCGGTACGTCCACGGCGAGGGACCAGCCGGGTGCCGGGAACGACAGCCAGCCGGGGCCGCCCGCCCCGAACCGTTCCAGCACCGCGACCGAGGACGGGCAGGCCCGGGTGGACAGCCGGCGCACCACCCGGTGCAGGGTCTCCTCCCGGCCGGGGCCGACCGCGAACTGGTAGCGCACGAAGCCGCCCCGCCCGGCGGGCACGGGCGTCCGGGGCAGTGCCTCGGGGGAGCGGAAGAAGGCGTCGAAGCTCCGCAGCACCCCGGTGCGGGCGCGGGGCGCCGCGCGGTGGCGCACCTCGTTGACCAGACCCATCGCGGTGCGGCCGAGGAGACCGGTCGGCGCGAAGGCGGGCACGGGCGGCAGCGGCGGCAACAGCGCGGGCGCGCCGAGCGGGGCCCGCCGGTCGCGGGCCGGCAGCGCGGCGAGCGGGGCGTGCGCGCCCCTGACCAGTACCGAGCGTCCGGTGGCCCGCCCGCGCGCCATCAGGTCGATCCAGGCGCTCTCGTACGTCGGGCGGGTGGCGTTCCCCGCCATCCGGGCGAGCAGGTCGTCGAGGTCCGCCGCCCGCTCGGTGTCCACGGCCATCAGCGAGGTGGCGATCCGGCGGCAGCGCAGGGTGGCGGCGAGGACGATGCCGGTCAGCCCGAGGCCGCCCGCCGTCGCGTCGAAGAGAGGGGTGCCCGGGAGCAGCGTGACGACCGAGCCGTCCGCCGTCAGCAGCTCCATCGCGGTCACGTGCCGGGTGAAGGACCCGGCCGTGCGGTGGTCGTGACCGTGCACGTCGGAGCCGATGGCCCCGCCCACCGTGATCCGGCGGTCGCCGGGCACCACGGGGAGGTACCAGCCGGACGGCCGCAGCGTTTCGGCCAGCCGGTCCAGCCGCGTACCGGCGTCGCAGACCACGGTGCCGGTGGCCGCGTCGAAGGAGCGGACCCGGTCCAGCGCCCCCATGTCGAGGACGGAGCCGCCGGCGTTCTGCGCCGCGTCCCCCGGCGCACGCCCGAGCCCCCGGGCGATCGCACCCCGGGGCCCGCGCCCGCGCACGGCGTCGGCCGCTTCCTCGTACGTACGCGGAGAGAACCGTACGGCGGTGGTCGGGGCGGTGCGGCCGGAGCCGCTCAAGGACACCGTGTCGACGGACATGCGGATGACCGTATCGCCCGAGAAAACCTCTTTGGGGCATTTGTTACAGGACTCACCGGAACGGGTGGTGGAGCGAGTGTCAGCACCCGGGGCCCTCGAACTTCCGCCGCCGCACGGAAGTGTGCGTACCATCCACAGGTTTTCGGGGTCCCGGAGGGTACGCGTACGTCATGGACTGGCTGAAGAGACTCCCCGTGGTCGGCCCGCTGCTCGCCCGGCTCATGGAGACGCACGCCTGGCGCTCCTACGAGACCCTCGAACGGGTCCACTGGGCGAGGCTCGCGGCGGCCATCACCTTCATCAGCTTCCTCGCGCTCTTCCCGCTGATCGCCGTCGGCGCCGCCGTCGGCGCCGCGCTCCTGAGCGACGACCAGCTCGACACGATCGAGCGGAAGACCGCCGAGCAGGTACCCGGCATCTCCGACCAGCTCGGCATCGACAACCTCGTCGCGCACGCCGGGACGGTCGGGGTCGTCGCCGGTGCGCTGCTCCTCTTCACCGGCGTCGGCTGGGTCGGCTCGCTCCGCGACTGCCTGCGCGCGGTCTGGGGCATCGACGACCAGGACGACGGCAACCCGTTCGTCCGCAAGCTCAAGGACGCCGGACTGCTGGTGGGCCTCGGCGGCGCCGCGCTGGTGACCCTCGTCCTCTCCACCGTCGGCTCCACCGCGGTCGGCTGGACCGCCGACCGGATCGGCATCCCCGAGGACGGAGCGGGCGGCGTACTGCTCCAGGCCGCCGCCATCGCGGTCGCGGTGGTGGCCAACTTCCTGCTGCTGCTCTACCTGCTGACCCTGCTGCCCGGGGTGGAGCCGCCGAGGCGCCGGCTGGTGGTGGCCTGCCTGGTCGGCGCGGTCGGATTCGAACTCCTCAAACTGCTGCTCGGCAGCTACATGAGCGGCGTCGCGTCCAAGAGCATGTACGGCGCCTTCGGCGTGCCCATCGCCCTGCTCCTGTGGATCAACTTCACCGCCAAGCTGCTGCTGGTCTGCGCCGCCTGGACCGCCACCGGCAGCAAGGAGGAGGCCATCGGCAGCAGGGAGCAGAAGGAGGACGAGCAGGAGCCCGCTACGGACGGGGGCGACGCCGGACCAGGTCCGGCAGCGGCCAGCGCCGGTTGACCAGGAGCACGCCCGCCGCGAGCACCACCAGCACCCCGCCGGCCACGGCCAGCGCGATGCCGATGCCACCGGACGGCGCGTCGTCGGAGGCGGCCGTCTTCGCCGCCGTCTGCTGCGGCTTCGCCCCGGCGGCGGCCTGGGGCCCCTTGCCCGCACCGGTGCCGGTGTCCGAGCCGGAGTCCGTACCGCTGCCGGTGTCCGCCGACTTCGGCGCCACCAGCTCGCCGACCGGGGTCACCTTGCCGCTCGCCGAGAAGCCCCAGTCCAGCAGTGAGGCCGCCTCCTTGTAGACCGCGTGGCCCACGTCGGACGACGGGTTCATGACGGTCACCAGCAGTACCCGGCCGTCGCGCTCGGCGATTCCGGTGAAGGTGTTGCCCGCGTGGCTGGTGTAGCCGTTCTTGACCCCCGCGATGCCCTTGTACGGGTCGATGCCGACGTCCCCGGTGAGCAGCCGGTTGGTGTTCTGGATCTCGAAGGACTCGCGCTTGCCGTCCTTCTCCTCGCCCGGGAATTCGGCCGTGGCGGTCGCCGCGTACTCGCGGAAGTCCTTCTTCTGCATCCCGCTGCGGGCGAAGAGCGTGAGGTCGTACGCGCTGGACACCTGGTTCGGGGCGTCGTAGCCGTCCGGCGTGACCACGGTGGTGTCGAGGGCCTGGAGCTCGTCGGCGTGCTGCTGCATCGCGGCCACGGTCTTCGCGACGGCGGCCTCCTCGCCGCCGGGCTCCTCCGCGCCGCTCTCCCCGCCGGTCGTACCGCTGCCGTCCCGCAGGCCGCCGTACATCGAGGCGAGGACGTGCACCGCGTCGTTGCCCGACCGCAGGAATACGCCGAGCCAGAGGTCGTGGACCGTGTAGGTCTGGTCCTCCTTGACACCCACCAGGCTGCTGCCGTCGCCGAGGTCGGCCAGTTCGGCGTCGGTCACCTTGTGGGTCAGCGTCGAGGGCTGGAGTGCCGGGAGCACGGTGTCCGCGAAGAGCATCTTCAGCGTGGACGCGGGCGGCAGCCGCCAGTGGGCGTTGTGCGCGGCGAGGACGTCCCCGCTCTCGGCGTCCGCCACGATCCAGGAGCGCCCGGTCAGCTCCCCGGGCAGCGCCGGGGCGCCCGGCCCCAGGTTCACCTGGGTGCCCTCCTTCGCGAGCTGCGGCCCGCCGATGCTCGACATCGGCAGGGTCGGCCTCGGCTGCTTGTCGTCGTCCTTGTCCTTGTCCGCGGCGAAGGCCACCGGACCCAGGGCAAAAGTGGACATCAAGGTGGCGCAGATGACCGTCAGCACGGTCTTTTTCAGAGCAGGCACGGTCGGAAACGTACAGGGCGTTGGTGTGAATGGGGACCCGGAACCCCTGACCCGCCGTGCGTACCGCCAGGACAGCCCACCCCCGCCGCCGGTGCGGCGGGGACCGCCGATCCTGACGAATCGCCAGGAACGAGACGTCCCCCGGTCTGCCGTCCGGTCCGGCGGGGGCGGGGCACCCCCGGCGGGGGAAGGGACGCCGGGCGGCGATACTGGGTCCATGAAGCTCAGCCGTCCCGTCTCCTGGTTCCTGCTCGCGTTCGGTGCGTGGTCGTGGGTGATCTGGGTGACCTTCGCCAAAAACCTGTGGAAGGACGGCAGCGGACTCGCGTTCGACGACGCCGGCGATCCGACCGCCTACTTCTGGGTCCACCTGCTCCTCGCGATCACCTCGTTCCTGTTGGGGACGGCCGTGGGCGTCATCGGGTTCCGCGGAATCAAGGCGCTCCGCACCGAGCGCGCGTAACGGACGTACGGCGGGCGGCCCTCAGCCGTTCGCCGCCCCCGGGTCCAGGCGGCGCAGCGCCTCCCTCCGGGTGAGCGGGGCGACCCGCGGACCGTGCCGGTCCAGCCACTCCAGGACGAGCCTCGGGTCGCGGAGCGAGGTCTCGCGCAGCACCCAGCCCAGCGCCTTGCGCAGGAAGAACTCCCGCTCGTCCACGAGGGTGTCCGCGTACCGCAGGAGCCGGGCGGTGTCCGGGCGCCCGGCGCGGATCGCGGGGAGCAGCGCCAGCACCGCCGAGCGGCGGAGCCAGAAGCCGGGGTCCCCGATCCACCGGTCCAGCACCGCACCCGCCGCCGGATCGCGCAGGGCGACCCGCCCCGCGCAGTGCACGGCGAGCGGATCGACCAGCGCCCAGGTGCCGCACTCCCCGAGCAGCTCCCCGACCTCCCCCAGATCGGCCGCGTCCAGCGCCCCCGCGTACTGCACCAGCACCTCCACGGCCGCCCTGCGGTACTCGTACACGGGGACGGGGCCTGCCGTTTCCGATTCAGTTTCCGTCTCCCCGGACCCGCCCGGCGCGGACCAGAGGTCCCGGGCCAGCGCCCGTACCTCCGTACCCGACAGGGCGCCCAGCCGCCGGCGGGTCGCGGTGACCCGGGCGCGCAGGTCCGGTACCCGCACCCCGAGGTGGCGCAGCTCACTGTGCAGGTACGCGCGCTCCCGCCCGGCCCGGACCGGGTCCGCCGACGCGCGCAGCGCGTCCCGGAGCTCCTCGGCCGCGCCGCCGGGAGTCGGGGTGCCGTCCGCCGGCATGCGTTCCTCCTTGTGCTCACGACAGCCTTAGCATGCGGTGCAACGAGCCGTACGGGCACGCGTGCGGCGGCATCGGGCGGGGGAGTGACAGTGGCCGTGGTGTTCGCGGTGGTTCTGATCGCGGTGGTGGCGCTGCTCGTCGGCGTGCACCGCTATCTGTGGCGCCGCTTCGTCGGTGACACCACCGCTCCGGGGTCCGTGATCCGGCGCCTGGGCACGGTCGCGGCCTTCGTGCTGCCGGTGCTCAGCGTCGGCGCGCTCGCCTCCGGCCAGGCCGGCGCTCCCTTCTGGCTGCAACGGGTGCTCGCCTGGCCCGGGTACCTCTGGCTCGCCTGCCTGCTCTATCTCACGCTCGCGCTGCTCGTCGGCGAGGCGGTCCGGCCGGTGCTCCGCCGGGCCCTCGACCGCCGCCGGCCGGAGGGCGCCGACGAGGGTGCCGGCGGCACCGCCCGGGAGAGCGCCGACGCACTCGTGCCGTCCGGCGCCCCCGCCCGTACGGCCCCCGAGCCGCCCGCCCCGGCGGTGGCCGCCCCGCCTTCCGACGCCCCGCCTTCCGACGCCCCGCCTTCCGACGCCCCGCCTTCCGACGCCCCGCCTTCCGACGCCCCGCCTTCCGACGCCCCGGCGGTGGCCGCCCCGGCTCCCACCGCCCCGGTTCCCACCGCCCTCGCCCCGTCCCGGCGCCTCTTCGTCGCGCGGGCGGTCGGCGGTGCGGCGGCCGTCGCGGGGTTCGGGACGGTCGGGTACGGCACCTACGGCGTGCTGCGCGGCCCCCGCACCAAGCGGATCACCGTGCCGCTGGCCAAGCTGCCGCGCTCCGCGCACGGCTTCCGGATCGCGGTCGTCAGCGACATCCACCTCGGCCCGATCCTCGGCCGGGCCCACACCCGGCGCGTGGTCGACGCGGTCAACGCGACCCGGCCCGACCTGATCGCGGTCGTCGGCGACCTGGTGGACGGTTCGGTCGCGGACCTCGGCCCCGCCGCCGAACCGCTGGCGGAGCTGGAAGCCCGTCACGGCAGCTTCTTCGTCACCGGCAACCACGAGTACTTCTCCGGCGCCGCCGAGTGGGTCGCCCACGTACGCGAACTGGGGCTGCACCCGTTGGAGAACGCGCGGGTGGAGATCGACGGCTTCGACCTGGCCGGGGTCAACGACGTCGCCGGGGAGAGCGAGGGGCAGGGGCCCGACTTCGACCGCGCGCTCGGCGACCGGGACCCGGCCCGGGCCGCGGTACTCCTTGCCCACCAGCCGGTCGTCATCGACGACGCCGTCGCGCACGGCGTGGACCTCCAGCTCTCCGGCCACACCCACGGGGGCCAGCTCTGGCCCGGCAACCTCGTCGCCGAGCTCGCCAACCCGACCGTCGCCGGGCTCGAACGGTACGGCGACACCCAGCTCTACGTCTCGCGCGGCGCGGGCGCCTGGGGCCCGCCGGTCCGTGTCGGAGCGCCCTCCGACATCACCGTGGTGGAACTGGCCTCCCGGCAGGCATGATCCGTCCACTTTTCGCGCCGTAACTCCCGTATGCACCTTCGGTGCAGGTTTCCTACCGTCGAAGCCCGGTGCGCGTAAGTCGACATGGTGATACGTCAGTTCAGCGACCACGCACCCCGGTCGACCCGATTTCGTCACCCCGAGTGACGGCTGTCCCACTCAATGGACAGGTGAAATGGGCCTCTTGACGGCTTCGGTTTCAAGTGTCAGTCAAAAGCCCGTCGGTCACCCGTTTGGGCTTCCAGATGCGAAAATCGTGTGATTAGGTGAGCGCGAACATGCGGTGATGTGCGTGTATGCGTGCGTCGACCGCGGCGGGGCTGGTAAGGGAGAGCACGGCAATGCGTTCGATCCGGGTACGGATTCTTGCGATATGCGCGGTACTGATCATCGCAGGGGTCGGGGCCTGGCAGCTTCTCCCCTCCGATGAGGCGGGTGGCAAGCCGATTACTGTGGGTACTGTCGACGAGGTCACCTCGCTCGACCCGGCAGGTGCGTACGACGCGGGATCCTGGTCCCTCTTCAGCAACCTGTACCAGACTCTGATGACGTTCAAGTCCGGAGCCATCGTCCCCGAGCCGGATGCCGCGGAGAGCTGCGAGTTCATCGGCCAGAAGCTCACGACGTACCGCTGCAAGCTGCGGGACGACCTGACCTTCTCCAACGGCCACAAGGTCACGGCGAAGGCCGTCAAGTACTCCTTCGACCGGCTGCTGAAGATCAACTCGGACGTCGGCCCGGCGGTGCTCTTCCCGAGCCTGCGGAACGTGGTCACCGAGGGCCGGGACATCACCTTCAACCTGTCCGCCCGCGACGCGACCTTCCCCGCGAAGCTCGCCACCGGCGCCGGCGCGATCGTCGACCCGGCGGCGTACCCGAAGGACAAGCTCCGTACGGACAACAAGGTGGACGGCTCCGGGCCGTACGTCCTCAAGTCCTACGAGGACGGCGTCAAGACCTCGCTGACGCCCAACTCCAGCTACCGGGGTTCGATCAAGAACGTCAACGCGGCGATCGACATCCGGTACTACGAGACCTCCGACAAGCTCCTCGCCGCCTGGAAGTCGGGCGGCCTCGACGTGACCCACCGCCAGCTGCCCCCGGCCGAGATCAGCAAGATCAACCCGGCCGACCCCGACGTCCAGGTCACGGAGACGGACAGCGCCGAGATCCGCAACATGGTCTTCAACGTCCGCCCGGGCGCGACGCTTTCGGACAAGCGCATCCGGCAGGCCATCGCCTGGACCATCGACCGCGGTCCGCTGGTGAGCGACGTCTACGACTCCACGGTCGAGCCGCTCTACTCGCTGATCCCGCAGGGCTCCATCGGCCACTCGACGCCGTTCTTCGACGACTACCCGCAGCCCGAGGTGGACAAGGCCAAGGAGCTGCTGCAGGAGGCCGGGGTCCAGACCCCGGTGCACATCGACTTCGCGTACCGCGCGGACGGCGCGAGCACCGCGGAGACCGCCGAGATCAAGCGCCAGCTGGAGAAGGACGGACTCTTCGAGGTCAACGCGAAGGCCGTGAAGTGGGAGGACTTCCAGAAGGGTTACGCGTCCGGCAAGTACGACGCGTACACCGTCGGCTGGCTCCCCGACTACCCGGACCCCGACACCTTCGGCGGGCCGCTCGTCGGCACCGACAGCAGCCTTCACAACGGCTACTCCAACCCCAAGCTGGACGCACTCGTCTCCGACACCCAGGGGTACGAGGACCGCAGCCGCACCGCGAACGACTTCCAGAAGATCCAGGACATCGTCGGCGACGACGTGCCGCTCGTCCCGCTGTGGCAGAAGAAGGACTACGTCGTCGCCAAGACCGGGATCTCCGGTTCGCAGTACCTCTCCGACGCCACCGGCGTCTGGCGCCTCTGGGAGCTGAAGCGCATCTGATCCGGAAGCGCGTCTGCTCCGGAAGCACGTCTGATCCGGCGGCGCTCCGCACACCACTCGCACGACGGCCCGCCCGCGGATTCCCTTCCGCGGGCGGGCCGTCGTCGTACGTACGCACCAGAGGACGGGCTCCGTCAGTGCGCGGCGGGCCCGCGGCGCAGGCCCACCGCCGCGACGGCCGCGCCGAACAGGCAGAGCACGCCGGTGACGGTCACGGCGGTGTGCACGCCGTTCATGAACGCCTGCCCGCTGCCCTCCACCACGGCCGCGCGCAGCGGGGCTGACATCGCGCCGGAGACCGGGGCGACGCCCATGGCCACCGCGTCCCCGGCCCCGGCCATGCCCTCCGCGACCTGGGCGGGCACCCCCGCACCGGTCAGCTCACCGACGAGGGTGCTGCCGACCCGGCCACTGATCAGCGAGACCAGCACCGAGGTACCCAGCGCCCCGCCGATCTGCAGCGCGGTGGCCTGGAGGCCGCCCGCCACACCGCCGTCCCTGACCGGCGCCTGCCCCACGATCGCGTCCGAGGAAGCGGCGAGGACCATGCCGACCCCCAGGCCGAGCGCGACGAACGGCGGCCACATCGTCGCGTACGACGAACCGGTGTCCCAGGTCAGCATGGTGAAGGTCGCGGCGGCCTGCAGCACCATGCCCAGCGGCATGGTCAGCCGCGCTCCGAAACGGCCCGTCAGCGCGGCGCCCAGCGGGGAGGCCACCAGCGAGGCGAGGCTCAGCGGCAGGGTGCGCACCCCGGCCTCCACCGGCGAGAAGCCCCGCACGTTCTGGAGGTAGAGCATCACGAAGAAGATCACGCCGAGCAGCACGAAGAAGTTCAGCGCGGTGATGACCGTGCCGACCGTCAGGGACCGGATGCGGAACAGCCGCATCGGCAGCAGCGGATGCTCCTGCCGCGTCTCGTGGAACCCGAAGCCCACCAGGACCAGGACGCCCGCGAGGACCGTGGAGAGCGTCGCGGCCGAAGTCCATCCCCAGGTCTCGGCCTTGACCACGCCGAACACCACACAGATCAGCCCGGCCGCGAGAAGCACCACCCCGGCGACGTCGAAGCGGTGGTGTCCGGTGGAGTCCTTGCTCTGCGGCAGTACGAACGCGCTGACCAGCACCGCGAGCAGGCCGATAGGCGCGTTGATCCAGAAGACCGACTCCCAGCTCACGTGCTCGACCAGCAGACCGCCGACGATCGGGCCGAGCGCCGTGGAGACGGCCGAGACCATCGCCCACAGGCCGACCGCCATGCCGAACTTCCGCGGCGGGAAGACCGCGCGGAGCAGGCCCAGGGTGTTCGGCATCAGCAGACCGCCGAAGAAGCCCTGGAGTGCCCGGAACGCGATGACCCCCTCGATCGAGCCGGACAGTCCGATGGCGACCGAGGCGAGCGTGAACCCGACGACCCCCACCAGGTAGTAGGTGCGCCGGCCGAACCGGTCGCCGAGCTTGCCGCCCAGGATCAGCGAGGCGGCGAGAGCCAGCAGATACGCGTTGGTCACCCACTGGAGGCCCGCCGTGGACGCCTTGAGCGCGCGGCCGATCTCGGGGTTGGCGATGGCCACGACCGACGCGTCGAGCTGGACCATGAACAGGCCGAAGGCGACGGCTATGAGCGTCAGCCACGGATTCGCGCGGCGCCCCGCGGACGTGGCCGCCGACGGCGGGGCGGAAGCGGGCAGGGAGGAGGAATCCACGGTGGTGGAGGGCATGGGTGTGCCGTGTCCTTCGCAGGGAGAGAGGGAGAGGGGTACAGGGGGAGCCCGGCGCACGCTGTCCGCCCCCGGGGTGTCCGGGGGTACGGAGGAGATGCGGCCGGGAACGCAGGAGAGGCCCGCGGCGCCACGAGGGGTGCGCGGACGGGAGGCCCGGAGATGTCCCGGGCGGGAGGGTTACCCGGCCGCGGGCGCCGGGTGGAGCGCGTCCGTCAGCGAGTTCAGCGCGCCGAGCGCGGACCCCAGCGCGTCCTGCTCCCCATCGGTGAGGGACTCCAGCGCACGGGCGAGGTGGACCCCCTGGAGGCGCCGGACCTCGGCGAGCTCACGACGGGCCCGGGGCGTCGGGTACAGGTGCGCGACCCGCTTGTCCGCGGGGTCGGGGCGGCGCTCCAGCAGCCCGGACCCGGTGAGCCGGGAGACCAGGGCGCTCACGTTGTTCGGCCGCATCAGCAGCGCGTCGGCCGCCTCACGCACGGTGGAACCCTCGTACTGCGACACGAAGCGCAGCAGCGCGAGCTGCCCCTCCGGTGGCTTGGGGCCCGGGAAGTCCTGGGCGATCCGCCGGTCGAGAGCCCGGTTCAGCGCAGGCAGGACCGACGCGAGCGCGGAGGCTGCGGAGTCGTCGTCCTGCGTGGACGCACCGGGGACGGGCATGGTCCGGACTTTAGGTCTGACGTCATAGATATGTCAAAGGAGGTGATGGCCCGCGCGCCTTCGCCCTTCCCGGCCCGCACGCCTTCGCCCTTCTCGGCCGGGGCCTTCCGGCCAGGACCCGTACGCGCTTCCCGGACGTGCGGCCGTCAGTTCTTCCTGTGCGCCACCGCCGCCGAGGCCATCCCCGGCAGGAAGTCCGTGAACAGCTCGTGTACCTCGCGCACCAGCGGACGCAGCACCCGGAATCGCGCCAGTGCCACGCCCCGGGTGGTCAGCCGGGCGCCCCGGAGGGCGAGCCTGCGGGTGCGCTCGCGGTCCGGCGTACGGTCGAACACCCAGTAGAGGACCAGGCCCATCTGGGAGAGCCACATCAGCTCCGGCAGAGCGTCCGCCAATTCCTCCGGGACCTTCGCCTTCGAGCCCGCCAGCACCTCGCGGTGGAGGGCGATGGCCGCGTCGCGGGCCGGTTCCGACTCCGCAGAGAAGGGGCTGAGCGGACTGTCCGGGTCCGCCGCGTTCTTGAAGAACTGCGCCGCGAACTCGTGGTACGGCGTGGCCACGTCCAGCCAGGCCGTCAGCACGCCCGCGAGGCGGGCCTCCAGATCGGTCTCGCGGTCCAGGACGAGCCGGGCGGCGGCCCGGTGTTCCGCGCCGATGCGGTCGTAGAACCCCTGGACGAGGTGCTCCTTGCCCGCGAAGTAGTAGTACGCGTTGCCGACCGAGACGCCCGCCTCCTGGGCGATGGCCCGCATGGTGGTCTTGTCGTAACCGCGCTCCTGGAAGAGGCGCAGAGCCGTCTCCAGGATGACCGTGCGGGTCTGCTCGCTCTTCGCGGGGGACCGGCCGCCCTTCTCGCCGGTGCCCCCGGCCTCGGCGGCCGGCGGCACGGCGGGGTCGGCGGGGTCGGCGGGGGAGCCGGCGGCGGTCGTCCCGGTCTCCCGGGGCGCCGCCGTCTTCCGTACCGCACGTCCGCCGGTCACCCGGCCGCCCGGGGTCCGGCTGTCCGCCGCGCCCCGCCCGTCCCTCGCGTCTGCCTCGTCCTTCTCGTCCTTCGCCACGGCCCCAAGGCTATCCGCCCGTCTCCGGCACCGGGACCGCGCAGGCGCGGCCCGGACCACAGGATTCGGCCGTCATCGACCGGTACTTCGCGGCGGCCAGCACCGCCCCCCGGGCGAACGGCGCGGCCGCCGGGCTGCTGAGCCAGTGCGCCTTCGGCCGGTGCTCGGCGAGCGCCCAGAGGCAGACGACCCACGCTGCCGCCCCCAGGTACACCTGCCCCTGGTCGCCGACGACCGTGATCTCCTCCAGCGTCGCCGCGTGGTCCAGCTCCGGGAAGCGCCGACGGGCCTCCTCGGACGCGGCGGGCACCAGCTCCAGCGGCACGAGCTGCCGCTGCCCCCTCAGCCAGTGGCGCACGTGGACGCAGAGCGAGCACTGCGCGTCGTACAGCACGGTGAGCCGGTGGACCGCGAGCCGCGCGGGCGGGGTGCCCGCCCCCGTGGCGGGCACCCCCTCGCCCGGTGCCCCCGAGGCCACTGCCGCTTCCTCGCCGGGCATCCCGGTCACCTCCCCGCGGTGGGTGCCGCCCACGGGCCCTGCGGTCCGGTCCAGCCCTGCGGAGCCACCGGCGGGGTCTGTTCGCGCTCCATCAGGCCCCGGCGGCGCATCCTGTTCAGGACGAAGACGTTGCCCAGGTGCATGGCGCCGAGCACCAGCAGGACGACGCCGATCTTCGGCGAAAGCGCGTCGAAGAGCTCGCGGGCGTCCGCGATGTCGTCGGTGTTGCGCAGATACAGCGTCACGAAGCCCAGGTTCACCAGGTAGAACCCGACCACCAGCAGGTGGTTCACGGCGTCGGCGAGCTTCTCGTTCCCCCGCAGGACGTCCGCGATGAAGATGCGGCCGTTGCGGCTCAGTGTGCGCGCCACCCAGACGGTGAGCGCCACGCTGACGATCAGATAGATGACGTAAGCGACCACGGTGAGGTCCATGCCCCAGCCCCCTTGAACGTGTTCAAAACCCGTTGTGATGGACTGTAGACCTCTTCTTGAACATGTTCAAGAAGAGGTCGGGGCCGCCCGCTCGCCCGGTGGTGGCACGCGTGGTGCCGCTCGATCCGGTCACCGCCCGGACGGCGGGGGTGAGGGTGACCGGTGCGGTCGCGTCGCCGGCGGGCGAGAGGGTCTGTCCGGTGAAGAGCGGTGCGAAGGGGCGTGTGCGTGAGGGGTGCGACGACATGGACGCAACCTGGTTCGGAACCGAACGATTCGTCGCCGAAATACGGTTTCTCGTAAGAACTGGGCGGCTCGGGTGGCCGGTTCCCGCGGGCGTACCATTCCGCCATGCAGCCACGCGACCGGGTCGACAGTCACATAGAGCGGTGGAAGCCGGTGCTTCCCGGACTCGATCCTCACGTCGAGGGTGCGGTGACCCGGATGCAGAAGATCACGGCGCATCTGCGCCGGGTGCGGGAGCAGTCGCTCACCGACGCCGACCTGGACCGCCCGGAGTTCGAGACCCTCCACGAACTGGCCGGGCGCGGGGGTGCCGCCGCCCCGTCCGAGCTGGCCGCCGCGCTCGATCTGGCGCCCGCCTCGGTCACCGGGCGGCTCGACGTGCTGGAGGGCCGCGGCTATGTGCGCCGCACCCCCTCCACCACCGACCGGCGCCGCGTCGTCGTGGAGCTCACCCCGGCCGGCCGGGCCACCTGGAGGGGCACCATGGACTACCTCGGCCACGAGGAGACCCGGCTGATCGACGCCCTGGACGCGGACGAACGCGTCCTGCTCAACTCCCTGCTGCGGCGCGTCCTGCTGGCCGCCGAGGGCGGCCCGGCGCCGCGTACGCCCCGCCCCTGAGCGGAGGGCCGGGGCGGGGCGGGGCGGGGCGGGGCGGCCCGATAACGGGGCGCCCGGGGGCAGGAGTTGTTCAGACGCTCATCGAACGCGCGGTGTTGACCTGCGACATGATCATGGGGAACGTGTTCGGGTTCATCGCCGGGATCATCGTCGAGTGGTGACGTCCCCCGCTCGTCACCGTCACCTGGACGAACCCGGTGGTCTTCTTCTCCTTCATCAGGAGGAAGAGCAGGCCCACCAGGCAGAACAGCGCGAACACGATCGCCAGCACGATCGCCACCGCCGGGATCTTCTCCTCGGTGCGCGACATGTCCGTCGCCGTCCACACCGCGCCCTTGAGCGGCATCGTCCCGGACGGGGTGACGACCGAGTCGTTCACGACGGTGATGTCACCGATGCTGAGCATCGGCGCGCCCGGGTAACCCTGGTGCGGCACGGGGAAGTTGCCGCCCTGCGGCGGCTGCTGCCCCGGCCCCGGGTAGCCGTACCCCTGACCCTGCTGCGGATAGCCGTACGCGGGCGTGCCGTACGCCGGCGGCCCGCCCGCCGGGTAGCCGTACCCCTGGCCGTCCGCCACCGTGGGCGGACCGGCCGGCTGCTGGGGCGGACCCCACTTGTAGGCGTCGTCCGCGTACGGATTCGGCTCGCTCACCACGTTCCCCGTTCCACTCGGCCGGCCCGGTGCGGTACCGGGGGCACCCGACCGTACCGTTCCGCCCCGGCGGGCGCAGCAAGAGGCCCCGCCCACCCACGCTTTCGCGTGCGGTGGACGGGGCCTCCCGTCGGACCGGCCGGATCAGAAGCGACGCGTGATCAGCGCGCGCTTCACTTCCTGGATGGCCTTGGTGACCTCGATGCCACGCGGGCAGGCGTCCGTGCAGTTGAAGGTCGTACGGCAACGCCACACGCCGTCACGGTCGTTGAGGATCTCCAGCCGCTGCTCGCCGGCCTCGTCGCGCGAGTCGAAGATGAAGCGGTGCGCGTTGACGATCGCCGCCGGGCCGAAGTACTGGCCGTCGTTCCAGAACACCGGGCACGAGGACGTGCACGCGGCGCAGAGGATGCACTTGGTGGTGTCGTCGAAGCGCGCGCGGTCCTCGGCGGACTGCAGGCGCTCGCGGGTCGGCTCGTTCCCCTTGGTGACCAGGAACGGCATGACGTCGCGGTACGCCTGGAAGAACGGGTCCATGTCGACCACGAGGTCCTTGAGGACCGTGAGGCCCTTGATGGCCTCGACCGTGATCGGCTTCTCCGGGTTGATGTCCTTGATCAGCGTCTTGCAGGCGAGCCTGTTCTTGCCGTTGATCCGCATCGCGTCGGAGCCGCAGATGCCGTGCGCGCAGGAACGGCGAAACGTCAGAGTGCCGTCCAGCTCCCACTTGATCTTGTGAAGGGCGTCGAGGACACGCTCCTTCGGGTCGATCTCGATCTGGAAGTCCTGCCAGATCGCCTCGTCGGAGACCTCCGGGTTGAAGCGGCGGATCCGGATCGTGGCCGTGATGTACGGGGAGTCGGCGAAGCCCGGCTCGGGGGCGCTCGTCTTCTCCAGGGTCGGGGTAGCCATCAGTACTTACGCTCCATCGGCTGGTAGCGGGTCTGGACGACCGGCTTGTAGTCGAGCCGGATCGACTCGGTGCCGTCGGCCGCGACCTCGCGGTACGCCATGGTGTGGCGCATGAAGTTGACGTCGTCGCGGTTCGGGAAGTCCTCGCGGTAGTGACCGCCGCGGGACTCCTTGCGGGCCAGCGCGGACGTCGCCATGACCTCGGCCAGTTCGAGCAGGTTGCCCAGCTCGACGGCCTCCAGCAGGTCCGTGTTGAACCGCTTGCCCTTGTCCTGGATCGACACGTTCAGGTAGCGCTTGCGCAGCTCGGCGATCTTGTCGACGGCCGTCTTGATCGTCTGCTCGGTGCGGAACACCATCACGTTGGCGTCCATGCACTCCTGGAGCTCCAGGCGGATCGCCGAGACGCGCTCGGTACCCGTGGAGTTCCGCAGGCGCTCGACCTGGTCCACGACCATCTGCGCCGGGTTCTCGGGAAGCGCGACGAAGTCGTTCTCCGCGGAGTACTCGGCGGCGGCGATGCCCGACCGGCGTCCGAAGACGTTGATGTCGAGCAGCGAGTTGGTGCCCAGACGGTTGGCGCCGTGCACGGACACGCACGCGACCTCGCCGGCGGCGTAGAGGCCCGGGACGACGGTGGTGTTGTCCGCGAGCACCTCGCCCATGACGTTGGTCGGGATGCCGCCCATGGCGTAGTGCGCGGTCGGCTGGATCGGGATCGGGTCCGTGTAGGGCTCGATGCCGAGGTACGTACGCGCGAACTCCGTGATGTCCGGGAGCTTCGCGTCCAGCTGCTCCGGCGGGAGGTGCGTGAGGTCGAGGTAGACGTGGTCGCCCTCGGGACCGCAGCCGCGGCCCTCACGGATCTCCGTGTAGATGGAGCGGGACACGACGTCACGGGACGCGAGGTCCTTCATGACCGGCGCGTACTTCTCCATGAAGCGCTCGCCGTCCTTGTTGCGGAGGATGCCGCCCTCACCGCGGGCGCCCTCCGTCAGCAGGATGCCCATGCGCCAGATGCCCGTCGGGTGGAACTGGAAGAACTCCATGTCCTCCAGCGGCAGCCCGCGGCGCCACGCGGCGGCCTGGCCGTCACCGGTCAGGGTGTGCGCGTTCGACGTCACCTTGAAGAACTTGCCGGTGCCGCCGGAGGCGAAGATGATCGCCTTCGCCTGGAAGACGTGGATCTCGCCCGTGGAGAGCTCGTACGCCACGACACCGGCGGACTTCTTCACACCGGTCTCGGGGTCCTCCTGGAGCAGGAGGTCCAGGACGTAGAACTCGTTGAAGAACTCCACACCCTCCTTGACGCAGTTCTGGTACAGCGTCTGGAGGATCATGTGGCCCGTACGGTCCGAGGCGTAGCAGGACCGGCGGACGGGGGCCTCACCGTGGCTGCGGGTGTGCCCGCCGAAGCGGCGCTGGTCGATACGGCCCTCGGGCGTGCGGTTGAACGGCAGGCCCATCTTCTCCAGGTCGAGGACCGCGTCGATGGCCTCCTTCGCCAGGATCTCGGCGGCGTCCTGGTCGACCAGGTAGTCGCCGCCCTTGATCGTGTCGAAGGTGTGCCACTCCCAGTTGTCCTCCTCCACGTTCGCCAGCGCGGCGGCCATGCCGCCCTGCGCGGCGCCCGTGTGGGAGCGGGTGGGGTAGAGCTTCGTCAGTACCGCGGTGCGGCTGCGCTTCGTGGACTCGATGGCCGCGCGCATACCGGCGCCGCCGGCACCGACGATGACGGTGTCGTACTTGTGGATCTGCATGATTTCCTCTGGTCCCTCTGGCCCGGCGCCTAGCGGATGTTCGGGTCGAAGGTGAAGATCACCAGCGTGCCCAGCAGGACGGTGAAGACCGTGGCGGTGTACAGGAGCATCTTGAGCCAGAAGCGGGTGTTCGCCCGTTCGGCGTAGTCATTGATGACCGTACGGAGGCCGTTGGAGCCGTGGAGCATGGCGAGCCAGAGCATCGCCAGGTCCCAGACCTGCCAGAACGGCGAAGCCCAGCGGCCCGCCACGAAGGCGAAACCGATCTTGGAGACGCCGCCGTCGAGCACCAGCTGGATCAGCAGGTGGCCGATGACGAGGACGACCAGGACGATGCCCGACAGGCGCATGAAGAGCCAGGCGTACATCTCGAAGTTGCCACGCGTCGACTTCGGGGTCTTGCCGGTCCGCTTGCGCGGGGGCTCGATCACCGGGGCCGGGTGGTCGACGTCGTACAGGCTCACGCCTTCGACGTCACCGATCGCGGAGGAGGTCTCGGTCGACATTGGCCTCAGCTCCCGAAGATTTCACGTACGGCGTGACCGAGGACGGGGTACAGGGCCCCCACCATCAGCACGATCCAGATGCCCAGCACGGTCCAGAGCATCTGCTTCTGGAAGCGCGGGCCCTTGGACCAGAAGTCCACGGCGACGATCCGCAGACCGTTCAGCGCGTGGAACAGGATGGCGGCGACCAGGCCGTACTCGAGGAGCGCGACGATCGGGGTCTTGTAGGTGTTGACGACGTCGTCGTACGCCTCGGGGGAGACACGGACGAGAGCGGTGTCCAGGACGTGTACGAACAGGAAGAAGAAAATGAGGACACCGGTGACTCGATGAGCCACCCAGGACCACATGCCTTCCCGGCCGCGGTACAGCGTTCCAGCCGGCACGGAAGAACCCTCCGGGAGCGGGGATTGGGGTCGGCCGGCTTGACTGTCGGTCTGACCCGGCCGGGTACGGTCCACCGGCCCCGGCCATGGTAGCGACGCTTTGTCGGTTCGTTCGCGCCGGGGCCCTTGCTGTGATCAAAGAGGCAATCGATCAGCCACGGACGGGCTAGGGGTTTCCGGGCCCGGGACCGTGTCCGGGGAGGGCCCCGTCACCAGCTCGATGATGCGTCCCCGGGCGAGCCGCCGCATCTCATCCGCCGTGACCGAGCGCTCCTCGTCCGGGTCGTGGGCCAGCCGGGCCCTGATGCCGGCGAGCACCTGGTCCACCTGACGGGAGGGCCGGTGGCCGTCCAGGCAGATCACGAAGGCGTGACCGAACCTGGTCACGTACGCGGCGTGCGCCGCCTGCAACGCCAGACGCGCCGCACGGGGCGCGTCCTCGCGCAGCGAGGGGCCCGCCTCGCCGGCGAGCGCCTCGGCGACATCCGTGGGAGACAGGTCGTAACCCGCCTCGTCGGAGGCGGCGAGCAAGGAGTCCAGATCGGGATACGGGCGGTACGAGGCCACGCGGTGCGCCCAGCGGGTGCTGCCGCAGCACTCCAGCAGGACGGCCTCCGCCACCAGGAACGGAGCCGCGTTGAACCGGGCGAGTCCGGGCGGGGCCGCCGGGGCCTTCGTGGCCCTCGTGGCCCTCGTGGTCTGGAGGGGCGGGGTCTGATCCCCCGGGGTCTGGTCCCCTGGGGCCTGGTCCCCAGGGGCCTGGTCCACGGGGTCCTGGAGGTACGGGTCCTGGAGGTACGGGTCCTGGTGCGGCGGGGCGGACGCGGGGCCGTGGTCGCGGACGGGACGGGCCGTCCGGCGGCCGGTCTGCCGCACCTGCTCCGGCATGCCGCCGGTGGTGGGCTCGCTGGACCTGGACAGCGTGAACTCCTCGGACGAATGAACATCAGGACCCTGGAGAGGGGTCGGAAAGGCCGGAAAGGCCGGAAGGCAGCGACGTCGCACGGGGGACGAAAGTGAAGGGAGTGGCGTATGTGCCGCAACGGTAGCGAGATCAGAGGACACCCGTCCGGCGGAAACCAGAAAACCACCCGAAGGAGAGAGTTTCGGAACGTTTGACTGACATCCCGTCCGATCGTTGCATCCCTCGATCGGGCTAAGCGAGCGCCAGTGGCCGGTGCTCGCGCGTCAGTGCGCGTATCTCTGCGGCGTGCGCCTTTGCCTTGGATCCCGCCGGCCCCTCAGGCCCCTCAGGCTCCCAAGGCATCTCGGGTCCTGTGCGTCCCTCACATCCCTCACGTCCCCCACATCCCTCATGTCTCTTGTGCCCCTTCTGTCCCGCCCTCCACGCCCCCCACGCCCCGGAGGTCTTCACTCCATGTCCCCCTCACGCGGTGCCCTCGCCGGAGCGGCCCTCATCACCGCCGCCGCGCTCGCCCTCGTCTCCTGCGGTTCGGGTGACGACGGCGGCTCCGAGCCCACCGGGGACGCCGCCTCGTCGGCGTCCTCCATATCCCCCTCGTCCCCCGACGCGTCCACGCCCGCCGCCGGTTCCTCCTCGCCCTCCCCGTCACCCACCCGCAGCTACGCCCTCTCCGCGGCACCCCGCACCATTCCGGCCGTGCGCGAGCACACTGCCGCGCGCGGCCCCGGCTGGAAGCCCACCTCCTCCGGTGCGGTGGTCGTCGCCGACGGCAGCGGCGCCCTCGCCGACGAGGCCAGGCTGCTCGCCAAGGAGCTGCGACTGAGTTACAAGGGGGAGGCCGCCGCCCGTTCGGGTGACGTCGAGCTCTCCCTGGACAAGGGAGCGAAGACCGGCGCCGAGTCGTACACCCTCACCGCACGGGACGGCCGGGTGACCATCAGCGGCCCCGACGAGGCCGGCGTCTTCTGGGGCACCCGCACCCTCAAGCAGTCGGTCGCCGCCGACGGCACCTTCCCCGAGGGCGTCGTCAACGACCGGCCCGACCGCCCGCAGCGCGGCTTCAACCTGGACATCGCGCGCAAGCCGTACAGCGTCGACTGGATCGAGGACCGGCTCCGCGAGATGGCGGACCTCAAGATGAACCAGTTCGGCCTGCACTTCTCGGACGACCAGGCGTTCCGCATCGAGTCCCGCTCGCATCCCGAGGTGGTCTCCCAGGACCACCTGAGCCAGGCCCAGGTGAAGCAGATCCTCGCGCTGGCGAAGAGCCTGCACATCGAGGTGGTCCCCGAGATCGACTCGCCCGGACACCTCGGCGCCGTACTCGGGGCCCACCCCGACCTCCAGCTCCACAGCGTCTCCGGGGCGGTGTCCAAGGGCTCCCTCGACATCTCGAAGCCGGGGGCGGCGAAGCTGATCGACGAACTGCTCGACGAGTTCACCGGCCTCTTCGGCGGGAAGTTCTGGCACCTGGGCGCCGACGAATACCAGGCGCTCACGGTCCCGGACCCCGGCGCCTCGTACCCGCAACTCCTCGCCGCCGCCCAGCAGAAGTACGGCGACGGAGCCACCATCGAGGACCTCGCCACCGGCTGGCTCAACGACCGCGCCGCCGTGGTGCGCCCGCAGGGGATGACCGCGAAGGCCTGGAACGACGGCCTCTTCAGCGGCGGCACCGTGCAGGCCGACAAGCGGATCGAGATCGAGTACTGGACCGGCAAGGAGATCGGCGCCCGCGAACCGGAGGCGTACCTGAGCGAGGGACGCCCGGTGGTGAACCTCAACGACGAGTTCCTCTACTACGTGCTCGGCGAACCCAACGAGTTCGTCTACCCGACCGGGAAGCGGATCTACGAGCAGTGGACCCCGCTCGTGCTGCGCGGCACCCAGCCTGTCCCGGCGAAGTACTCCGACCAGATCCTGGGCGGCCGGTTCGCCGTCTGGGGCGACTTCCCCAACGCCCAGACCCAGGCGCAGGTGGCCGAGGGCATCCGGATGCCGCTGAAGGCCACCGCGCAGAAGCTCTGGACGCCGGGGAAGCCCGCGCTGAGCTGGGCGGCGTTCACCGGCCTGGCGGGGGAGATCGACGGGCGGGGGTGAGGCGGCGGGGGAGGCGGCGAGGTGAGGCGGCGGGGGGAGGCCGCCCGCCTCCGGGGGACATACGGAATCAAGCCATCCGGTGGCCGGGGAGCGGGACGGCCACCGGGAGCCCCTTCCGGGTTCCTTCATCAAAATCACGCCGAACAGGAGTCATTTTTCCGGATTTCTGGGATTGTTGTGGCTGGTGGGGTGCTCCGGCGGCGCCCTGGCGCGCGTTTTCCGGCCGGGGCGCGGTGACGTATTCACGCCACCCGGCGCTGTACGCGACACAGAAGACCTGGGGGTACGTCATGAACCTGTGGGACCTCATCGCCCGCGCCGACGCGCGTGCACTGGCCGCGAGCGGCCTGGCCTGCCTCGACCGCTGCCTGCCCCCGGCCCCGGAGGGCGACGGTCCGGAACCGTTGCGCCCGCTCTGGGCGAGCTGCGAGGACGGCACCGCGTGGGCGGCCCGCCTCGCCGCCGCACGCGAAACCGTCGCGGCCCTGGACCCGCCGACGGCTCCGGTGATCCCCGCCCAGACCGCCTCGGCGGCTCCGGGCGCCCCGGACCGCCCGGACGGCTCGCTCCCGCTGTCGGGCGGCGTCTCCGGCCCGGGTTCCGGTTTCGGCCCCGGCGAACCGCTCGCCCGCATCAGGGCGGTGCTGGACGCCGCCCCGGAGACCTTCGAGGCCGCGCCCCTGCGCGTCTGGGCCGACGCCTGCTCCCTGCTCTCCCTGGAGATCCACCGGCGGGCCGACCAGCCGCCCGCCTCGGACGCGGACGCCGCTGCGGCGGTCGCGGTGGGCGAGTCGGGTCCGGACGAGGCACCGGAGAGCGGCGAACGGGAGACCCTGGAGCTGCTGAGGATCGGCTCCGCCGGAGCCGAGGCCGACGCGGGCCCGCTCGTCGCGGGCGAACTGCGGCGCCAGCGCGAGCTGCTGGAGATCCTCGCCGAGACCGCCGGCTCGCCCGGCAGCGGCGCGGGACTGCGGCGGGCACTCGACCACTCGACGGAGGGCCGCCGGGTGCTGCGCGCGGTCATGTCCCGCCGGGCACGCAACCAGGCGTGAGAGGGGGCGGGGGTGCGCCGACGCGGGTGATGCCGTCGACGCGTCCTGGGCCTCCGTGCGACGTACGTACTGGCATCCGGTGAAAAGGGGCCTCGCGGCAGCGTAAGTTCGGGATGCTCGACGCGGTGCGCAGCCGCCGGTCGGCGCGGGCGGAGCGGAAGAACGGCCGAGGCCGCCACCCCTGGCTTGATAGTGCTCAAGTAGGCCTCTGAACAGGCGTTTTGCAGGGCGGCTCGGTGTTCTCGTCTTCTGTGTGGAGCCGTCCTTGTGCAGGTGTTTCTGGCTGTCCTGCCCGCCGTTGGTCACGCGTTGGTCATGTGACCAACGCGTGACCCTGTCGTGGCCGTAGCGTGCGCACCTGGGCGTCAGGTGCGGATACCGGCACCTCGCCAGCATGGCCCGTCTCTCCTTGGGTTCTCACGGTCCTCGCAACACCTACATCTGTGGGAGTTGCGGGGATCGTGGGCGTTGAGCGGGTTGAGGGCCGGCGTGCGCGGCGAAGCCAATGGTTCGCTCCAGCCGTCGGTCGCCGGGTGGCCGCCTCCGTCTGGGGCTTCACCGACCGCGGCACTGAGCTCCAGCGCCAGGCACTGTGCCGGATCCGCGACCGCCTGGCGCACACAATCGGCGAGCTCGCCAGTCTCCAGGTGCCCGCACATGGTGGCGAGGAGGCCGCAGTTCCTTCCACCACTGGCCCAACTTTCACCGACGGAGAGGTATGACGAGTGTTATCGGACCCGCGTGTCCACACGCGTAAATGGGCCGCAAGGCATCCAATCCGTACAGGGTTGATCATGGGAGTGCTCTTCTATCTCGTGGAGATCCTCGCCACCACCGACGCTCTCGGTTCCCTGCCGTTCGCCGTCGCGATCGCAGCGATCTTCACTCTGACCGCCTTGAGCGAGAGGCGACGACGGAAGAAGCGCAGGTTGCCACTCTGACGTAGAACTGGGTGATGCGGGGCCGCTCCCGGCCTCGCATCACCCATCGCTCTTTCGGGTCGACCGCTCATCGCCACGGGCCGCGCGGTCGACTCCATGTGTGTCGAGTGGCGCCGCCTTCACGAGGGCGGCATGCGGATGTGAGAGCGGGAGGGACGGGCGGTGGTGCCCTGGTCACCACCGCCCGTCCCCTTCGCCGCTCGTCGGCACGTGTCGCACTCAGCTGTGGGCGGATGTTCGGAGCCGAGGATGCGGATCACCGCGGCCCCGGCCAGGTGCGTACGGCTGGCACCACCTGACCGGGGCCCCGAGCGCCTCAGCCCTGCAAAGCCAGGGACCTACTTGCTGTAGTCGCCCATGTGGCCCTCGTGGCCGTTCTGCTTCTCGTCGTGGCCGCCGTAACCGCGTTCGTAGCCACCGCCGTTGACGCAGGTGTTCCCGAAGGCCGGGTTCAACAGGCCGATGATGTTGAGGGAGTTCCCGCACACGTTGATGGGGATGTGGATCGGGATCTGGACGACGTTGCCGGACAGCACCCCCGGCGAGCCGAAGGCAGCGCCCTGCGCTCCGGCGTCCGCGCCGGCCGTGCCCGCACCGGCGAACATCAGGGCGCCAGCGGCTGCGGCCAGAACCACCGTGCTTCTCAGCTTCAACATTGAGATCTCCGCACTTCCGGTGCCGCCGCTCGGTCGCGGCAGTCCCTTCCACGATGCGGGCCCGCCTGCCTCCAGCGTGCCGACACGCCTGGCCACCGCCCAGGGCCCCCTGTACGGCGGCCCTCCCGTACGCCGTTGGCCGCACCCGGTAACCCGCGGACCGCTGTTCGGTCGCGGACCGGGTCAGGCGGTGCGGGCTGCTCCGAGTGTGGGGTAGAGGTGGAGGAAGGTGTCTGCGCCGACGATCTGGAACAGTCGTTGCACGGTGGGGGAGGGGTTCGCGATCCGTAGATGGTCATCGAGCGCGGGTGAGCCGTCGGGGCGCTGTGTCCTTGCGGTCGGGGCGGGGTATCGAGGGAGAGTGCGCGGGCCCGTGCGATGATCGTGCGCCTGTTCGTTCCGGCGGCTTTCGTTCACTCCTCTGGAGTCCCTGTGCGTCAGACTCTCCTCGCTCCGCTCTCGCTCATCGTCGGCCTGGTCACGATCGCGGGAGCGAGCCCGGCGCTCGCCGACACCACCGGCACCGTGTTGCCCGTCATAGCCTCGATCGTCAACGACCCTGACGACGCGGGCTTCCTGGAGTTCCACGCCACGTCCGACACGGCTATCGACCCCGCATCGATCACCGCGCAGCTCACCTTGCGTGTCTCGGGCGACCGGCCGGTGAGGACGGTTACCGGATTCACCCTGGTCTCCGGTACGGCGGAGGACGGCACGTGGCGCTCCGGCCGGATGGTGCTGGGCGCCCACGGCGTCTGGGACACGGTCCTGGACTTTTCCGACGCCGACGGCGATCACCCCGCCTACCTCGGCCAGACCACCGTCCGGTACGAGAACCTGCCCGTCTTCACTGACGCGGCCCTGGACCGGACCACGGTGGACTTCGAGCACCAGACGGTCACCGCCACAGGGAAACTGGCGACGTTCGACCCCGCCACCGGAGCCACCACACCCGGCTGGACCGAGAGCAAGGTCTTTCTCGCCGGGACACGGGGAGTGCATCCCTACGAGGTCGCGGCCGATGTCCAGGCCGACGGGAGCTACCGGGCCACAGCTCCCCTCCATAGCTCCGTATACGCGTACGCGGTGCAGCAGGACGCGCAGACGGTCAGCACCGACCCCGTCCAGGTGGCCACGACGGTGAGCCCGACCCGGGTTCTCTTCGACAAGGCCGCCGGTACGGCCGTGCGCGGCAGCTCCTACACGGTTGGCGGAACCGCGCAGTACCTGAGCCCCACGACGAACACCTGGACACCGCTGACAGCCGGTGACCCCGATACCGAAGTGCTCCTGATGGGCCCGAACGGCATCCACGCCCACGAGCTCAGTGCCGGAGGCCGGTTCAGCGAGACGCTCGACACGGTGACCGGTGACACCAGCTGGACCGCGCTCGTCGGAGGCTTCGGTTTCCTTCAGGAGGGCACTGCGCAAGCCGGCCTGCACGCCCTCTCGCGCTCGGTCCTCACCTGGGCCGACTACACCTTCACCGGCGCCGGGACCATCAGGGTCAAGGGCACCCTGCGCGCCTCGGCGGGCGCGCTCCCCACCGGGCGGGTCCAGCTCCAGCAGTCGGCCGACGGCCGCACCGGCTGGAAGACGGTGGCGAGGGTGACCCCGGACGCCAAGGGCGCCTTCGACGCCTCGTACGCGCTGCGAACGCCCACCGGCTACCTGCGCCTGTACTACCCCGGCAGCGCGAACGCCACCGCGGCGACGATCGGCACCGTGCACCTGACCCGGGCCGTCACCCGCATTACCGGCTTCAACGCCTCGCCCGAGCCGGTACGCAAGGGCCGCATCCTGACCGCGACGGGGATCCTGCAACGCCCGAACGGCTCCTCATGGACCGCCGTAGCCGGCCAGCGCGTCACCATCCGGTTCCGCCGTGCCGGAACTGCGGCCAACACCACCATGGCGACCGTGACGACGGACAAGAACGGCAAGTTCACCGCCAAGTTCACCGCCAAGCAGGACGGCACCTGGAGCACTGCGTACACCGCGACCAGCGCGTACCTCAACACCACATCCGCCGGCGACTACGTCGACGTCCGCTGATCACATCCGGCACGAGCGGGGCGTCACCACCGAAGAGGGCCCCGCAGGTCCGCTGCAAACGTACTTCAGGCCCGGGGCGACCCGGGCCCCGGTCGTCCGCCCGGCAGACCCGCCCCCAGCAGCCCCGACGTGACGGTGAGACAGGTCACGGTGAGGAGCCGGCCGCCGGCCACGTCGGTGAACCAGTGCGCGCCGAGGTAGACCCGGGTGAGGCCGACCGCGACGGCCCGGGAGGCGGGCAGGTACCAGCAGGTCCGGGCGGGGGCCGGGGTGGCGGCCCTCGACGAGACCCGCCGCTGCGGCACCCAGTACCGGGCGGGTCCGCTGCCGGTCGCGGTGATCCCCCGGGCGAGGGTCGTGACGACCGATGGCCGGTGCACCGCCGACCACCGGCGCAGACTCTCGTCCAGGGAACATGGGGCCCGTGCCGGAGGGCGGCCAGCCGGGCGAACACAGCCGCGCCCAGTTCTGCTTGTGGCCCTACACCACCAACACCGAGCGAACCCAGGCCCTGACAGACTTCCCCCACAACTGCAACCACTACCGCTGCCACGCCGCACTCGACGGACACTCGCCCATCCACCGTGTGAACGACGCTGCGGGTCAATACAGTGGAATTGGCGCTACACGCTGTTTTCCCTCGTGCACCGGGGCGAAAGCGGGTGATGATTGGCCGCGTTGGTCACGCGTCGGCCGTCCGAGGGGTGTTTGGCCTGCATATTGCCAGGTCAGAGTGGGTTCTAAGGAAGACGGCCAAAGCCGCCACCCCCCACAGGAGAGGCCTCGGCCGTCTTCCACGAAGCCGCAGCGCGGCCCCGTACTCCACTCAGCGCCGCGGTCGCGTTTTCTGTCACACCCGGGGCCTGCCGACGGTTTGTTGCGACTTGTACAAGCCATGGACGCGACACCCGCAGAGCACGTAGCGTGCTGATCGCGCAGGGTGGCGCAGCGGCGGTGACCAGCCGCGATTCGGGACAGCAGGGCGGTTGAGGAGTGCTGGGGGACGACGCGGGGCTGACCGCCGCGGTGCTCGCGGCGCAGGGCGGGAGCGAGGAAGCCTTCCGCGTTGTGTACCGCGCTGTGCAGCCACGGCTGTTGGGGTACATACGAACGCTGGTGGGGGAGGCGGACGCGGAGGACGTGGCGTCCGAGACGTGGTTCCAGATCGCCCGCGATCTGGGCCGGTTCAGCGGGGACGCCGACCGGTTCCGGGGGTGGGCGGCCCGGATCGCGCGCAACCGTTCCCTGGACCATCTGCGGATGCGCGGGCGCAGGCCCGCGATCGGGGGCGACGAGACCGAGTTGACGGGGCGTCCGGCGGAGTCGGACACCGCGGGGGAGGCCATCGAGTCCATCGGCACCGAGCGGGCCATGGCGCTCATAGCACGGCTCCCGCAGGACCAGGCCGAGGCGGTCGTGCTGCGGGTGGTCGTCGGGCTCGATGCGAAGAGCGCCGCACAGACGCTGGGCAAGCGGCCCGGTGCCGTACGCACCGCCGCGCACCGTGGCCTGAAACGGCTGGCGGAGATGCTGGGAGGGGAGCAGCGGGAAGCGGAATGGGCCGGTACGGTCCCTGGGGGGCCGATGAACGACGGGCCGGAGCGCGGTGCGGGGAGCCGGGACGGACCCGGGCCGGAACTCGGCGCCGTACCGGCGCAGCGCCTCGGGCGAGGTGGTGTGGCGGCGCCCGCGGGAGCGGTTCCCGGAGTGACGCATTCGCGTCCGTGGACGCAGAAGGACATGTGATGGCCGACGATCGGGACGAGTGGCTCGACAGGGACGCGGCGGAGAAACTGCTCCGCGGCGAGCCGGTCGTGCCTCCCGGGGCCGAGGCGCGCTCCGCCGCACGGAGTCTCTCCGATGCGCTCGGTGCGGCCCGCTCGGGATCGTCGGCCGATGATGAACTGCCGGGTGAGGAAGCGGCATTGGCCGCCTTCCGGCAAGTGGGTCCGGTGCGCGGGACGCCCGGTCCTGGGCGCCACCGGCGGCCCGTCGGGCCGATCCCGGAGGCCGGTACGGCCCCGGGCGCGGGCATGCTCGACCCGGTGCGGCTCGGTACGCCGCCCTCCCCGCCCCGCCGCCGGGAGCGGCCCCGCTTCGGCCGGCCGGTACGCATCGGCCTGGCGGCCTCGCTCGCGGGCTGCGCGCTCGGCGGCGTCGCGGTGGCGGCCGGTACGGGCGCGCTGACCGGGGCGTTCGGCGGTGCGGAGCACGGCCCGGCGAGCACCGTGTCGGTGGCCGCCTCGCCGGACGGACCCACGCCGGAGGCGTCGGGTACGGATGCCCCTTCCGGCGCCCCGACGGGTACCGGCGGTACCTCCGGCGCAGGCCCCGGCGGAAGCGTCCCGGGGACGGGCGGCGGTGGCGCCACCTCGGGCACCGGCGGGACGGAAAGTCCCAACATCACCGGAGGCGGCGGGAGTTCGGGTGTCCACGCCAACGGTGACGGCGACGGGCACGGGTCCCCGGACCGGGGCACGTACGGCCGCTCGGGAGGCTCCGGCTCCGACTGGTACGCCGAGGCCGTGGAGGACTGCCGCGACTACCGGGCCGGAGACCTGGACGAGCGGGAGCACCGCGGCCTCGCCGAACTGGCCCGGGGCGAGAAGAACATCCCGGAGTACTGCGCGGGGATCACGGCCGCGTACGCCGGTGGCTCCGGCGCGGGCGACGGCCCGGACGGGGCGGCCCCGGACGGGGCGGGACGCGGCTCCGGCGGCCACGCCGGTGACGGCAAGGACGAGTGGGGCCAGGGCGCTTACCAGCAGGGCCAGTCGTCCGCCTACTCGCTGCGGAACGCCCCCGCGGGCGGACCGGCAGCCGCCACCCTTGCCGCGGCTCCGGACGCACCGGCTCCGAAGGCGGGCGCACGGCCGGGCACCGGCACGGAGGCAGCCACGAAGACGGGTGCGGAGAGCGCTCCGGCGCAGGCGCCGCCCACGGGCAGTACGTCCGGTGGGACGGGGGCCACGGACCCGGGTGCGAACGGCTCCGGCCGCGGCCACGGCCCCGAGGCTGCCGGGCAGCCCGGCAGGACGGAGCCGGCCGGGCGGGACGCGCGGACCTCGCAGGACGGGTACGGCGGGCAGGGCGCCGGACGCGGATCCGACGGGTACGCCGAGCCCGGCTCCGGGACCCCCGACCGCGCCGCCTACGGGCGGATCTGACCGCTCGTCCGCCGTGCCACCGTTGTGGGACCAGTCACATCCGGCCGACAGCTGTGACGTTTTCCGGATGGGTGACGCAGTAGGAAGTGAGCCGACTGGTCATCGGCGGCGCATCGAGCCGGGGTTCCCCCCGTACCTTCGGCTCCGCGCATCGGCGCGGGCGGGACACGTTCCCCCGGTCCCGTCCGCGCCCCTTCTCCTCCTCTCCTCCTTCGCGCTTTCTCCTTCCTCGGTCCCGTGGCCTGAAGCAGGGGCCGAGTGTGCTGCCGAGCACGGTGGTGCCTGACGTCGCGTCAGTGATAGATCACGACCTTGTCGCCCTTCTCCACCTGCGCGTAGAGAGCGGAGATCTTCTTCTCGTCGCGGACGTTGACGCAGCCGTGGGACGCCCCGCTGTAGCCGCGCGCCGCGAAGTCGGCGGAGTAGTGCACCGCTTGGCCGCCGCTGAAGAACATCGCGTACGGCATCGCGGAGCCGTACAGCGTGGAGACGTGGTGGCGGGACTTCCAGTAGACGGAGAAGACGCCCTCACGCGTCGGCGTGTACTCCGAGCCGAAGCGCACGTCCATCACCGAGACCACCCGGCCGTCGATCATCCAGGCCAGGGTCCGGCTCTCCTTGCTGACGCAGAGCACCCTCCCCTTGAGGCAGCGCGGGTCCGGAGCCGCCACGGGAAGCTCGGTCGGCGGGTCGAGCTCGGTCGCGGTGGGCGTACGCGTGGCGGCCAGCAGCCGCTGCCAGGTGCCGGAGTCCGTCCGGCCGGTCACCGCGAGGCCGCGCTTGCGCTGGAAGGCCTCCACCGCCTGGGCGGTGAGGGTCCCGTAGTAGCCGGTGGGGTTGCGGGTGAAGTGCCCGGCCTGCCGCAGCCGGGCCTGGAGTTCACGCACCCGCGCACCCTCCGAGCCGATGCCCATCAGGACCGGGGCGGACGCCGAGGGCGCGGGGGCGGCCGGGGTGGACGGTACGGAGGGAGCGGACGGCTTGTCGTCGGAGGTCCGGGACGCCGCCGGAGTCCGTGCCGGAGTCCGTGCCGGAGTCCGTGCCGGAGTTTGTGGCGACGAGGCCGGCTGCGCGGTGGCGGTCCCGGTGGCCGCCCGGGGTACGGGTACGGGCGAGGCACTCGTACCGCCCGTCACCTCCACCGGTGTGCACCCCGTCGCCAGGACCGCCCCGGCGAGCAGCACGACCGCGGTCGCGGCGGCCCTCCGCGCGGGCCGGCCGCCGAGCCCGTACGTACGGAGCGGCGGTGGAGCCGGGGCCGGTGGTGGTGTCGATGTCGAGGGTGGACGTGTCGCTCGTGTGCGTGTCACTTCGGCCTCCCCATGGCCCGCAACGCCCCGCATACCGGTGTTACGGGGGACGCGTTCCCACCCCGCACGGTTGCCGAACCTCGTACGACGGCGACACGAGGAACCCCGCCTCCCGCGAATGCGCTCGTCCGGGTGGATTGGAATCCGGCCCCCGCCGGGCCCGGCGGCCCGGGTGGACCATGGCACGGGGACGGCCCGACCGGCCGGACACCCGACCGGCCAAGAGCCCACAGGAGCATCCGACATGGCAGTACCGGACCCGGACCTGACCGAAGCCGCCGACGAACCAGCAGCCGCCCTCGACGGAGCCACGACCGCCGATGCCGCCGCCCTCGAAGCGACCGCACCTGCCGACGAGCCGGCCGCCGAGGAACCACCTGCCGACGAGCCGCCCGCCGACGAACCACTGGATCTCGCCGACCGGGACCTGGTGCGCGATCCGTTCACCGCCTACGCACCCGTCCGCGCACGCGAGCGGATGGTGCGCGGACGCACGCGGGGGGTCGATCCGATGTGGGTGGCCACTCGTTTCGACGACATCCGCACGATCATGAGCGACCCCCGCTTCACCATGGACGCCACGGCCGTGCCCGGCGCTCCGGTCGCCCACCGCACGGAGCAGACCTGGCAGGCCCGCGGGATGCGGCCGGACCACGAGAAGTACCTGCGCGCCGGGATCTTCGACGCGGACGGCGCCGACCACCGCCGGCTGCGCGGACTGGTGACCGCCGCGTTCTCCCCGATGCGGGTGGCCGCGCTGCGCCCGAGGATCGAGGCCATCGCCCACCAGCTGATCGACCGCCTGCCGGAGCACGCCGAGAACGGCGTGGTGGACCTGGTGGAGCACTTCGCCCGGCCTCTGCCCATCACCGTCATCTGTGAACTCATCGCCGTCCCCGAGGCCGACCGCGACCGCTGGCGGGCCCGGAGCGCCACCTTGACCGCCGGGGTCTGCGGCGAGGAACTCGGGGACGCGCTCGCCGGCATGGTCGACGACGCTCACGCCCTGGTGGAGCACCACATCCACCACCCCGGCGCCGACCTCGTCTCCGATCTCCTCGGCCCCGAGCGCCGCGACCGGCTGAGCACCGACGAACTCGTCGCGCTCGTCGTCAATCTCGTCGTCGCCGGGCACATCACCACCGTCAACCTCGTCGCCAACGGCACCGAGGCGCTCCTCACCCACCCCGAGCAGCTCGCCCGGCTCCGGGCGGACCCCTCCCTGATGCCGCACGCCGTCGACGAACTCATGCGCTACTGCGGCCCCGTCGTACGCGCGCTGCCCCGTTATGCGGTCTGCGACACCACCGTCGGCACCACCCCGGTGCGCGCCGGAGAGGCCGTACTGCCCATCGTGTCCGCGGCCAACCGCGATCCGGCCGCCTTCACGGACCCCGACCGCCTCGACATCACCCGCACCCGCCGGAGCAGGGAGCACCACATCGGATTCGGCTACGGAGCCCACCGCTGTCTCGGCGCCCACCTCGCCCAGGAGGAGACCGCCGTCGCCCTCACGGCACTGCTCGGCCGGTTCCCCGGACTCGGCCTCGCCACCGCGCCCGAGCACCTGGAGCGCGGCACCAATCCGGTCAACTGGCACCTGACCGCCCTCCCTGTCCGGCTCTGACCAGGGAAGTTCCGTGGCGCCGGACCCCGGCCCCTGGACAGTGCGGGCGCCCCGCGTGCGAAACTCCGTCCCATGCTGGGTGTCACTGATCTGCCGACCTACCTCGTCGGCCTCGTCCTCATCGTTCTCCTGCCGGGACCGAACTCGCTCTACGTGCTGTCCGTCGCCGCCCGGCGCGGCATACGCACCGGATACGTCGCGGCGGCCGGGGTCTGGACCGGTGACACGGTCCTGATGACCCTGTCCGCCCTCGGCGCCGCCTCCCTGCTCCAGACCACGCCGCTGCTCTTCGCGGTGGTCAAGTACGCGGGCGCCGGCTACCTGACCTGGCTGGCCTTCGGGATGCTCCGCGCAGCCCGGCAGCTGTGGCGGGAACGCACCCTCCGGGTCGCCGAACTCACCGAGGACACCCCGGCCGCCGGGGAGACGGGCACCGGGGAGGACGGCGTACGGGAGCGGCCGTACCGCCGGGCGCTGGTGGTCAGCATCTTCAACCCGAAGGCCATCCTCTTCCTGATCTCCTTCTTCGTGCAGTTCGTCGACCCCGACTACGCGTACCCGGCGGTGTCGTTCGTCGTCCTGGGCGGGCTGCTCCAGCTGGCGAGCTTCCTCTACCTCTCCGCGCTGATCTTCGGCGGCACCCGCCTCGCCGCCGCCTTCCGCCGCCGCAAGCGGCTGTCGGCGACGGCCACCTCGGCGGCGGGCCTGCTCTTCCTCGGCTTCGCCGCGAAGCTCTCGCTCAGCGGCATCTGAGTCCCCCGGCGTCAACGGGCGGCCGGTTCCGACAGGGCGAGGCCCAGCCGTGCGGCGTACGCGCCCAGGCCCTCGGCGGTGGTGCCCGCCCAGCCGACGTACCCGTCCGGGCGGACCAGGAACAGCCCGGAACCGTACGCCTCCGAGAGCGGCGCGCGGTGAACCAGGACCATGCCGCCGCCCGGAACCCGCAGCGGGGGCGAGCAGGGCGTCCAGCCCATGCCCGGCGAACGCCACGGCGGGTACGACGTTTCCGAGCGGGCCGCGCGAATGGCGGACTTCCCGCCGGCCGCCGAGGCCGGCGCCGAACTCCGCACCCAGTACGACGAGTTGTGCGCCGAGGGGCTCCGGATTCCCGTCGCGGGGATCGGTGCGCGGTACGGCGTGGAGTGACGGCGGCACAGGCGGCGGTGCCACACGCGACATCGGAACACGGGGCGGTGGTACACGCGGCACGGGGACAACGCGCACGGGGACAACCCGAGAAGTGCCGTTCCGCGCCCGGAGACCGGGTGCGGAACGGCACGCGTCGTGTTGCCCCGCCGTCGCGATCAGGCGGGGCGGTGCCCCCTCACCCTGACTTCCCCCGGGCGCCCACCATGAGCGCCTGCGCCGCCATCGTGCGCTTGAGGCGCGGGCCGATCGGCTTCTCGACGAAGCGGTGGAGGAGATAGGCCAGGGTGAGCATCGCCAGCACCGTCGCGGGCAGCGTGACGTACGGGGACAGGCCCAGGCCGCGGTTCAGGAGCCGGATCACGAACCACCCCAGGTGCTCGTGAACCAGGTAGAACGGGTACGTCAGCGTCCCCGCGAAGGTGAGCCAGCGCCAGTTCGCCCACCGGAGCCAGCCGAGCGCCACCGCCGCCACCGCGAGGAACGCCAGCAGCACGATCAGCTCGATGACGTACGGGGACCGCTGGAAGTCGCCGGTCATGCCCGGGTGCCAGTTCGCCGTGACCGAGTACCGCTGTCCCAGCAGCACGCTGACCAGGACGATGCCCCACAGCAGGAGGTCGCTGCCGTAGCGGTGGATGAGGTAGAGGGCCAGGCCGCCGATGAAGTACGGGGCGTGGTCCCGCATGACCAGTGCGTCGGTGAGCGGGTTGTCGGCGATCCTGGCGAAGGCCCCGGCCAGGGTCCAGGCGCAGCAGAAGACGACCACGCGGCGGTAGGTCACTCCCTTCCACACCACGAACACCGCGAACAGCACGTAGAAGCGCAGCTCAACCCAGAGCGTCCAGCAGACGCCCAGCACCCGGTGCACCCCCATGGGCTGCTGCAGCATGGTCAGGTTGACCAGCAGCTCGTCCGGCCGCACCGGCTCCACCACCACAGGAAGCGCCAGGGCCGCCGTGGTGACGAGGACGATCGCCACCCAGTACGCCGGGTAGAGCCGGGCGACCCGGGAGCGGAAGAAGTCACCGACCGAACGGCCCCAGCTGCTCATGCAGATGACGAAGCCGCTGATGATGAAGAAGAGCTGGACCCCCATGCTGCCGTAGGTGGCGAACGAGGACAGCGTCGGGAACTTCAGACCGGGCGACTGCCCCCAGGACTCCGCGACATTGCCGTTCTTCCCGGCGTAGTGGTACATGCAGACCATGAGGGCGGCCAGAATGCGCAGGCCGTCCAGGGCGCGCATCCGGTCGCTGCGGGGCCGGGCGGAACTGCCCGGCGCCGGCTTCTCGGCGGCCTTCCCGGCGGTCTGCTCCGGAAGTGCCGTGACGGTTGTCATGGTGTCGGTCCCTTGGGTGAGTGTCAGCGGCCCCGCTGGACACGCCGGCCGGCCGCCCGCTTCCAGGCGACCGCCTGCCGGGCGAACTTGCGGACCGTCGCGTTGCGGGGGATGAAGTCGAGTTGGGAGGGCAGCGCGCCCGGAAGGGCCAGGGCGGTCAGACGGCGGCGGCGGAAGTACCGCGACAAGGTGGCGGGCGTCATGCCGGCGAGGTGGCGTTCGGCCGCCGGCCGCAGCTCCGGGTAGATCTGCGCCTGCATCGCGAAGCCGACCGCCGTCACCAGGCCCGAGAGGTCCTCGCGCACCCACTCCTCGCCCGGCATCGTCCAGGCACCGACCGCCGCGGTGTCCTCCAGCGGAGGCAGCAGCGCGTCGACGATGGTGACCGGGATCCGGTTGCTGTTCTGGTACGGCGTCAGGCCGGCCAGCAGTTCCTCCGTACCGACCCGGGCGACCGGGATCCCGTAGAACGCGGCCGCGGTCAGCAGGGCGGTGGAGAACGCGCCGACGACGAGTGCCGGGCGCAGCCGTTCGTAGACGACCTCGGCGATGACGGGGCTGTCGAGCACCGACAGTTCCGCGCCGAGCCGTGTCGCCTCCTGCTCCAAGTCCTGCGACCAGCCCATCGGGGCCGAGGGGTGCGGCTTGAACACCACCCGGCGGTGGCCGAGCGCGACGGCGCCCCGCAGCATCCGCAGGTGCAGTTCGCGCTCCTCCTCCGCCGTCAGGATCTCGATCGCCGAGAGGTACTGGCCGAGGAGCAGGGCCGGTGCGCCGCTCTGCGGGCCCAGGTCGTCCGCGGCGTCGGCCAGCGCTCCCAGCGCCTTCAGGAACTCGGGCGTGGGAATGACCTCGGGCTCTACGCCGAACTCGGTCAGCAGCAGCGGCCGCAGCCCCGGCACCAGATCCAGGTGGAGCAGCCGCTGGATCCGGGTGCCGATCAACGGGTCGATCTTGCTGCGGGTCGGGCCGTAGCTCATCAGGCCGTCGGCGTAGATGTGCAGGGGGGCGTCGCCGAAGATCCTGGCCACCGCCTGGGACGGATTGGCCTGGATCGATTCGCAGGCGACCTCCAGCGGTCCGTCCCCCAGTTCCCAGGCGATCCGCAGATACCGCTCCCACAACAGCGTGTCCTGCTCGCGCGGGGACCAGCCGACCGGGTGGAAGGGCCGCAGGAACGCGTTCCAGGACCGCACGTCGTCGAACTCGGGGCGCAGCGACGCGAAGCCCGCCATCCGGTCGAGCGGCGTGCCGACCTCGGGTGCGGGCGAGGTGTCGCTGACGACCAGGATGCGCCGGTGTTCGTGGCGGGGGCCGAACAGGCCGGCCCGGATCGCGGCGGTCACCGTGACGGCGGCGTACTGCGAGGAGGCGAAGAAGAGCTGGGTGGTGCGGATGCCGGACATCAGACGGTGGCTCCATGGGCGGCGGCAGGGGCGGGGGCTTCGGAGGCGGCGACACGGCGGCGCGCCCGGCGCAGCAGCGCGGCGCGGTGGTCACCCAGTGAGGCCAGCGTCTCGTCGAGGATGTCCTGAGGCAGCCGTCGCAGGGCCGCCGAGCTCATCGAGCGCAGCTGCTTCGCCACCGAGGGCTCGAACCGTTCGATGGAGCCGAGGTGGTGGGCCATGACGGCGCAGTAGGTACGGACCGCCTTGGGCAGCAGCGCGTCGGCCTCCGGGTCCTGCGACGTCTCCTCGATGACCTGGTCGAACGACCGGATGAAGTCCAGTTGGCGCACGTCCCCGATCTGGGTGAGCGAGGACGCCACCCCTCGCCGGTAGAAGACACCGAGAAGCCCCACCGAGGCGAAGCTCTCGGCCTGGCGGTGGAGCCGCCAGATCCACGGGCGGTCCTCGGCGGTGCGCAGCCCGTCGGTGAAGTGCAGCAGGCCCCGGTCCAGGAGCCGCCGGTGGTAGATGCCGGCCCAGGCGTACGGGTAGTCGACGGGGGTGGAGCGGTGGGCGGGGAGGATCACCGCTCGCGGGTCCAGTACGTGGTTGCGCATCCCGTGCGGCACCCGGTGCACGGTCCTGACCCGGCCGGTGACCTGCACGTGGTCGGACCGTACGAAGTCGCAGCCCAGCCGCTCGATCGACTCCAGAAGCGAGGCGAAGTACCCGGGGGCCAGCCAGTCGTCGCCGTCCAGGAAAGTCAGATACTCCCCGGTCGCGGCGTCGAGGCCGGTGTTGCGGGCGGTCGCCAGGCCGCCGTTTCTCTCGTGCCGTACGACCGACACCCCCGGAATTTCCTCCCGGGCGCGGGAAAGAATGTCCCCTGTTCCGTCGGTCGAGCAATCGTCGACGAGAATGAATTCGAAATCCTCGCGAGCGTTGGTTCTCAGACTTCGGAGGGTGTCGGGCGCGTATGTCTGCACGTTGTAGAACGGCACGATGACGGAGAGCTTGACCACACGCATCACGCTAGTTGCGTGTCCGTCCTTTTCCTTATCCGTCACACGTATACGAGGTGAACACCGCATGGCGGGATCATGAAGCGGCATGGTTCCGGGCGGATTTCACCTCCTCCGGGAGGCGGACCCCAAGCGTCGATCTTTTGTTAACCCTTTGTTGCCGTCGTGTTGGGCCGCTCAACGAAATGGATTCCTACCTTCTAGGACGTGCCCCCACGTACCAATGACCAGGCCGAACCCGCGGAAGCCGCCGCGCACCCCGCGGCGCTCCGGGTGGCCGTCCTCGCAGACTCCGACACCCGGTGGAAATGGGGCGCGCTCACCGCGCGCCGCCTGACCGCCGCGGGCGGCACCTCCGTCACGGAGCGCCCGGTCGAGATCAGCGGACTGCTGCTGCGCGGCCGGGCCACCCCCACCGCACGCCAGCTCGCCGAGGTCGGCGACGTCGGCGTCGACGCCGGACGGGTCCGCGAGGTCACCGCCGTCGAGTTCCTGCACACCGTGCGCGAGGAGGAGTACGACGTCGTCGTGCTCGCCCTCGTCGGCGGCGGCGTCCAGGCGATGCTGCACGGCCTCGCCGCCCTCGGCCTGCCCCGCAGGCCCGTGGTCGTCACCGGCTACGTCGGGGTCGTGTACGAGAAGCTCGCCGACGGGCTCCTGCTCCGCCACGGCGCCGACGTCGTCCTCGCCAACTCGGCCCACGACGCGGAGCGTTTCCGCGCCGTGTACGAAGGGGTCGGCGCCGACGCGAGCGCCGTCACCGAGGCGGCCCTGCCGTTCCTCGGCGGGGAGCCGCACCGGGCGCAGGACGGCCGCGACACCGTGGTGTTCGCCGCGCAGCCCTCCGTACCGGCGTCCCGCGCCGACCGTACGTACCTGCTGCGCCGGCTCGTCGAGCACGCCCGCAAGCACCCCGACCGCGAGGTGCTGCTCAAGCTCCGCTCCAAGCCGGGCGAGCACACCACGCACATCGAGGAGCTGCCCTACCAGCGGCTCGCCGAGCGGCTGCCCGGCGGACTGCCCCCCAACTTCCAGCTGGTGTACGGGCACATGGGCGAGGTACTCGACCGCACCGACCTGCTCGTCACCGTCTCCTCCACCGCCGCCCTGGAATCGCTGCACCGGTCGATCCCGACCGCGATCCTCAGCGACCTCGGCGTCCGCGAGACCCTCGGCAACCACCACTTCGTCGGCTCCGGGCTCATCACCTCCTGGGACCGGCTCGACGACGGCCTGCACCCCGTCCCGGACCCCGAGTGGCTCGCGGGCCAGGGCGTCGCCGCCGACGGCACGTACGCCACCGCCTACGACGGCGCCCGCGACCGCGTCGGTGCCCTGCTCGCCGCCGGTGAACTGCCGCCGCTCGCCCCCTACTACACCCCCGCCACCGCGCCGGGATACCTCCCCGGCATCCTCGCCCGCCACCACCTCGGCCCCGACGGCCGGCCGCTGCCCGGTGCGGCGGCCCCCGTCGCCACCGGCCGCATCAGGGGCGCGGTGCGCGAGACCGTCCGCAACGCGGCACGCGGCGCCTACCGGCAGGGCGTCCAGCGCGTCGCCCCCGTGATCCGGCGGATGGGCGAACTGTGACCACCACTTCAGGAGCATCCATGACGACACCCACCGTCCTCGCGGTGATCCCCGCCCGGGGCGGATCCAAGGGCGTCCCCGCCAAGAACCTCGCCCAGGTCGGCGGCATCCCCCTGGTGTCCCGCGCGGTCCGCGCCTGCCTCGGATCCACCGAGGTCACGGACGTCGTCGTCTCCACCGACGACCCCGCCATCGCCGAGGCCGCCCGGATCGCCGGCGAGACCGCGGGCGCACCCGGCCGGGTGCACGTCGTGCGGCGCCCCGAGGACATCTCCGGGGACACCGCGACCAGCGAGGCCGCCGTGCTGCACGCGCTCGACGCCTTCGAGGCGCTCGGCGGCCGCGCCGCCGACGTGGTGCTGCTCGTCCAGTGCACCAGCCCGTTCGTCTCCCGCGAGGACGTCGACGGGGTGGCCCGCGCGGTCGCCCGCGAAGGCGCCGACACCGCCGTCACCGTCGCCCCGTTCCACGGCTTCGTGTGGCGCGACGGCGAAGCGGTCGAGGAGAGCAGCTACGGCGTCAACCACGACAAGTCCGTCCGCCCGCGCCGCCAGGACCGTCCTCAGGACCTCCTGGAGACCGGCGCCGCGTACGCCATGGACGTGGCCGGATTCCGTACCCACCGCCACCGCTTCTTCGGCCACACCGCGCTGGTCCGCACGGACCCGGCGCGGGTGCTGGAGATCGACGACCCGCACGACCTGGCCCGCGCCCGCGCGCTCGCCCCGCTCCTCGACCCCTCCCCGCTGCCGACCCTCGCGGACGTGGACGCCGTCGTGCTCGACTTCGACGGCACCCAGACCGACGACCGGGTCATGGTCGACCAGGACGGCCACGAGACGGTCGCCGTCCACCGCGGCGACGGCCTCGGTATCGCGGCCCTGCGCCGCGCCGGGCTGGACGTCCTCATCCTGTCGACCGAGCAGAACCCGGTCGTCGCCGCCCGCGCCCGCAAGCTCCAGGTCCCCGTGCTGCACGGCATCGACCGCAAGGACCTCGCGCTCAAGCAGTGGTGCGACGAGCGGGGCGTCAGCCCCGACCGGGTCCTCTACGCCGGCAACGACGTCAACGACCTGGCCTGCTTCGCCCTGGCGGGCTGGCCCGTCGCGGTCGCGAGCGCCCACGACTCGGTACGGACCGCGGCACGCGCCGTCACCCGGACCCCCGGCGGCCAGGGGGCGGTGCGCGAGATCGCGGGCTGGCTCCTCGGCCCCGAACTGGCCCGCACCCGGGCCGGTGCACACACAGCCACCACCACCCCCACAGGCACCACCCCCACCGTCAACACCCCCACGATCACCACCAAGTAAGGAACACCCTCACCATGAGCGACTCCCGCCTGCGCAGCTTCGGTACCCGCACCGCCGGCCCCGGCCGGCCCGTGTACATCACCGGCGAGATCGGCATCAACCACAACGGCGAGCTGGACAACGCCCTCGCCCTGATCGACGTGGCCGCCGACGCCGGCTGCGACGCCGTCAAGTTCCAGAAGCGCACCCCGGAGATCTGCACCCCGCGCGACCAGTGGGACATCGAGCGCGACACCCCCTGGGGCCGGATGACGTACATCGACTACCGCCACCGCGTCGAGTTCGGCGAGGACGAGTACCACGCCATCGCCGAGCACTGCGCCAAGCGGGGCATCGACTGGTTCGCCTCCCCGTGGGACACCGAGGCCGTCGCCTTCCTGGAGAAGTTCGACGTCCCGGCCCACAAGGTCGCCTCCGCCTCCCTCACCGACGACGAGCTGCTCCGCGCCCTGCGCGCCACCGGCCGCACCGTCATCCTCTCCACCGGCATGTCGACCCCGAAGCAGATCCGCCACGCGGTCGAGGTCCTCGGCAGCGACAACATCCTGATGTGCCACGCCACGTCGACGTACCCGTCGGTCGCCGAGGAGCTCAACCTCCGCGTCATCAACACGCTGCAGGCCGAGTACCCCAACGTCCCGATCGGGTACAGCGGCCACGAGACCGGCCTCCAGACCACGCTGGCCGCCGTCGCCCTCGGCGCCACCTTCGTCGAGCGCCACATCACCCTGGACCGCGCCATGTGGGGCTCCGACCAGGCCGCGTCCGTCGAGCCGCAGGGCCTCGCCCGCCTCGTCCGCGACATCCGCACCATCGAGGCGTCCCTCGGTGACGGCGTCAAGAAGGTCTACGCGTCGGAGCTCGGCCCGATGAAGAAGCTCCGCCGCGTCGCGGGCGTCGTCGCCGAGGCCGAGAGCGCGACGGCCGCCGAGCCGGCCGCGGTCTGAGACGACCTCCGGTGAATCTCGCCTTCGTCGAGAGCCCGGTCCAGCTCCTGAACGTCCTGGAGTGGACCCATGCCATGGGGGAGGAGGCGCCGGCCGTCACCACGGTCGTCGTCCTCCCCCCGGTCGACCCGATGTCGCGCGGCCAGCTGCGCAGGATGGCTGACCTGGCCCGCGACGAGGGCATCACCGTGCGCTGGCAGGAGGCGCGCGGCGAACAGGGCACCCCGCTCAAGACGCTGCGCGCCCTCGTCGGGCTGGTGCGCAGGGCCGACCACGTCGTGATCGGCGACCCGTTCTCCCGCTACGTACAGCTCCTGCTGAGCATCGTGCGGACGGGCCGGCTCACGGTGGTCGACGACGGCACCGCCACGATGGAGTTCGTGGCGCAGCTCGCCCGCGGCGAGCGGCTGGTGCGCTGGCACCGCAAGGGGAGCAAGGGACCGCGCGAGCTGCTGCTCGCGCCGGTCACCGCCTCCGCGCGCCGCCGGTTCGTCCCCTCGGACCGGCACCGCGTCGAGGTGTTCACCGCGATGCCGGTCGAAGCCCCCGCCGGGGTCGAGGTCACCGCCAACACCTTCTCCTGGACCCGCGCCCGCTTCGGCCCGCCGCGTCTGACCAAGGGCGCGGACATCGTCGGCACCTCCCTGGTGGAGACCGGCGTGGTCGAGGCGGTGCCGTACCAGGAGGCGGTGGCGGCCCTCGCCCGTACCCACGGCGCCACCCGCTACTTCGCCCACCGCCGTGAGGCGACCGGCAAGCTCCACGCCCTGGAAGCCGCCACCGGCCTGGAGATCGTCCGCCCGGACCTCCCGCTGGAGCTCATCGCCCGGCGCGGCCCCATCGGCCGTACCGTGCTGAGCTTCCCCTCCACCGTGGTGCACACGCTGCCCCTCGCGCTGGCGGGCACCGGGGTCAGGGTCGCGGTCTGCGACATCGACCCCCGGTGGCTGCGGGACTCGGCGTCCCCGCGCGCGCAGGGCTTCCTCTCGGGCGTCACCGAGACCGCCCGGGACGTGCACCGGCTGGCCTTCGCCCCGCCGGCGGCCCCCTGACCCCGGCCCACCGACGCTCCCCGGCACGGGAGAACCGGGCACTGGCCCGACCGGCCCTGGCGGAACCGGCCCCGGCGGCGTACGCGGCTCACCGCCCGTACGCCGTTCGTCGTACCGGCCCGGGAGCCCCCGGCCGTACGTACGCCGTACGGGCCCTCGGACCCACCCGTACGGCGCAAACAGGAAAAATGACGGAGTGTACCCATCGGGCGTACGGCCCACACGTTTCCGCGCCGTTTCATATTCATCCGAGGTGCTGAAGTTTTGTTGATCCATGTCCGATCGGAGGGTCCGTAGGCATAACCTTCGATGGGTGAACCAGTTGAAGTCCCGCGCGTCCCTCGTCCACGCCGACGGTGAACCGGCCGGTGGCTCACCGGTCCGGGCAGCCTCTCTGCCCGGCACGCTCTCCGAAGAGCTCCGGGCCGAGCTGATCGCCTTCCGCCGCGATCTCCACATGCACCCCGAGCTCGGCAACCAGGAGTTCCGCACCACCGCCGCCATCAAGGCGCGGCTGGAGCAGGCCGGGCTGGCCCCCCGTGTGCTCACCACCGGGACGGGCCTGATGTGCGACGTGGGGCGGTGGGACGGCGAGACGCCGATGCTGGCCCTGCGCGCGGACATCGACGCGCTGCCCATCCCGGACGCCAAGGCGGGCGTCCCCTACCGCTCGACCGTCCCCGACCGCGCGCACGCCTGCGGCCACGACGTGCACACCACCACCGTCCTCGGCGCCGGTCTGGTCCTCGCCGAACTCGACCGCCGGGGCGAACTCCCGCACGCGGTACGACTGATCTTCCAGCCCGCCGAGGAGGTGCTGCCCGGCGGCGCCCCCGACGCCATCGAGTCCGGGGTCCTGGAGGGCGTCGGCCGGATCATCGGCGTGCACTGCGACCCCAAGGTGGACGTCGGCAAGATCGGGCTGCGGATCGGGGCCATCACCTCCGCCTGCGACCGGCTCGAAGTCACTCTGGACGGCGCGGGCGGCCACACCGCCCGCCCGCACCTCACCACCGACCTGGTCACCGCCGCCGCCCGCGTCGCCGTGGACGTGCCCGCGCTGCTCGCCCGCCGGGTCGACGCCCGCTCCGGTCTCGCCGTCACCTGGGGCCGGCTGCACACCGGGCACACCTGCAACGTGATCCCGCAGCACGCCGAGCTCTCCGGGACGGTCCGCTGCCTCGACCTGAAGGCCTGGCGGGACGCCCCCGACCTGGTGCACGCGGCCGTCGACGAGATCGCGACCACGCACGGCGCCAAGACCGTCATCAACTACGTCCGGGGCGTGCCGCCCGTCGTCAACGACGCCGCCTCCATCGGGCTGCTCGACGCCGCGATGACCGAGCGCCGCGGACCGTACGCGATCGAGGACACCGAGCAGAGCCTCGGCGGCGAGGACTTCTCCTGGTACCTGGAGCACGTGCCGGGGGCCATGGCCCGCCTCGGCGTCCGGGCGCACGGCGACACCCGGGGCCTGGACCTGCACCGGGGCGACTTCGACGTGGACGAGGAGGCGATCACCGTCGGGGTCGAACTGTTCACCGCCGCCGCCCTGCTCAACGGCGCGAGGTAGGGACCCGGAGTACCGGCCGGGGGGACGCGAGGCGGTGGCCCGGGGGGCCCGGCCGGGAGGGCGCGAGGCGGTGCCCCCGGGGGGCCCGGCCGGGAGGCGCGAGCTCCGCGGCCCCTCGCGTCAGGTCCCGCGGCCCCTCGCGTCAGTTCCCGCGTCGTCTCACGCCGGGTCCGCGTCGGGTCCGCGTCATCCCGCGTCCCCTTTCCGGGCGTTCCCGGCATGTTTCCCCCTGATGTCTCCCCGATGTCCACCGATGTCCGTATAGAGGGCCCTCGGTGCCCGTCGGGGTCCGCAGGTGCCCGAAGGAGCCCACGGGGAGGGACATCCGTCCTGAATGTGCCGGTGTGTCAGGTGGTGCGATGTGACCAAAAGTCTTCACGACGATCCGATAACGACCGGTGAACGTGTCTTTAACTGACATCTACGCGCGTTACGATCGCCGCGAACCCAGCGCCGGAGTGGCGCTTTCGGTCAGGTTTTTAAGGAGCCTCCCAGTGCGCCGGATCACCAGGATCGCCACCGTGGGCATTGCGTCCGCGGCTTTCGCGCTGTCCGTCACGGCTTGTGGCGGTAAGACGTCTTCCGAGGGCAGCAGCAGCAACAGCAGCAGCGGCTCGTCCTCCAGCGGCAAGACCGCCCTCGCCTACGACATCGGTGGCCGCGGCGACCAGTCGTTCAACGACGCCGCCTACGCGGGCCTGGAGAAGGCCACGAAGGAGCTCGGCTTCAAGGGCGTCGAGGCCGAGCCCTCCGAGGGCGAGAGCGACGCGGACAAGATCCAGCGCCTGACCGAGCTCGCGCGCGGCGGCAACAACCCGGTCATCGGTGTCGGCTTCGTCTACGCCAACGCCATCGCCGAGGTCGCCGCGAAGTTCCCGAACACCACGTTCGGGATCATCGACGACAGCTCGAAGCCCACCAAGAACACCGCGAACCTGGTCTTCAGCGAGGAGCAGGGCTCCTACCTCGCCGGCGTCGCCGCCGCCAAGGTCACCAAGACGAACACGGTCGGCTTCATCGGTGGCGTCGAGACCCCGCTGATCAAGAAGTTCGAGGCCGGTTACGTCCAGGGCGTCAAGGACACCAAGGCGGGCGTCAACGTCAAGGTCCAGTACCTGACCCAGCCTCCGGACTTCACGGGCTTCTCCAAGCCGGACCTCGGCAAGGCCGCCGCGCAGGGCCAGCTCGACGCCGGCGCCGACGTGATCTACTCCGCCGCCGGCCTCGCCGGTTCCGGCGCGATCGAGGTCACCTCCAAGGCCAAGAAGTGGTCCATCGGCGTCGACTCCGACCAGTACAACCAGGCCGGCCTCGCCGACTACAAGGACTACATCCTGACGTCGGTCACCAAGGACGTCGCGGACTCGGTCTTCAACCTGATCAAGTCGGTCAAGGACGGCAAGCCGGAGACCGGCGAGATCCGCGCCGGCCTGGACACGGACGGCGTGGGCCTCGCGGCCTCCAACCCGGCCTTCACCAAGATGACGGACGTCACCGCCGCGATCGAGAAGGCCAAGGCCGACATCATCGCCGGCAAGATCACGGTCAAGACCACCCCGTGACGGCCGCACCCGTGACGGGCGGCGGCCCCCGCCACCCCGTCACGGGTGAGCCCGCACGTACTCGGGACGTGCCCTCACGGGTGCGCCCGCAAGTGCCCGGGCGCGGAACCCTATGATTCCGGGACCGGGGAGAACGGCGCACGCCGGCCTCCCCGGCCCCGGATCGCGTTCCGCCGTCCGGGATCTTTCTGTTCGGCAACGCTACGCGTGCAGGGCCCGTATCGAGTTCCGGGCCGGGCTCGCGGTGTCGTGCGACTCCGTCTCCGGCGTTGTCGTCGGTCGCGAGGGCTCCGCCCCCGCTCCCTTCTCCGCCGTGGAGACGAAGCCGCACGACGCCGCTCACTGATCCGGCCCAGAACTCGGCACAGACCCCTGAGCACCCTCGGGCGCGGTAGCTTCGCCCCCGGCCCCTGCTCGTACGGCCCCGTCATCCCCGGCAGCCGTGCTCCGCTCCTTCCCCGCCAAGGAGAGTGCGTCATCAACGCGTCCAGCCCTCCTGCCGTAGAAATCCGCGGCATCACCAAGCGTTTCCCCGGCGTCGTCGCCAACCACGACATCGACATCACCGTCGCCAAGGGCACCGTGCACGCGCTCATCGGCGAGAACGGCGCCGGCAAGTCGACCCTGATGAAGATCCTTTACGGCATGCAGAAGCCGGACGAGGGCACCATCGCGATCGACGGAGAGACCGTCAGCTTCAGCAGCCCCGCCGACGCCATCGCGCGCGGGGTCGGCATGGTGCACCAGCACTTCATGCTCGCCGACAACCTCTCCGTCCTGGAGAACGTCGTGCTCGGCGCGGAGAAGCTGCACGGCATCGGGGGCGCGGCCCGGAAGAAGATCCTGGAGATCTCCGACGCCTACGGTCTCAGCGTCCGCCCCGACGTCCTCGTCGAGGACCTCGGCGTCGCCGACCGCCAGCGGGTGGAGATCCTCAAGGTCCTCTACCGCGGCGCCCGCACCCTCATCCTCGACGAGCCCACCGCGGTGCTCGTCCCGCAGGAGGTCGACGCGCTCTTCGCCAACCTGCGCGAGCTCAAGGCCGAGGGCCTGACCGTCATCTTCATCTCGCACAAGCTCGGCGAGGTGCTCTCCGTCGCCGACGAGATCACCGTCATCCGCCGGGGCACCACCGTCGGCACCGCCGACCCGCGCACCGCGACGACCAAGCAGCTCGCCGAGCTGATGGTCGGCAGCGAGCTGCCCTCGCCGGAGACCCGCGAATCGACCGTCACCGACGTGCCCATGCTCACCGTCGACGCCCTGCGGCTCACCGCGACCGACTCCGACGGCGTGATCCGCGAGGTCCTCGACGGCATCGGCTTCACCATCCACAAGGGCGAGGTCCTCGGCATCGCCGGTGTCGAGGGCAACGGCCAGAGCGAGCTGATCGAGGCGCTCACCGGTCTGCGCGACCCGGACGCCGGGACCATCACCCTGGACGGCGCCGACATCTCGCACGTCTCGACCCGCAAGCGCCGCGAGGGCGGCCTCGGCGTCATCCCCGAGGACCGGCACCGCCACGGGCTGCTGCTGGAGTCCCCGCTCTGGGAGAACCGCATCCTCGGCCACGTCACCGAGAAGCCCAACAGCCGGGGCGTGTTCCTCGACCTGAAGGCCGCCCGTACCGACACCGAGCGGATCGTGCGCGAGTACGACGTGCGCACCCCCGGGATCGACGTCACCGCGGCCTCCCTCTCGGGCGGCAACCAGCAGAAGCTGATCGTCGGCCGTGAGATGAGCCACCGGCCGAAGCTGCTCATCGCCGCCCACCCCACCCGCGGTGTGGACGTCGGCGCGCAGGCGCAGATCTGGGACCAGATCCGCGAAGCGCGCCGGGAGGGCCTCGCCGTGCTGCTCATCTCGGCCGACCTGGACGAGCTGATCGGCCTGTCCGACACGCTGCGCGTCATGTACCGGGGCCGGCTGGTCGCGGACGCCGACCCCGCGAGCATCACGCCGGAGGAGCTGGGCACCGCCATGACCGGCGCGGCCTCCGGCCACATCGCGCACGACGAGAACGGTGAGAGCCGATGAAGAAGTTCGACAGGGACCGGCTGCTCCTGGGCGTCGCCGGCCCGGCGCTCGCCCTGGTGGTGGCGTTCCTGCTCACCGCGCTGGTGCTGCTGCTCTCCGGCAACAGCCCCTTCGAGCCGTTCCGGCTGATGTTCGACAACGCCCAGTACGTCGACGTACAGGTGCTGATCGTCAACCAGACCGGCACCTACTACCTCGCCGCGCTCGCCGTCGCCGTCGGGTTCCGGATGAACCTCTTCAACATCGGCGTCGACGGCCAGTACCGGCTCGCCGCGATGGTCGCGGCCGTGGTCGGTGCCTCGGTGACCCTGCCGGGTCCGCTGCACATCCTGCTGATCCTCGTCACCGCGATGGCGGTCGGCGCGTTCTGGTCCGGCATCGCCGGCCTCCTCAAGACCCTGCGGGGCGTGAGCGAGGTCGTCTCCACGATCATGCTGAACGCCATCGCGACGAGCCTGATCGCCTGGCTGATCCTGACGGACAACTTCGGTGTGCAGGCGGCCGGCTCCAACGACCTCAACACCGGCGAGATCGCTTCCTCCGGCTGGTTCCCCGGCCTGGACGCGGGCGACGGCGGCACGATCTACGGCTTCACCTTCGTCGCCTTCGCGCTCGGCGTCGTCTACTGGTTCGTCCTCGGCCGCACCCGCTTCGGCTTCGACCTGCGCGCCACCGGCGCCAGCGAGAGCGCCGCCCGGGCCAGCGGTGTCGACGCCAAGCGGATGGTGCTGACGGCCATGCTGATCTCCGGCGCGGTCGCCGGCCTGGTCGGCATGCCGATCCTGCTCGGCCAGAGCCACACGTACAACCTGAGCTTCCCCGCCGGCGTCGGCTTCATGGGCATCACCGTCGCCCTGCTCGGCCGCAACAACCCGGTCGGCATGTTCTTCGCCGCCCTGCTGATGTCCTTCCTGGAGAAGACCTCCGCGTCCCTGGACCAGTACGGGTACCCGCAGGAGATCGCCATGATCATGCAGGGGCTGATCGTGATCTCCGTCGTCGTCTCCTACGAACTTGTCCGCCAGTACGGGCTCCGCCGACAGCAGCAGAAGGTCGGCGAGGAACTCGCCGCCCAGGCCCGCGAGAACCGTGAGGGAGCAGCGGCATGAGCACCGTCCCGACGACGTCCACCGCCACCACCGCGCCCGGCAAGAGCGGCGGCAGGCGCAGGCTGAGCCTGCCGGTCGTCCTCCTGATCGCCGCGGCCGGTCTGGCGCTCTTCTCCCTGACCCGCGTCATCAGCGGCGCGGACGACCTGACCTCGATCGGCCAGGTGTCCGGCGCGCTCCAGCTCGCCGTGCCGATCGGCCTCGCCGGGCTCGGCGGCCTGTGGGCCGAACGCGCCGGTGTCGTCAACATCGGCCTCGAAGGCATGATGATCCTCGGCACCTGGTTCGGCGCCTGGGCCGGCTACCAGTGGGGCCCGTGGACCGGCGTCCTGATGGGCATCGTGGGCGGCGCCCTCGGCGGCCTGCTGCACGCGGTGATGACCGTGACGTTCAAGGTCAACCACATCGTCTCGGGTGTGGCGATCAACATCCTCGCGGTGGGCGTCACCCGCTACCTGTCGAACTACACCTTCGCCGAGGCGGAGGGCGGCTCGTCGAAGCAGTCCCCGCGCATCGACGAGATCACCGACATCACGATCCCCGGGCTCTCCGACTGGATGGCCGACATCCAGGCCCACCACTGGTTCTTCGTCTCCGACCTCGCCGGGATCATCGGCGGTGTGGTCACCCACCTGTCGCTGCTGACCGTGGTGGCGCTGCTGCTGGTCCCGGCCACCTGGTGGGTGCTCTGGCGCACCGCCTTCGGCCTGCGGCTCCGCTCCTGCGGCGAGAACCCGGTGGCCGCCGAGTCGCTCGGCGTCAACGTCTACACGTACAAGTACATCGCCGTCGCCGTCTCCGGCGGACTCGCGGGCCTGGCGGGCGCGTTCCTCGCGATCGTCTCCACCGGCATCTACCAGGAGGGCCAGACCGGCGGGCGCGGCTACATCGGTCTCGCCGCGATGATCTTCGGCAACTGGATGCCCGGCGGCATGGCGCTCGGCGCCGGACTCTTCGGCTTCACCGACAGCCTCAAGCTGCGCGGCGGCGCCGAGAACGTCCACGCGGTGCTGCTCTTCCTGGCGATCCTGCTGGTCGCCGCGGTGATCTGGCAGCTGGTGCGGCGCAAGTACATCGGCGCGGCGGTCTCGGCGGTCTTCTCCGCCGGGCTCTTCGTCTGGTACGCGCTCACCGACGAGGTGCCCAGCCAGTTCGTGGACGCCGCCCCGTACGTGGCGACGCTGCTGGTCCTCGCGCTCTCCGCGCAGCGGCTGCGGATGCCCAAGGCGGACGGCATGCCGTACTTCAAGGGCCAGGGCAAGTGACGACCCCGGCGGCCGCGGCCGACTGGGAAGGGCTGCGGAAGGCGGCCCGGGACGCGATGTCCCGGGCGTACGCCCCGTACTCCGGCTACCCGGTCGGTGCCGCCGCCCTGGTCGACGACGGCCGCACCGTCGCCGGCTGCAACGTCGAGAACGCCTCGTACGGCATCGGCCTCTGCGCCGAGTGCGGGCTGGTCTCCGAGCTCGTCGCCACCGGCGGCGGCCGGCTGACCCACTTCACCTGCGTGGACGGCTCGGGCGAGATCCTGGTGCCGTGCGGCCGGTGCCGACAGCTGCTGTACGAGTTCGGGGGCCCGGACCTCGTCCTGGAGACCCCGGACGGGCTGCGCACCCTCGACGAGATGCTGCCCCAGGCCTTCGGTCCGCAGAACCTGGCCTGAGAGTCCGCCGGGCGGCCTCCGAGGCCGCACCCCTCAACTCCGGTGGCCCTCCCGCGCGTCGGGAGGGCCACCTCCGTGTCCCGCCTCTATGCGCGTAGAGTCGGGCGGGTCCGTCCTCTTGCCCCGCGCGACCCGCGCCCTCATGATCGAGCTTCCCTGCCGGAAGGAATCCCATGGACGTCATCTCCGTCATCCGCACCAAGCGGGACCGCGGCGAACTGACCCCCGAACAGATCGACTGGGTCATCGACGCGTACACCCGCGGCGAGGTCGCGGACGAGCAGATGTCCGCCCTGGCCATGGCGATCCTGCTGAACGGCATGAACCGTACGGAGATCGCCCGCTGGACCGCCGCGATGATCGCCTCCGGCGAGCGGATGGACTTCTCCGCGCTCTCCCGCCCCACCACCGACAAGCACTCCACCGGCGGAGTCGGCGACAAGATCACCCTGCCGCTCGCCCCGCTGGTCGCCGCCTGCGGCGCTGCCGTCCCGCAGCTCAGCGGCCGGGGCCTCGGCCACACCGGCGGCACCCTCGACAAGCTGGAGTCCATTCCCGGCTGGCGCGCCCACCTCTCCAACGAGGAGATGCTGAGCGTCCTCGGTATCACCGGCGCCGTCATCTGCGCGGCGGGCGACGGCCTCGCCCCCGCCGACAAGAAGCTCTACGCGCTCCGCGACGTCACCGGCACCGTCGAGGCGATCCCGCTGATCGCCAGCTCGATCATGTCGAAGAAGATCGCCGAGGGCACCGGCGCGCTCGTCCTCGACGTGAAGGTCGGCAGCGGCGCCTTCATGAAGACCATCGAGGACGCCCGCGAACTCGCCTCCACCATGGTTGCCCTCGGCACCGACAGCGGCGTCCGCACGGTCGCCCTGCTCACCGACATGTCCACCCCCCTCGGCCTCACGGCGGGCAACGCCCTGGAGGTCCGCGAGTCCGTCGAGGTACTGGCCGGCGGCGGCCCCAGGGACGTCGTCGCCCTCACCCTGGCGCTCGCCCGCGAGATGCTCGACGCGGCGGGCCTCAAGGACGCCGACCCCGAGAAGGCGCTCGCCGACGGCTCCGCGATGGACGTCTGGCGCCGCATGATCTCCGCCCAGGGCGGCGACCCCGACGCGGCCCTCCCGGTCGCCCGCGAGCGCCACGTCGTCACCGCCCCCGCCTCCGGCGTGCTGACGCGGCTCGACGCCTACGACATCGGCATCGCCGCCTGGCGCCTCGGCGCCGGCCGCGCCCGCAAGGAGGACGCGGTGCAGGCGGGCGCCGGGGTCGAGCTGCACGCCAAGCCCGGCGACACCGTCACCGCCGGCCAGCCGCTGCTGACCCTGCACACGGACACCCCGGAGAAGTTCTCCTACGCCCTCGACGCGCTGCCGGGCGCGTACGACATCGCCCCGGCCGGTACGGACTTCACCGCGCCCCCCGTGGTGCGCGAGCGCATCGCGTAACCACCGGGCCGGAGCACGCGACGGCGGCCCGCCGACACGGACCTCCCCGTGCCGGCGGGCCACCGTTTCCGCCCTGTGCGGGCCCTGGCGTTGGAACCGGTCCGCCGGCACCGATGAGTTGTGGCGGCGGGGACGGTCTCATGGGTGTGGAAGCCACACCCCCGGTCACCCTCGTCGTCGCGGGCCGGATCGCCCGCGCCGACGTACCCGAGCTCTGTGCCGCACTCGACCGGCTCCTGGCCGCCCCCGAGCAGGCCGCCGCCCCGGTGGAGTGCGACCTGACGGGGGTGGTCCGCCCCGGCCTCACCGTCGTGGAGGCGCTCGCCCGGCTCTCCCTCACCGTCCGCCGGGCGGGCCGGGGCCCGCTGCGGCTGCGCGGCACACCGCCCGAACTGCGCACCCTGCTGGACCTGGTGGGGCTGGCCGACCTGGCGGGCATCACCGACGCGCCCTGAGACGCGCGGTCACTCCCCGGCGGCTGCCTTCCCGGCGGTTGCCTTCCCGTCGGCGTCCAGCGCGTCCGGCAGCCCGAACAGCGGGAACCAGCGCGGGGTGTCCAGGAAGCAGTGCATCCCCGTGATCGCACCGTCCTGGATGTCGATGATCTGCACCGCCCACGGCACGAACCCGGGCCCGTCCGGGTTCGGCTTGTAGTGGGCGAAGGCCGGAGTGCCGTTGGCGACGGTCGCCACCAGCCGGGAGCCCGCGCAGCTCGCACCGATGGAGAGCATGAAGCCGGTGATGTCGTCGTGCCCCTGGAGCCAGAGGTCGAACGGCGGCATGGTCATCACGGCGTCCTCGTGGAGGAGCGCGGTGAGCGCCTTCATGTCGTACCCCTCGAACGCGGCGACGTACCGCTCCAGCAGCTTGCGCTGCTCCTCGTCGAGCGGGTCGGCGGTGTCCGGGCCGCGCTCCCCGGCCTCGGCCAGGGTGGCGCGGGCCCGCTGGAGTGCGCTGTTCACCGAGGCGACGGAGGTGTCGAGGAGCTCGGCGACCTCGGACGCCTTCCACGCGAGCACCTCGCGCAGGATGAGCACCACCCGCTGCTTCGGGGGCAGGTGCTGGAGCGCCGCGACGAAGGCGAGCCGCACGGACTCGCGCGCCACGGCCGCCTCCGCCGGGTCGGCGGGCGACGGCAGGACCCGGCCGTCCGGCATCGGCTCCAGCCAGGTGTTCTCCGGCAGCGGGTTGAGCGCGGCCTGCGCGAGCGGGGTCGGGCCGGACAGATCGACCGGCCGGGCACGCTTGTTGCCCGCCGTCAGCATGTCCAGGCAGACATTGGTCGCGATCCGGTACAGCCACGAGCGCAGCGACGAACGCCCCTCGAACTTCTCGAAGTTGCGCCAGGCGCGCACCATCGTGTCCTGGACCGCGTCCTCGGCCTCGAACGCCGAACCGAGCATCCGGTAGCAGTACCCGGTCAGCTCGACCCGGTGCCCCTCCAGCCGGCTCTCGACGCTCCGAGCCTCCGCGTCCGCCACCCCCTCCACGCCGTGCACCGCCGCTTCCTCCGCGGCCGCCGTCGTGAGATCACCCATCGCTCTACCCCTGTCGCGCTGTGACACCGCCCCCCGCAGTCAGGAAGCTACCGCAGCGCACGCACACGCGGGCGGGAAGCGCACAACCGCTCAGGCTCCGGGCCGCGCGCCGCCCGTGGACCCCGCGCGCCCCGTGGACGCGGACGTCGTCGCCGTTCGTGAGCAGCTTCCAGTATGCCTTCGTGCCGGTGGGGCGCATGTCGGCGCGATCGCCCGGGCCGGCGCCGGCGGGCGGGGCGGGCGCGGGTCCCGGCGCCCCCGGTTCCCTCCCGATACGCCGACTCCCCTCCACCTGCGGCAGGTCGGGCACCTGCGGCACGGGCGGAGGGGAGTGCGGGAACGGGCCCTGTTCCGGGACCGGTTCGGCGGGGCCGGGGCCGGGGCCGGGGCCAACGGCTCAGCGGGCGACGGCCATCGCCGCGTGCTGCGGGTGGGCCTTCCGCTCGGCCCGCGCGCACCGCGACCCGTACAGCGTCACGGAGGCGACACCGAGCACCGCGAGCAGTCCGAGCCCGACCGTGCCGGTCCAGCCGCCCGCGTGGAAGGCCACCGCGCCGAGCGTGCCGCCCGCGCTGGAGCCGAGGTAGTACGAGGACTGGTAGAGCGCCGACGCCTGGGCGCGGCCCGTGGTGGCCGTACGGCTCACCGAGGAGGAGGCGACCGCGTGGCCGGCGAAGAACCCGGCGGTGATCAGGACCAGGCCCAGCAGCACCGCGGCCAGCTGGTCGGCGAGCGAGAGCAGCAGCCCGGCGGCGGTGGTGGAGACCGCGAGGTAGAGCGCGCCCCGGCGGCCGAGCCGGCCGACCAGACGGCCCGCCGCGGCGGAGGAGACCGTACCGACCAGGTAGACGAGGAAGATCGAACCGACCACACCCTGGGGGAGGTCGAACGGCGCCTCCACCAGCCGGTAGCCGATGACCGTGTAGACGGCGCCGAACACCGTCATGAAGAGCCCGCCGATGAGGAAGAGCCGGCGCAGCAGCGGATCGGCCAGGTGCCCGCCGACGGTCCGTACCAGCGCCTTCGGGTTGAGCGAGCCGGGGACGAAGTGCCGTGCCCGGGGCATCAGCAGGTGGAACGCGACCGCGCACCCCACTGCCAGCAGACCGACCGCGCCGAGCGCGACCCGCCAGCCCCAGAGCTGGGCGATCCAGCCGGTCAGGATGCGGCCGCTCATGCCGCCGATGCTGTTGCCCGCCACGAACAGCCCGATCGCGGCGACCAGCGCCTTGGGCCGGACCTCCTCCGCGAGAAAGGCCATCGCGGAGGCGGGCAGCCCGGCCAGCGCCGCGCCCTGCACCGCGCGCAGGGCGATCAGCCAGCCGAGCGAGGGGGCGAACGGCACCAGCATGCCGACCGTGACCGCGATGGTCAGCGAGGCGGTCATCATCTGGCGGCGGCCGAAGCGCTCGGAGAGCGCGCTCAGCGGCAGCACGGCGAGCGCCAGCGCCCCCGTCGCGGCGGAGACCGTCCAGCTCGCCTGCCCGGCCGAGGCGCCGAACGACGCGGAGACCGAGGGCAGCAGGGCCTGGGTGGAGTAGAGGAGGGCGAACGTCGCGACGCCGGCGGCGAAGAGCCCGAAGCTCATACGGCGGTAGCCGGGACGGCCGGGGTCGAGTCGCGTGTCGCCCGGGGCGGCGGCCGGTTCGGCCGCGGCCGGAGCGGAGGCCTGCGGAGCGGAGGTGTGCGGAGCGGGCTGTGCGGAGGCACCCACCACGACGGTGGATGCCCCGGTATCGGCAGGAGGCATGGTTCGACGGTAGGCCGGTGCGTTTGATGCGTCCAATGCATGAAACCGCGATAATCGTTCCCATGGTGCATGACCGCAGCTCACAGCCCCGACTGTCACCGAGCAGTTACGAAGAAGACATTCGCGCGGTCCTCGCGCCCCGGCTCGCGTACTTCGAGGCGGTCGCCCGACACGAGCACGTCACCCGGGCCGCCCACGAGCTCGGGGTGCCCCAGTCCACGCTGTCGCGGGCCATGGTCCGCCTCGAACAGGACCTCGGCGTCGCCCTGTTCGCCCGCCGGGGCCGGACCGTCTCCCTCACCCCCGCCGGACGCACCTTCCTCGGCTCGGCGGAACGCGCCCTCGCCGAGGTGGAGAAGGCCGCCGACTCCGTACGGGCCGACGCCGACCCCGCCTCCGGCAAGGTCGCGTTCGGGTTCCTGCACACCATGGGCTCGGAGACCGTACCCGCCCTCATCCGCGCCTTCCGCGTCGACCACCCGGGCGTCCGCTTCCAGCTGGTGCAGAACTACGGCGAGGCGATGATCGAGCGGCTGCGTGCGGGGAAGCTGGACCTCTGCCTCACCTCGCCGGTCCCGGACGCGCCCGATCTGGTGGCCCGCCGGCTCGACGAGCAGCGGCTGCGGCTGGTCGTCCCCGACGACCACCGGCTGGCGGCCCGCCGCCGGGTCCGCCTCGCGGAGGCCTCCGACGAGACCTTCGTGACCCTGGAACCCGGTTACGGCCTGCGGCGGATCACCGACGACCTGTGCGCGGAGGCCGGGTTCGTGCCCAGGATCGCGTTCGAGGGCGAGGAGGCGGAGACCCTGCGCGGGCTGGTCGCCGCCGGGCTCGGCGTCGCCCTGCTCCCGCCGCCCGCCGTCGCCCGCCCGGGGGTCGTCGAGCTGACGGTCACTGCGCCGCGCGCGGTCCGCGAGATCGGCGTCGCCTGGCTGGACGGCCACCCGGACACCCCGCCGGTCGCCGCCTTCAAGCAGTTCCTGATCTCCCGGCGCGGACACCTGCTGCCGGACTGAACTCCGGCGCACCCCATGGCGCGAGGCTGCTCCCCGCCCCTTTGCCCGCTCAACCAGGTAGAAAGGCAGGGGCGTTGAGTATCAGCACTCAGGTGCGGGCTCTACGGGGCGCCGGAGGATGGCGGCACAGCCCAAGGGCTGTCCCGTGATTCGTCGCGCACCCACCAGGGACTGCGGGACAGCCGTCCGACCCGAGGAGCCCCTGATGTCCGCCATCCACCCGTCCGAGGAGCTGCCGACGGACGTCCCGTCGGCCACCGGTCGCACCCGCCGCCTGCTGCCCGCCGTTCTCGCGCCCGCCGTCGCGGTAGCTCTCGCGGTGTCCGCCGTGGGCGCCAAGGAGCCCGGCACCTGGGTGCTGGAAACCGTGTGGGTGATGCTGGGGCTGCCGGTCCTGTTCCTGCTGCGCCGGCGGTTCCCGCTGAGCGGCCTGCTCTGCGGACTGCTGGCCGTCCACGCCCTCGTCCTCATGGTGGGCGGCCACTACACGTACGCCGAGGTCCCGGCCGGTGACTGGGTGCGTGACTGGTTCGGCCTGGAACGCAATCCGTACGACCGCCTCGGCCACCTCATGCAGGGATTCGTGCCCGCGATCCTCGTCAGGGAACTCCTCGTCCGCACCTCGCCCCTGCGCGGCAGCCGCTGGCTCCCGCCGCTGACCGTGTGCGCCTGCCTCGCCTTCAGCGCCGTCTTCGAGATGCTCGAATGGCTGGCCGCCGTGACCGGAGGACAGGCCGCCGACTCGTTCCTCGCCACCCAGGGCGACGTGTGGGACACCCAGTGGGACATGTTCTGCGCGCTGATCGGCGCCGTCTGCTCCCTGCTCCTCCTCAGCCGCCCGCACGACCGCAGCCTCGCCCGCCTCGCGGTGCACGAGAAGCTCTGACCGGCGCGGCGTGCCGCGGCAAGCTCGGTCCCGCGGCACGCTCAGTGCCGCAGCGACCGCCCGAAACCGGCGGCCAGCGGCATCCGCAGCCCCAGCGGCGGCGGTGCGGCCAGCGCGTCCTGGACCGGCCGGGCGTAGGAGCGGTCGAAGAGCGAGCCCTGGACGAAGTCGGAGGCCAGCGCAACCACTTCGGCCCGGTGCTGGCGCAGCGCGTGCCCGTCCGAGTGGACCTCGAACCGGCAGATGTCCCGGTTGGCCTTCTTGGCCCGGGAGGCCAGGCGGAAGGAGAGTTCGGGGTCGGTCCGGGTGTCGTTGGTGCCGTGCACGATCAGCACCCGGCGCCCGGCGAGCTGTTTCACCGGCTCGGCCGCCGTCTCCGGCGCGGTGTGCGCGGGGGGCCCGGCCTGCCCCGGCAGCCAGGGGGCCATCGCCAGGACGGCGGAGACCGCCGGGTGCCCGGCCGCCCGCAGTGCCGCCCGGCCGCCCATGCCGTGGCCGACGAGGCAGACCGGCACGTCCCCGTAGCGTCGTACCACCTCGTCCGCCGCCCACCCGGCGTCCGCCGCCGGGTCGGCGTCCTGGGCGTTCCAGCCGCGGTGGCGGTAGTGCAGGACGTGCACCGTCAGCCCGTCCTCCCGGCCCGCCCGCGCCAGCGCCCGCGCGAACGGAAGCTGGCCGGCGTAGGAGAACGGGGACGGCTTGCGATGGGATTCGGCGGCTCCGTCCGGGAGCAGCAGGACGACACCACCGACCTCCGAGGACGGTCCCGCGGCCCGGACGGAGCGTCCGAGCCGTGCGGTGGGCAGGGGAAGCGCGCGCATGGCCATAACGGAACATTGTCAGAAGCGAGGGTGTACACCACCTGTCCTCACCATCACTGTTACGTATCTTCACTCGGTCATCTACGCGCGTAGGCGCTAGAGTGCGCAGATGATGAGCCAGCTCCGTGACGTCCCCGACGCCGACCAGATCCGCCGCGCCCCGAAGGTGCTCCTCCACGACCATCTCGACGGCGGGCTGCGCCCCGGCACCATCGTCGAACTCGCCCTGGCACAGGGGTACGAGGACCTGCCGGAGACCGACCCCGACAAGCTGGGCACCTGGTTCCGCGAGGCGGCCGACTCCGGTTCGCTGGAGCGCTACCTGGAGACCTTCGCCCACACCTGCGCCGTCATGCAGACCCGTGACGCGCTCTTCCGGGTCGCCTCCGAGTGCGCCCAGGACCTCGCCGAGGACGGCGTCGTCTACGCCGAGGTGCGGTACGCCCCCGAGCAGCACCTGACCGGCGGGCTCACCCTCGAAGAGGTCGTGGCTGCGGTCAACGAGGGCTTCCGCGAAGGGGAGCGGCTGGCCCGCGAGGACGGCCGGCGCATCCGGGTCGGCGCCCTGCTCACCGCGATGCGGCACGCCGCCCGCTCGCTGGAGATCGCCGAACTCGCCAACCGCCACCGGGACTCCGGGGTCGTGGGCTTCGACATCGCGGGCGCCGAGGCCGGCTTCCCGCCCACCCGGCACCTGGACGCCTTCGAGTACCTCAAGCGGGAGAACAACCACTTCACCATCCACGCGGGCGAGGCGTTCGGCCTCCCGTCGATCTGGCAGGCCCTCCAGTGGTGCGGCGCCGACCGGCTCGGCCACGGGGTCCGGATCATCGACGACATCGAGATCGCCGAGGACGGCACCGTCAAGCTCGGCCGCCTCGCCAGTTACGTCCGCGACAAGCGCATCCCGCTGGAGCTCTGCCCCACCTCGAACCTCCAGACCGGTGCCGCCCCCTCCTACGCGGAGCACCCGATCGGGCTGCTGCGTACCCTGCACTTCCGCGCCACGGTGAATACCGACAACCGTCTGATGAGCGGGACCAGCATGAGCCAGGAATTCGAGCGGCTGACCGAGACTTTCGGATACACGCTCGACGACATGCAGTGGTTCACCGTCAATGCGATGAAATCAGCATTCATTCCTTTCGATGAACGTCTCGCGATGATCAACGATGTGATCAAGCCGGGATACGCCGAACTGAAGTCCGCATGGCTGTTCAGCCAGACCGCCGCGACCAGCGTCTCCTCGCTCGAACAGAGCTGAGCGAACACATTCCGGAAGGGGCCGGGGAACACATGTCCCGGCCCTTTTCCGTGTGTCGCGTCATTTGCGGTGCGGGGAGCCGGGTGGCTAGTTTGCAGAGCCGCTCGCATCCCCTTTCCCCAAGGATGAATGTCATGAAGCTCTCCTCCGCCCGCATCATCGGTGCCGCCGCTCTCGGCGCGGCTTTCGCCGCTGCCGCCGCCGGCAGTGCGTCCGCCGCGACGGCGCTCCCGCTCGACGCGGGCAGCTCCCTGCCCATCTCCACCGACGCGCTGGCGAACCTCGGCCACACCGCCCAGACCCTCCCGGTCAAGGAGACCACCGGCAGCCTCCTCGGCGGAAAGGCCACCGACGCCGCCAAGCCCGTCACCCAGCTGCTCGGCGGTCTGCCGACCAAGGGCCTGACCGCGAACGGCCTGCCGATCGGCGGCTGACCCGCCCTGTCGTACGCCAGTGGGGCACCCGGCCTGTCAGGCCGGGTGCCCCACCGCGTGCTCCGTGCTGTCGGCCGTCGTCAAGGCCGTCCCCCGTCGTACCCGCGTCACCAGGCCGTCGCGGACGTGGTGCCCGACGAGGACTTCTCCCCGGGCAGCAGGATCCACAGCGCCAGATAGACCAGGAACTGCGGTCCGGGCAGCAGGCACGAGACCAGGAAGATGACGCGCATGGTCGTCGCGGAGGTACCGAAGCGCTGTGCCAGCGCCGCGCACACTCCGCCGATCATGCGTCCGTCAGTGGGGCGAACCAATCCGGCCATGGTGGGCTCCTCGGTGAACCGTCGGGGGAGCAGCCGCTGCGGCGCTCCCGATGTATCCATGGTCGCTCCACCGGCGGGGACGGTGCCTCCCTCTACGGTGCGACCCCGACCCTGCCAATCGTCGGGGTCGCACCCTGAGGGGTCCCGCCGGCCGCGTCCACGCCCTCCGGCGCGGGGGCCCGGTGCCGCCGGAGGCGCAGCCGGGCCCGTACGAACGGCACCACCAGCAGATGGGCCAGCAGCACCCCCACCGTGTTCAGCAGCAGCGAGTCGATGTCGACCACCTGCCCGGGGACCCCGGTCTGCCCGAGCTCGATGGCGAGGGATATCAGCGCCCCGGCGGCGGTCGTACGGACCAGCGAGGCCCACGGGGAGACCGTGAGGCGCGCGTCGGCCATCGGCAGCAGGAACCCGAGCGGCGCGAGCAGCAGCAGCCCCGCGCCGATGCGCTTCACCGCAGCCTCCGGGCCGAGTGCGAGGTCCGCCTTGATGCCGTCCAGCGGGGTGAAGTTCGCGGCGGTGATCCAGGGGACGTCCAGGGGGCGCAGCGTCAGCCACCCGACGAGCACGAGATGCGCGAGGAGAAGCGTGAACCCCACCACGCGGAACAGGGTGACGGCCTTACCGCCGGGACCTTGACGCACGCCCCCCTAGACGCCCGGTCCTGAGGGAACGGTTCCGGGCAAACAGCTGGAAGTGGCGCAGACCACGGGACGCGCGCCCCCGCCGCGCCCCAACCGCCACACGCCCACCGGCAGCACCAGCGTCTCCACCGGCGTGCCCGGCGGACCGGGAGTGCCGCTCAGCGGGGCGGCGAACCCAGCGGACCGGGAGTGCCGCTCAGCGGGGCGACGGCGACGGTGTGCTGACGGTCGGTACGTTCTGCGGCCGGGCCATCGTCTCCGCCGTGCAGAGGTAACCCCGGGGGGCGTAGTCGTCGCTCGGCCCGCCCAGCAGCACCGCGTCGCCGGTGACGAGCGTGCCCTCCTCGGCGAACGTGCAGACCACCTGGGCCAGCGCCTCGGAGGACAGGTCCTCCGGCTGGGCGCTCAGCCGCAGGGCACCCGCCGGATCGTCCGCGGTGCCCTCCCCGACGCTCAGGTCCGAGGGGACGGCGGTGGTGAAACCGGCCTGCCGTTCCGCCGTGAGCGGCGACTGCCGGATCTGCGCGAGCAGCGCCCGCGCCAGGCCCAGACGACCGCTGCCCCGGTCGGTGTCCGCGATCGTCCGGTCGGTCGGCACCAGTTCCGACGCACAGACCAGGTACACCCGCACCCGCTCGTCGGCCTCGCGCGCACCGGAGTCCGAACCGCTGGTGCGGCACGGTACCCGGGAGGGCGCCGCCCCCGCGTCGACCGGCACCGACGTGGACCGGATGCCGCACCCGGCGGCCAGCGCGGCGGCAGCCACGGCGAGGACCACGGCGGTGAACGGGCGCCGCCCGCCCAACCGGGTCCGCCGCCCGCCCACCCGGCTCCGCCGTACGCCCACCCGGGTCCACCGCCCGTCTGCCTGGTTCCGCCGCATGCCCGCCGGGTCCCGCCGCCTCACGACTCCCCGCCGTCCGCGCCGCCGCCGGCGCCGTTCGTGTCGTCCTTGGCACTCTCGTCCTCGGCGTGGGGGAGCCGCAGCACGAACACCGCCCCGTCGCCGTCCGGGGAGTTGGCCGCCGAGATGGTGCCGCCGTGGATCAGTGCGTTCTCCATGGCGATCGACAGCCCGAGGCCGCTGCCCTCGGAGCGCGGGCGGGACGCGCTGGCCTTGTAGAACCGGTCGAAGACGTGCGGCAGCACGTCCTCGGGAATCCCGGGCCCGTGATCGCGTACCTCGATGACCAGTTCCTCGCCCTCGGTGCGTACGCGTACCCGCACGGGTGAACCGCCGTGCTTCAGCGCGTTGCCGATCAGATTCGCCAGGATCACGTCGAGCCGCCGCGGGTCGAGCCGCACCATCATGCCGCGCTCCGCGTCGAGTTCCACCGCGTCCAGCCACGCACGGGCGTCGATGCAGGCGGTGACCTGGTCGGCGACGTCCACCGTGTCCAGGACCAGCCGGGCCGTGCCCGCGTCGAAGCGGGTGACCTCCATGAGGTTCTCCACCAGGTCGTTGAGCCGCCGGGTCTCGCTCACCACCAGGTGCACGGCGGGCGCGATCATCGGGTCGAGGCTGTCGGCCTCGTCCTCCAGCACCTCGGCCACCGCGGTGATCGCGGTGAGCGGGGTACGCAGCTCGTGCGACATGTCGGCGACGAACCGGCGGCTGGATTCCTCCCGCGCGCTCATGTCCGCGACCTTCTTCTCCAGCGAACCCGCCGCCCGGTTGAACGTCCTGGAGAGTTCGGCGAGTTCGTCCGTACCGGAGACCACCAGACGGGTGTCGAGCTTCCCCTCACCCAGCTTGCGCGCCGCCTCGCCGAGCCGCTGCACCGGCCGCAGCACGGTCGTCGCCGCCGCCTGCGCGAGCAACGCGGCGCCGATCAGCGCCAGCGTGGTGGCGATACCCAGCGACCAGGCGAGGGAGTTGAGGTCCTGGCGCTCCTGGTCGAGCGACTTCAGCATGTAGCCCGTCGGACCGCCGCCGATGATCCGCGTCCCGGCCACCAGGTACGGGGTGCCGTCGATGCTCGTACGCTGCCAGAACAGGTGGTACTCGTACGTGTTGCCCGAGGTCAGCCGCTGCTGGGCGGAGACCTGACGCTCCAGCGAATCCGGCACGTCCACCTTGGTGAAGGAGTCCAGGTCGGAGTAGCCGACGATCGGCTTCCCGCCGTCGCGCTCGTCCTCCAGCAGCACCGCGTACCCCGGCCCGCTGTCCGCCATCTGCACGGCGGCGGACTGGAGATCGTCCTTCGTCGGCTCCAACGGCAGCGACGCCGCCCGGTTCTGCATCTGCCGCCGGAAGTCGCCGAGCGCCGCGTCCTGCGTACGCGTCAGCACCGCCTCGCGGTTGAGCCAGTACGCGATCCCCGACGCGGACACCGCCGCCGTCAGGGCCACCAGTCCGAACACCACGACCAGCCGCAGCCGCAGGCTGCTCCAGCGGAGTCCCGCACGGACCCCGCGCCCGGCACGTCCACTCACTGAGGCGAGTCCAGCCGGTAGCCCACACCGCGCACCGTACGGATCAGCGTCGGCGAGGACGGCACGTCCTCCACCTTCGCCCGCAGCCGCTGCACGCACGCGTCCACGAGCCGCGAATCGCCCAGGTAGTCGTGCTCCCACACCAGCCGCAGCAACTGCTGCCGGGACAGGGCCTGTCCGGGCCTGCGGCTCAGCTCCAGGAGCAGCCGCAGCTCGGTCGGGGTCAGCTGGAGATCCGCCCCGTCCTTGGTGACCGTCATCGCGGAACGGTCGATGACCACGTTCCCGAAGGTCGCCGAGTCCGTCGACTCCCGCTCCCCGCGCCGGAGTACGGCCCGGATGCGCGCGTCCAGCACCCGGCCCTGCACGGGCTTCACCACGTAGTCGTCGGCACCCGACTCCAGACCCACCACGACGTCGATGTCGTCGCTGCGCGCCGTCAGCAGGATGATCGGCAACTGGTCGGTGCGGCGGATGCGGCGGCAGACCTCGAAACCGTCGATCCCGGGCAGCATCACGTCCAGCACGACCAGATCGGGCCGCTGCTCCCGGAGGAGGTTCAGGCCGTCCTCTCCCGTCGCCGCGGTGGCCACTCGGTGGCCCTGGCGTGACAGCGAGAGTTCGAGAGCCGTGCGGATGGCGTCGTCGTCCTCGATCAGCAACAGGAAAGGCACGCGGGCCATTCTGTCCCATGGTGGTGCCCCAGTTCGACCGCCGGGGGCCACTTCCTGTGCGTGAGCGGGCCCAGTTGTGACGGTTACGACCCCACGAGGCCTGTGACAGCTCTGTGACAGTCGGCGGACAGTGCCGAGAAACTGCCCGGCCAGACTCAATGGCACACGGTTCGAACGGACTCCACGACGGGGAGGCGCACGATGAACGCACTGCAACTGCAACGCACCGGCTCAAGCGCGGTTGTCACGCGTCTCCACGACATGGGCCGGGGTCCGGAGAAGTCCGGTGCGGTGAACGGACGGGGGTGCGTTCGCGGCACCGGGCGTCAGCGCCCTGCTGCGACGCCGGTCACCGACGCCACGGGGGACGGACCGGGCACGTACGGGGGAACGTACGGGGGACACGGGGGAAGCGCGTACGGGGAGGGCATCACGGGGGAGCGGACGCCCCAGGCGCCGGCCGAGGACGCCGAAGCGGCGTTCACGGCCTACGTCCAGGAGCGCCGCGCCTCCCTGTACGCGACCGCCTACCACCTGACCGGCGACCGGTTCGAGGCCGAGGACCTGCTGCAGAGCGCCCTCTTCTCGACCTACCGGGCGTGGGACAGGATCAGCGACAAGGCGGCCGTCGGCGGCTACCTGCGCCGCACGATGACCAACCTGCACATCAGCGCCTGGCGCCGCCGCAAGCTCAACGAGTACCCGACCGAGGAACTGCCGGAGACGGTCGGCGACTCGGACGCGATGCGCGGCACGGAGCTGCGCGCGGTGCTCTGGCAGGCGCTCGCCCGGCTGCCCGAACTCCAGCGCACCATGCTGGTCCTGCGCTACTACGAGGGGCGCACCGACCCGGAGATCGCGGCCATCCTCGACATCAGTGTCGGCACGGTGAAGTCCAGCATCTGGCGGTCGCTCCGCCGGCTGCGCGAGGACGAGGTCCTCAGCTTCGGACGTGACGAGAAGGAGTCCTTCGGCGAGCTGGTGGCCTGAGGCTACGGGGGAAAACAACGGGGGAACGGGGAAAACGGGGGAACCACGGGGGAACGTGGGAAAACGGGGGAACGACGGAGCTCGCCGCTCCGGGGGGAAACGGCGAGCGACGGGGGAACGGCGGGGTCGTACGGGCTGGGGGGCCCGGTACGGCCCCGTTCGTCGTTCCCGCGGTTCCGCCGTCCGGGTCCTACGCGGCGCCGCTCCCCGCCGGGGTGCGGCGGCAGCGGCCCGCGGCGGCGGCGGCCAGGCGGCCGAGCGCCTCCTCCTTGCCGCACGGGTGGGCGCCGAGCGCCGTCTGGCGGGCCACGATCCGGCGCTCCGCGCGCATCAGCCGCCAGCCGCGCCGCAGCAGGAACGGCACCGACTTGCGGCCCTCGCGCAGATCCCGCAGCAGCCGTCGGCGGAACGTGGTCGAGGGGCGCCCGCGCAGGCAGATCGCGTCGGCGAGCAGCCCCAGCTCCTGGCAGCGCGCGACGATGTCCGCCGCGAAGATCCCCTCGGCCACGAAGAGCGGTGAGCGCTCGATGTGCAGCACCTCGGTGCCGGTACGGGAGCTGGTGGCGAGGTCGTACACCGGTATGTGGGTGCGGCCGGAGCGGCAGAGGTCCGCGATGGCGGCGACGGCGGCCTCGGCGTCCCAGGACTCCGGGGAGTCCCAGTCGATGTCCGTACTGCCGGTGACCTGGGGCAGGGTCGGGTCGTTGCCCTCCTTGTAGAAGTCGTCCAGCCGCAGCATCGGAAGACCGGTGCGAGCGGCGAGGGACGACTTCCCGGAGCCGGAGGGTCCTGTCAGCAGGACGACGCGCGTCGGGATCGGTTGGGAACTCACAGAACAAAAGTGTGAGGCATGACCCGAGCAGGGGACCCCCCGGAAGTCCTGTTGGTATCGAGCATCACATCTCCACTACTCTGCGCGCACGTACGACTACCGATACGAAGTCGATCAGGTGGGAAAAATGGCACGTCATGCACGAACCAAGCCCTCGCGGCACGTCCTGCTGCGCGCCGGGCTGACCGTCACCGCGCTGGGAGCCGCCCTCGGCGCGGGCGCCGCGTCCGCGCAGGCGGCCACGCCCGAGGCCGTGACCGAGGCGAGCGACAGCGCGCAGGCCGCCGTGTCGGCGGTGACGGACGCCGCCCTGCCCGCGGTGACCGGCGCGCTGTCGAACAGCCTCGCCCCCGTCACCGCGCTCCAGCTCGACCCGCTGGCCAAGACTGGGAGCGACCCGCTGGACAACGCCGTCGGCACGCAGGTCGCCGACTTCAAGCCGGTCTCCACCGCCCTCGTCACCGACCACCTCACCCAGGGCGGTGCGCTCCGCGACCTGCCCCTGGTGGGCCCGGTCACCGGGCTGATCACCGGGGCGCGTTGACCCGCTGACACGCCGGCGGGGCCGGTCCCCACCCGGTGGTGAGGACCGGCCCCGCCGTGCGCCTACGGCCTGTGCCGCCGGCGTGAGCGGCCGTCAGTAGGACGAACCGGCAACGCCCAGCGCACCCGTGGGGTGCCAGACCGTCTTGGTCTCCAGGAACGCCGTCAGCCGGTACGTACCCGGGTCGGCGGTCCAGTCGGCGTCCGCCGGGTCCGCGCCGTCCTCCACAGCCTGTGGACGGAGCACGCGCTTCAGGTTGTCCGCCGCCGCGATCTCCAGCTCCTTCGCCAGCGCGGCGTCCGCGCCGGTGAGGTCGATGGCGTTGACGTCCTGGTGCGCCGCGAGCGGGGCCGCCAGCTCGGCGGTCGCGCCGGAGAGCAGGTTCACCACACCGCCCGGCAGGTCCGAGGTGGCCAAAACCTCGCCCAGCGAGAGCGCGGGCAGCGGCGCGTCGGCGGAGGCGACCACCACGGCGGTGTTCCCCGTGGCGATCACCGGGGCGATCACCGAGACCAGCCCGAGGAACGACGAGCGCTGCGGCGCCAGCACCGCGACCACGCCGGCCGGCTCCGGCGTCGACAGGTTGAAGAAGGGCCCGGCGACCGGGTTGGCCCCGCCCACGACCTGGCCGATCTTGTCCGTCCACCCCGCGTACCAGACCCAGCGGTCCACCGCCGCGTCCACCACGGCCGCGGCCTTGGACTTCGACAGCCCCTCGGCGTCCGCCACTTCGCGGACGAACTGCTCCCGGCGGCCCTCCAGCATCTCGGCGACGCGGTAGAGGATCTGGCCGCGGTTGTACGCGGTCGCACCGGACCAGCCGCCGAATGCCTTGCGGGCGGCGACGACCGCGTCCCGCGCGTCCTTGCGGGACGACTGCGGGGCGTTCGCCAGCCACGTGCCCTTGGAGTCGGTCACCTCGTACACCCGGCCGCTCTCGGAACGGGGGAACTTGCCCCCGACGTACAGCTTGTAGGTCTTGAAGACGCTCAGGCGCCGCGGTGCGGAGCCGTTGGTCGATCCGTGCTCAGACATCGAGGTACGCCTCCAGGCCGTGGCGGCCGCCCTCGCGGCCGTAGCCCGACTCCTTGTACCCGCCGAACGGCGAGGTGGGGTCGAACTTGTTGAACGTGTTGGCCCAGACGACGCCCGCCCGGAGCTTGTTCGCCACCGCGAGGATGCGGGAGCCCTTCTCCGTCCAGATGCCCGCCGACAGGCCGTACTGGGTGTTGTTGGCCTTCGCGACGGCCTCGTCCGGGGTGCGGAAGGTCAGCACGGAGAGCACCGGGCCGAAGATCTCGTCCCGGGCGACCGTGTGGGCCTGGGTGACCCCGGTGAAGAGCGTCGGGGCGAACCAGTAGCCGGAGGAGGGCAGTGCGCACGGCGCGGTCCAGCGCTCGGCGCCCTCCGCCTCCCCCGTCTCCGTCAGCGCGGTGATCCGGGCGAGCTGCTCGGCGGAGTTGATCGCCCCGATGTCGGTGTTCTTGTCCAGCGGGTCGCCGAGACGCAGCGTGGACAGCCGCCGCTTCAGCGCGTCCAGCACCTCGTCGTGCACCGACTCCTGCACCAGAAGGCGGGAGCCCGCGCAGCAGACCTGGCCCTGGTTGAAGAAGATGCCGGTGACGATCCCCTCGACCGCCTGGTCGACCGGGGCGTCGTCGAAGACGATGTTGGCGCCCTTGCCGCCCAGCTCCAGGGTGACCTTCTTGTCCGTGCCCGCGACCTGCCGGGCGATGGCCTTGCCCACGGCGGTCGAGCCGGTGAAGGCGACCTTGTTCACGTCCGGGTGGGCGACAAGGGCCGCGCCCGCGTCGCCGTACCCCGTCAGGATGTTGACGACGCCCTTCGGCAGACCCGCCTGGCGGCAGATGTCCGCGAAGAACAGGGCGGAGAGCGGGGTCGTCTCGGCGGGCTTGAGGACCACCGTGTTGCCGGCCGCGAGCGCCGGGGCGATCTTCCACGCCAGCATCAGCAGCGGGAAGTTCCACGGGATGACCTGGCCGGCCACGCCGAGCGGGCGCGGGTTCGCGCCGAAACCGGCGTGGCCGAGCTTGTCGGCCCAGCCCGCGTAGTAGAAGAAGTGCGCCGCGACCAGCGGGAGGTCGGTGTCGCGGGTCTCACGGATCGGCTTGCCGTTGTCCAGCGTCTCCAGGACGGCCAGCTCGCGGCTGCGCTCCTGGATGATCCGGGCGATCCGGAAGAGGTACTTGGCGCGCTCGGAGCCCGGCAGCGCCGACCACTTCTCGAACGCCTTCCTGGCCGCCCGGACCGCGCGGTCCACGTCCGCCTCGCCCGCGCGGGCGACCTCGGAGAGGACCTCCTCGCTGCTCGGCGAGACGGTCTTGAAGACCTTGCCGTCGGCGGCCTCGGTGAACTCGCCGTCGATGAACAGGCCGTACGAGGGCGCGATGTCGACGACCGACCGCGACTCGGGGGCGGGCGCGTACTCGAATGCAGATGCCATGGGGATCAGTCCACCGTCACGTAATCGGGGCCGGAGTAACGGCCGGTGCTGAGCTTCTGGCGCTGCATCAGCAGGTCGTTCAGCAGACCGGAGGCGCCGAACCTGAACCAGTGGTTGTCCAGCCAGTCCTCGCCCGCGGTCTCGTTGACCAGGACCAGGAACTTGACCGCGTCCTTGGTCGTACGGATGCCGCCCGCGGGCTTCACCCCGACCTGTACGCCGGTCTGGAGCCGGAAGTCGCGGACGGCCTCCAGCATCAGCAGGGTGTTCGCGGGGGTGGCGTTGGTCGCGACCTTGCCGGTCGACGTCTTGATGAAGTCGGCCCCGGCCAGCATCCCGAGCCAGGAGGCGCGGCGGATGTTGTCGTACGTGGAGAGCTCGCCGGTCTCGAAGATGACCTTGAGGCGGGCGGTGCCGCACTCGGCCTTCACGGCCACGATCTCCTCGTACACCTTGAGGTAGTGGCCCGCCAGGAACGCGCCCCGGTCGATCACCATGTCGATCTCGCCGGCCCCGGCCGCCACCGCGTCGCGGACGTCCGCGAGCTTGACGTCGAGCGCCGCGCGGCCGGCCGGGAAGGCCGTCGCCACGGACGCCACCTTCACGTCGGAGCCGGCCAGCGCGGCGACGGCGGTCGCCGCCATGTCGGGGTAGACGCAGACCGCGGCGGTGCGCGGGGTCGTCCGGTCGGTCGGGTCGGGATGCAGCGCCTTGGCGCACAGCGCCCGGACCTTGCCCGGGGTGTCCGCGCCTTCCAGCGTCGTCAGGTCGATCATCGAGATGGCGAGATCGATGGCGTAGGCCTTGGCCGTCGTCTTGATCGACCGGGTGCCGAGCGAGGCGGCGCGCGCTTCCAGGCCGACGGCGTCGACGCCGGGCAGCCCGTGCAGGAAGCGGCGCAGCGCACCGTCGGACGCGGTCGCGCCGGAGAATGCGGGTGCAGTGGTGGGCATGGTCACCAGGGGAGCATATCTACGCGCGTAGCAGCCTGTACAGGGGGGTACGGGCCGTCCCACTGCCCCGCGCGGGCGCCCCGTACGCCCACCGGCCCGCGTCCCGGTGCGCCGCGACCCGCGACCCGCGTCACTCCGCACCCGCGTCGCTCAGCACGCGGTCCCTTTCGCGCACGGTCCCTTTCGCGCACGGTCCACTTCGCACCCGCGCCGTGCCTGACGCCGCCCCGCACCCGGCCCCGGGCCGGCGTCAGGCACAATCGGGCCATGACGAGCTCCACGCCCCCTGGCGAGCCCACCTACGCCGACCGGACCTACCGGTCCACCCCCGCGACGGTGACAGGCGTCCTGCTGCTCCTGCTGCTCGCCTGGCTGCTCGGCGACGCGCTCGTCAACGGGGAGGGCCGCGCGCCCTGGCTGGCGCTCGCCGGAGCGGTGCTGGTCGCGCCGCTGGTCGTCGCCTTCACGCTGCGCCCCGCCGTACTCGCCGGAGCCCGCCGCATCCTGATCCGCAACCCGTTCCGCACCATCGTGCTGCCGTGGTCGAAGATGGCGGACGTCCGCGCCGCGTACTCCACCGAGCTGTTCACCACGGACGGGAAGAAGTACCAGGTGTGGGCGCTCCCCGTCTCGCTGCGCGACCGCAAGCGGGCGGTGCGCCAGTCGTCCGCCGCCCAGCGCGAAGGGGCCGGGGCGAAGCAGGTCCGCCCCGCGGTGGCCGACCAGGCGGTCGGGGAGCTGCGCACGCTCGCCGAGGAGGACGCCGCGACCGGGGGCGCCGCCGGTGCCCAGGAGGTGACCGCCTCGGTGCGCTGGGCGTGGGAGATCATCGGCCCCGCCGTCGCGGGCGGGATCGCCCTGGTGGTGCTGTTCGCCACGACGTGACGCGCGCGTCGCTCACAGCCGCGTACGAGAGCGGGCCGGTACCTCCCCGTGGAGGTACCGGCCCGCTCTTCGTACGTGCGCCAGGGGCAGCGGGTCAGATGCCGGCCGCGGCGGAGAGGTCCCGCCTGATCCCGGCCAGCAGCTCGGCCGCCCGGGCCCGCGCGGCCGCCGGCCCGTCCGCCGGGGTGACCGGCACGACGACCTCCAGGTAGCACTTCAGCTTCGGCTCGGTCCCGCTCGGGCGGACGATCACCCGTGCGCCGTCCAGCCGGTAGCGCAGCCCGTCCGTGGGCGGGAGCTGGGCGGATCCCTTCGCGAGGTCCTCGGCCGAGGTGACCGCCAGCCCCGCCAGCGTGGTCGGCGGCCGCTCGCGGAGCCGGTGCATGGCGTCGGCGATGACCGAGAGGTCCTCCACCCGGACCGACAGCTGGTCGGTCGCGTGCAGCCCGTGCGCGAGGGCCAGGTCGTCCAGCAGGTCGAGCAGGGTACGGCCGCGCTCCTTGAGCACCGAGGCCAGCTCGGTGACGAGCAGCGCGGCGGTGATGCCGTCCTTGTCCCGTACGCCGTCCGGGTCGACGCAGTAGCCGAGCGCCTCCTCGTAGCCGTACCGCAGTCCGTCCACGCGGGCGATCCACTTGAAACCGGTCAGCGTCTCCTCGTACCCGAGGCCGGCCCGCTCGGCGATCCGGCCGAGCAGGGAGGAGGAGACGATCGAGGCGGCGAGGACGCCCTCGGCGCCCCGGTCCACCAGGTGCGCGGCGAGCAGCGCGCCGACCTCGTCGCCGCGCAGCATCCGCCAGCCGCCCCCGGCCGCCGGGTCCGGGACGGCGACGGCACAGCGGTCCGCGTCCGGGTCGTTGGCGATGATCAGGTCGGGGTCCGTCCGGCGCGCGGTCGCGAAGGCGAGGTCCATCGCGCCCGGCTCCTCCGGGTTCGGGAACGCGACGGTCGGGAACGCCGGGTCGGGCTCGGCCTGCTCGGCGACGAGCACCGGCGCGGGGAACCCGGCCCGCTCGAACGCGGCGGTCAGCACCGAGGTGCCGACGCCGTGCATCGCCGTGTAGACGGTCCGGGCGGTACGCGGGGAGCCGGCCGAGAGCACGGCGTCGGTACGCGCGAGGTAGGCGTCCAGGACCTCTTCGCCGAGGACCTCCCAGCCGTCCTCGGGCCGGTCCACCCCGGCGAGCGGGCCGACCGCGGCGATGGCTGCGGCGATCTCCGCGTCGGCCGGGGGCACGATCTGCGAGCCGTCGCCGAGGTAGACCTTGTAGCCGTTGTCGCGCGGCGGGTTGTGGCTCGCGGTGACCTCGACGCCCGCGACGGCACCCAGGTGCCGTATGGCGTACGCCAGCACCGGGGTGGGCAGCGGGCGCGGCAGGACCGCGGCGCGGAGCCCGGCGCCGGTCATCACGGCGGCGGTGTCCCGGGCGAAGTCGGCCGAGCGGTAGCGGGCGTCGTACCCGACCACGACGAGCCCACCGGTGTGCCCCTCGGCCTTGAGGTACGCGGCGAGTCCGGCGGCGGCGCGGATCACGACGGCACGGTTCATCCGCATCGGCCCCGCGCCCAGCTCCCCGCGCAGACCGGCGGTGCCGAACTGGAGGGTGCCGGCGAAGCGCGCGGCGAGTTCGGCGCGGCCGTCGGGGCCGTCCGTGGCGATCAGCCGCCCCAGCTCCTCCCGCGTCTCGGGGTCCGGGTCCTCGGCCTGCCAGGCCCTGGCCCGTTCGAGGAGGTCGTCGTCGTGCACGGGGGTCCGCCTTTCGGGGATGACGGGGTGCTGGTGCTGGTGCTGGTGCTGGTGGTGGTGCGGGAGTGCCGGGGGAGCGGTGGTGGCCCGGCGGCGGCCCGGCCGGTCGTGCGGGGCCGCCACCGGACCGGCCGGTCAGATGCGTTCGAGCACGCGGGCCAGCAGGTCGCCCATGCGCGCGGCCGAGTCGCGGCCGGCCTGGAGGACCTCTTCGTGGTTGAGCGGCTCGCCGGACAGGCCCGCGGCGAGGTTGGTCACCAGCGAGATGCCGAGCACCTCCGCACCCGCCTCGCGCGCGGCGATGGCCTCCAGCACGGTGGACATGCCGACCAGGTCGCCGCCCATCGCGCGGACCATGCCGATCTCGGCCGGGGTCTCGTAGTGCGGGCCGGGGAACTGCACGTACACGCCCTCTTCCAGCGAGGGGTCGATCTCCTGGCAGAGCGCCCGCAGCCGGGGGGAGTACAGGTCGGTCAGGTCGACGAAGTTGGCGCCGATGATCGGGGAGGTGGCCGTGAGGTTGATGTGGTCGCCGATCAGTACCGGCTGGCCGGGGCGCATGCCCTCGCGCAGACCGCCGCAGCCGTTCGTCAGCACGACGGTCCGGCAGCCCGCCGCCACCGCCGTACGGACGCCGTGGGCGACGGCGGCGACGCCGCGTCCCTCGTAGAAGTGGGTGCGGCCGAGGAAGACCAGCACGCGCTTCCCACCGATGCGGTACGAGCGGACCGTGCCGCCGTGCCCCTCGACCGCCGGGGGCGGGAATCCGGGCAGGTGCGTCACCGGGAACTCGGCGTCCGGGGTACCGAGCGCATCGCCCGCGGGCCCCCAGCCGGACCCCATCACGAGGACCACGTCGTGGGTCTCGGCGCCGGTCAGCTCCCGCAGCCTGGCGGCGGCCTCGGCGGCCACCGCGTGCGGGTCGTCCTGGATGTTGTCCGGAATAACAGATGCGTTCACCGGACGAGGGTAACCGCTGAATCCCTACGCGCGTAGATGGACCGGCACACCATCTGTCCGAGCCTTTCGTGTTTTCGTACGACGAGGGGGCCGTTGGGCCGGGGAGCGGAAGGTGCCCGTGGGATGCGCGAGGCTCCGGGGGCCCGGGTGACCGCAGGGTCAGCAGGGGCGCTTGCGCAGCTCCATCACGTAGTCGTGCGGGGCCCCCGCGGACTCCGCAGCGTCGGCCACCTCGCCGAGGTAACGGGCGGAGGGCAGACCGCCCTCGTACCCGTTGAGCACGTACATCCAGGCCGGCTCCTCGCCGTCGAGGGTGTGCACGCGGACCCGCATCCGCCGGTAGATGTCGAGCCCGACACCCTCCCAGCGGTCCAGGGAGTCCTCGTCCATCGGCGCGACGTCGTACAGCGCGACGAACACCTGGGAACGCGGCGCTTCGACGACCGTCGCCAGCGCCCCTTCCCAGCCCATCTGCTCCCCGCCGAAGGTCAGCCGCCAGCCGTTGAGCCAGCCCGTACCGCGCAGTGGGGAATGCGGTGCGCGGCGCGTCATCAGCCGCGCGTCGAGGTTGCCGGCGTACGCGGCGTAGAGCGACATGAGTCCGAGGGTACGGGAGATGCGGAGCGACGCGCCGAACTCCTGGCAGGAACAGCCCGGGAGAGCGAACCTCCCGCGGCCGCCCGGTGGCCTCCGGGCGCGCGGGCCCGGCATGATCCGAACGAAGGGCCCCACCTGCGAGGACGGCCCCGGCGCCCGGATGGAGGGCCCCGGGGCGAAGCACTTTGGCGCGTGCGGGACAATGGAGTACGTACTGCATTCCCCCGGGGCGATCCCCCGGACCCCGGCCGGGACGGCAGACGGCCGCGGGATGACACCACGCGAGGCGGACATTTCGTGACCAGGATCGTGATCATCGGCGGCGGCCCCGGCGGCTACGAGGCGGCACTGGTCGGCACCCAGCTCGGGGCGGACGTCACCGTCGTCGACTGCGACGGCCTCGGTGGGGCATCGGTGCTCACCGACTGTGTCCCCTCCAAGACCCTGATCGCCACCGCCGAGGTCATGACGACCTTCGACTCCTCCTACGAGGAGCTGGGCATCATCGTCGCCGACGACACCCCGGCCCTGGAGCAGGCCGCCCGGGTGGTCGGGGTCGACCTCGGCAAGGTCAACCGCCGTGTCAAGCGCCTCGCGCTCGCCCAGTCCCACGACATCACCGCCTCCGTCACCCGGGCCGGCGCCCGGGTGATGCGCGGCCGCGGCCGCCTCGACGGCCTCCAGGCCGCCGACGGCTCCCGCCAGGTCGTGGTGACCGCCGCCGACGGCAGCGAGGAGCGCCTCACCGCCGACGCGGTGCTGATCGCCACCGGCGGCCACCCCCGCGAGATCCCGGACGCGCAGCCCGACGGCGAGCGCATCCTGAACTGGACCCAGGTCTACGACCTCGACGAGCTCCCCGAGGAACTCATCGTGGTCGGCTCCGGCGTCACCGGCGCCGAGTTCGCCGGCGCCTACCAGGCACTGGGCTCCCGGGTCACCCTCGTCTCCTCCCGCGACCGGGTGCTGCCGGGCGAGGACCCTGACGCGGCCGCCGTGCTGGAGGACGTGTTCCGCCGCCGCGGCATGAACGTCATGGCCCGCTCCCGCGCCCAGGCCGCCAAGCGCGTCGGCGACCGGGTCGAGGTCACCCTCGCGGACGGCCGGGTCATCTCCGGCACGCACTGCCTGATGGCGGTCGGCGCGATCCCGAACACCGAGGGCATGGGCCTGGAGGAAGCGGGCGTCCACCTCAAGGAGTCCGGCCACATCAAGACCGACAAGGTCTCCCGCACCAGCGCCCCCGGCGTCTACGCCGCCGGTGACGTCACGGGCGTCTTCGCGCTGGCCTCGGTCGCCGCGATGCAGGGCCGGATCGCGATGTACCACTTCCTCGGCGACGCGGTGGCCCCGCTGAACCTCAAGACCGTCTCCTCCAACGTCTTCACCGACCCGGAGATCGCCACCGTCGGCTACACCCAGGCCGACGTGGACGCCGGCAAGATCGAGGCCCGGGTCGTCAAGCTCCCGCTGCTGCGCAACCCGCGCGCCAAGATGCTCGGCATCCGCGACGGCTTCGTCAAGATCTTCTGCCGTCCCGGCACCGGCATCGTGGTCGGCGGCTGCGTCGTCGCGCCGCGCGCCAGCGAGCTGATTCATCCGATTTCGGTCGCGGTCGACAACAACTTGACGGTGGAACAGATCGCGAACGCGTTCACCGTCTACCCGTCCCTGTCGGGTTCGATCGCCGAGGTCGCGCGCCAGCTGCACACCCGGAAGCTCGACGGCGAGGTCTAGTCACCCCGGGCAATCGGCCCCGCGCGACGGCAACCGCCGTTGTGGCGGGGCCTGTTGGGAAATGAGCGGATCGCATCTGACCGCTCCCCGACCAGTTGTGTGCACGTTCCAGCCAATCCGGTGGCGATGGACGGCGACTCCGCGGGCAAGTCTGACAACATCGGGTTCGCGTATATCACTTGGTGACCCACTTCGTTGCCAACTTCTGCAATTCGGCCCAATGCGCTGAAAACGCACGCGGGTCAGGTTACTGTCAGTTCTGTGTTCGCTGCAGAACGTCGTCAAATGATCCTCGAAATGGTGCGTGCCAACGGGGCGGTATCGCTCCGTGAGCTCGCCCGCGTCGTCCAGACCTCCGAAGTGACCGTACGGCGGGACGTGCGGGCACTGGAGGCAGAAGGACTCCTCGACCGCCGGCACGGCGGTGCGGTCTTGCCGGGCGGTTTTACGCGGGAGTCCGGCTTTCCGCAGAAATCCCATCTCTCGTCCGCGGAGAAGACGGCCATCGCCGATGCGGCGGCCGCACTGGTCGGTGAGGGCGAGGCCATCGTCGTCGGCGCCGGTACGACCACGCAGGAGCTGGCCCGCCGGCTCGCGCGGGTGCCCGGCCTCACCGTCGTCACCAACTCCCTGCTGGTCGCCCAGGCCTTGGCCCACGCCAACCGCGTGGAGGTCGTGATGACCGGCGGCACCCTGCGCGGGAGCAACTACGCCCTGGTGGGCAGCGGGGCCGAGCAGTCCCTCCAGGGGCTGCGGGTCTCCCGGGCCTTCCTCTCCGGGAGCGGGCTGACGGCCGAGCGCGGACTCTCCACGTCCAACATGCTCTCGGCCAGCGTCGACCGGGCCCTCGTACAGGCCGCCGCCGAGGTGGTCGTACTCGCCGACCACACCAAGCTGGGCGCCGACACCATGTTCCAGACGGTGCCCACGGAGCTGGTCACCCGGCTGGTCACCGACGAACCGCCGCTGCACGACGAGCGGGCCGCCGCCGAGATCCAGGCCCTGGCGGACCAGGGCGTGGAGATCACCCTCGCGGGCGGGGACACCGACTCCGGCCCCACCGGCGTGGAGAGCGCCCTGCCGAACGGCAGACCCCGGCGCGACATGCCGCTGCCGGGCCAGCGCCGCACCCAGAACGGCGGCCTGGGCCAGCAACTGCGCGGCGCCGCGGTGCTCGCCGACCCCGGCGGCCCCCCGGAGCGCGCCCGCGTCGCGGACCTGCGGCGGCGCTGAGGAGGCGGGGTGCCGGGCGTTCCGCCGACGCCCCGGCGCGCGGCGCGGGGGCGGGCCGGACACGGGCCTCACCGGCCGGGGCCGGGCCACGTCGCCACCAGCGCCTCCCGGTCCGGGGAGCGGGGGCCGAAGACCATCTCCTGGGTGGCCTCACCGTTGAGCCGGCACACCTGCTCCGGACCGCCGGCGCCGGTGTCGAACGGGCAGCACACTCCGCCGGAGGCGGCGGCGAGGCCGGTGAACACCTTCCTGACGTTGGCGGACCGCGCGAACAGGCGGCTCATCCCCGACGGGGCCGCCCAGCACTCCACCGACGCGTAGCCGGGGTGCAGCAAGGACTCGAACCGGACCGTCACGTGGACGTACCCGATCCGGACGCGCCCGTCCGCCGCCGGTTCGAGGCCGTACGTCCCGGCGTACTCGCGCAACGCGTCGTCGAGTTCGACCATGAGGGACGTGTCGAACTCGACCGTGTCCCGCGTGGAGGCGTCCACCGGATCACTGGTGAAAGCGGACGTGAACGGGAGGACGGGCCGGCCGCCACCGGGCAGGGTGACGTCGAGCGGTGGCACGGTACCGGCCCTCAGGCCCCCGGCGCCGTGTCCGCTCTGCTCTTGAGCCCCTGGAGCGTCAGCAGGAGCAGCCGGTCGGCCAGCCCCGGGTCCTCCGGGTTCTGCTCGGCGGCCAGCGCTATGGCGTTGGTCAGCTGCATCAGGTCGTCGATCGACACGTCCGCCCGCACGGCCCCGCTCTCCTGCGCCCGTGCCAGCAGCCGGGCCCCCGCCTCGCGCAGCGGTACGTGACAGGGGGCCAGGGCCGAGGTGTCGTCCCGCGAGGCGGAGAGCAGCGCGCGGGCCAGACCCCGGTACTCGCCCGCGTGCCGGACGATCGCGCCGAGCCACTCCACCAGGGCGTGGCACGGCCGTTCGGCCCGTGCCAGGGCGTACGAGTGGTCGAGCAGGTCCGCCAGGGCGTCCTGGAAGACCGCGTTCATCAGCGCGGGCCGGGTGGGGAAGTGCCGGTAGAGCGTGCCGATCCCGACGCCCGCGCGCCGGGCGAGGTCCTCCAGCGAGGCGTCGGTGCCCTGTTCGGCGAAGAGGGTACGGGCCTCGCCGACCAGCCGGTCGTGGTTGCGGCGGGCGTCGGCGCGCATCGGCCGCCCGGGCGCGGGCGCGGGGGCGGGCACGGGCGAACCGGGCCCGTCCGGGTCCGGAGTCGGTGCCGTGCTCGGCGGCGTCACGCTGGCCATGGTGGGGTCATCCTCCCGGGTCTCCTCGGGTCCAGGATGCCACCGCCCCCCGGCGGACCCGCCCCCGGACCGTATCCGGGGCCTCCGGGCGCGGGCCGGGGTACGGAAAAGACCCCGCCCGGTCCGTACGCGGTGGGCGTACGGGCCGGGCGGGGCCCCTGTGGGAGCCGGCTCGTGCGGAGGGCGGTCCCGCAGGTCAGTCCTTGATCTCGCAGATCGCGGCGCCGGACGAGAGCGAGCTGCCGACCTGGGCCGAGAGGCCCTTGATCGTGCCGGAGCGGTGCGCGTTGAGCGGCTGCTCCATCTTCATGGCCTCCAGGACGACGACAAGATCGCCCTCCTTGACCTCCTGGCCCTCTTCGACGGCCACCTTGACGATGGTGCCCTGCATGGGGGAGGCGAGGGTGTCGCCCGAGGCCGCGGAGCCGGCCTTCTTCGCCGCGCGTCGCTTCGGCTTCGCACCGGCCGCCAGGCCCGTACGCGCCAGGCTCATGCCCAGCGACGAGGGGAGCGAGACCTCCAGACGCCGGCCGCCGACCTCGACGACGACGATCTCCCGGTTGCCCTCGTCCTCGTCCGCCGCGTCGGCGGGCGTGGTGAAGGGCTTGATCTCGTTGACGAACTCGGTCTCGATCCAGCGGGTGTGGATGCGGAACGGGTCCGAGGTGAACGCCGGGTCCACCACGACCGCGCGGTGGAACGGGATGGCGGTGGCCATGCCCTCGACGGTGAACTCGCCGAGCGCGCGGGCGGCGCGCTGGAGCGCCTGCTCACGGGTGGCGCCGGTGACGATCAGCTTCGCCAGGAGCGAGTCCCAGGCGGGGCCGATGACGCTGCCGGACTCGACACCCGCGTCGAGCCGGACACCGGGGCCGGTCGGGGCGTTGAAGGTGGTGACGGTGCCCGGGGCGGGCAGGAAGCCCCGGCCCGGGTCCTCGCCGTTGATACGGAACTCGAAGGAGTGACCGCGTACGGCCGGGTCGCCGTACCCCAGCTCCTCGCCGTCGGCGATCCGGAACATCTCGCGGACCAGGTCGAGGCCGGTGACCTCCTCGGTGACCGGGTGCTCCACCTGGAGGCGGGTATTGACCTCCAGGAAGGAGATCGTGCCGTCCGTGCCGACGAGGAACTCGACCGTGCCGGCGCCGACGTAGCCGGCCTCCTTCAGGATCGCCTTCGACGCGGCGTACAGCTGGGCGTTCTGCTCCTCGGTGAGGAAGGGGGCCGGGGCCTCCTCGACCAGCTTCTGGTGGCGGCGCTGGAGCGAGCAGTCGCGGGTGGAGACGACGACGACGTTGCCGTGCTGGTCCGCCAGGCACTGGGTCTCGACGTGGCGCGGCCTGTCGAGGTAGCGCTCGACGAAGCACTCGCCCCGGCCGAACGCGGCGACGGCCTCGCGGACGGCGGAGTCGTACAGCTCCGGGACCTCTTCGAGGGTGCGGGCGACCTTCAGGCCGCGTCCGCCACCGCCGAAGGCGGCCTTGATGGCGATGGGCAGACCGTGCTCCCGCGCGAACGCCACGACCTCGTCGGAGCCGGAGACCGGGTCCGGGGTACCGGCGACGAGCGGGGCACCGGCGCGCTGCGCGATGTGCCGGGCGGCGACCTTGTCGCCGAGGTCGCGGATCGCGTGCGGCGGCGGGCCGATCCAGGTCAGCCCGGCGTCCAGCACCGCCTGCGCGAACTCCGCGTTCTCGGACAGGAATCCGTACCCCGGGTGGATCGCGTCCGCGCCCGAGTCGGCGGCGGCGCGCAGCACCTTGGCGATGTCCAGGTAGCTGGTCGCCGGGGTGTCACCGCCCAGCGCGAACGCCTCGTCGGCCGCGCGGACGTGCAGAGCGTCCCGGTCCGGATCGGCGTAGACGGCGACGCTGGCGATCCCGGCGTCCCGGCAGGCCCGAGCGACGCGGACAGCGATTTCGCCACGGTTGGCGATGAGCACCTTGCGCACGATGACTCCCTCCTAGGAACAAGCTGAGTTTAGGGACTACCAACACGGCCGTACGACCCGTCCCCAGTGGTGAGCTTGCCCACACGGAGCGTGATTTCGAGGCCTCCGGAGTCGCAAAATCCCTTGTCGGACCACGGTACGCCGCGATCCTTAACCGCACAGTAGCCACGAGGTGTGGTCCAGGTCTCTGTCCGTAGGCGCAACGACCGGTGGCTTTTCTTTGTCGGGTCCCCACGAATGAATGAAGAATTCCTTGCCGTACGGCGGAACCGCGGCCGACCGTGCGCACGCCCTTGTCCAGATGATTACCGATTAGTAAGGTCCGCGGTGTCGGACGTAACTATGGGTAACAGGGGGTGGCGCCGTGATGCGCAGACCGGTGGCCGTCGTGACCGCGCTCGTGCTCCTCGCCGAGGCCGCGGGGGTGGCGATCGTCAACACCGTCCTCGCCACCGTGGCGGAGAACCAGAACATGTCGCTGGCCGGGCTGGAGCCCGGGGCCATGAGTACCGGCGCCTGGGTGACGGGCGGCGTCTCGGCGGCCCTGCTGGTGGTCGTCGCGCTCGTCGCGCTGACCGCCGCGATACGCGACCGCTCCCCGGGCCGGGTGGGCCGGTTCGCCCTGATCCTCACCGCCGTCGCGCACGGGGTGCTCGGAGCCCTGGCGGTGGGCCTGGTCGGCTGGTACGCCTTCGGCTGCCTGATGGTCGCGCTGGCGCTGCTCGTCGGCACGCTGATCGGGTACGGCCCCGGGCGCCGGACGCGCGGCACCGAGGGCGGCGCCGAAGGCTCCGGAGGTGCTGACGGCTCCGGCGGTCCCGAGGGCCGGGCCCCTGTGGCGGGCCCCCCGGCGCCCCCTGTGATCAGTCCCACAATTCCGTGACGGAGACGCCCAGTTCGCCGAGGAGCCGGCGCAGCAGCGGCAGCGAGAGTCCGATCACGTTGGAGTGGTCGCCCTCGATGGAGTCGATGAACGGGCCCGAGAGGCCGTCCAGGGTGAACGCCCCCGCGACGTGGAGCGGTTCGCCCGTGGCCACGTAGGCGGCGATCTCGGCGTCGGTGGGCTCGCCGAAGCGGACGACGGTGGACGCGGTCGCGGACGCCGTACGGCCGCTCGCCCTGTCGATCACGCTGTGGCCGGTCCGCAGCACCCCCGCGCGCCCCCGCATCGCCCGCCAGCGGGCCGTGGCCTCCTCGGCGTCGGCGGGCTTGCCCAGCGCCTCCCCGTCCAGGTCCAGCACCGAGTCGCACCCCACGACCAGGGCCCCGGCCGTCTCCGGGAGTGCCGCCACCGCGTCGGCCTTCGCCCGCGCCAGCACGAGCGCCAGTTCGCCGGGGGTCGGGGCGGAGAGCGCGTCCTCGTCCACCCCGCTGACGATCTTCTCGGGGGCGAAGCCCGCCTGCCGCAGCAGGCCGAGACGGGCGGGGGAGGCGGAGGCGAGCACGAGCCGGCGCTGAGCAGTCATGCGGGCCATCGTAGGTCCCGGGGCAGGTGCCGCCCGTGGCGCCGGGGACCCCTCCGTGCGGCGGGCGACGGGACGCCGGGCCGTACTTCCGTGCGTACGTGGGCACTTCCGTCGTTCGGCCGTCGAAGAGGCGCCTTGACGTGCCCGGACCATTCAATGCATCATTGAACTAGTTCATTGGTCATACGGGAGGTGACGCCATGGGGTTCGCCTTCCGGATCGACCGGCGCAGCGGCGTGCCGAACTACGTCCAGATCATTCAGCAGGTCCAGCAGGCGCTCCGGCTGGGTCTGCTGAAGCCGGGAGACCGGCTGCCCACCGCGCGGGCGGTGGTGGAGGCGACCGCCCTCAACCCCAACACCGTGCTCAAGGCCTACCGCGAGCTGGAGTCCCAGGGGCTGGTCGAGACCCGGCGCCGGCACGGAACTTTCGTCACCGGCACCCTCGGCGCGTCCTCGGCCGACTCCCCGTGGCGGGCGGCGCTCGCGGACGTGGCGGCCCGGGCCGCCGCCGAAGGCGCCGAACGCGACGACCTCGCCGCTCTGTTCACCGACGTGCTGGACGATCTCTACCCTCCGAAGGAATCCGATGCCCCTCCCCACCAGCAGCCCTGACGCAGCGCTCGCCGCCCACGGGGTCACCCAGAGATTCGGACGCAAGGGGCGCGACGTCCTCGACGGCTGCACCTTCGAGGTCCCCGCGGGGGTCGTGTCCGCCCTGGTGGGTCCCAACGGTGCGGGGAAATCAACCCTGTTGGAGCTGGCGGCCGGTATGCGACGGCCCGCGTCGGGAACGCTCGAAGTCCTGGGCGGACATCCGGGAGCCGGACACCCCCGGGTCGCCTACCTGGCGCAACACCGTCCCCTGTTCCCCCGGTTCACGGTCGGTCAGATGCTGCATCTGGGCGCGGTGACCAACGAGTCGAGCTGGGACGCGGAGTTGGCCGGACGGGTCGCGGAGCCGTTGGGTGACGACCGGGTCGGGACCCTCTCCGGCGGCCAGCGCACCCGTCTGGCCCTGGCCCTGGCCCTCGGCAAGCGCGCCGATCTGCTGCTGCTGGACGAGCCGATGGCCGACCTCGACGTGCTGGCGCGGCAGGAGGTGATGGGGCTTCTCATGGCGCACGTCGCCGACACCGGCACCACCGTGGTGATGTCCTCGCACATCATCTCCGAGCTGGCCGATGTCTGCGACCACCTGCTCCTGCTCGACCGGGGCGCGGTCCGGCTCTGCGGCGACATCGACGAACTGACCGCGTCCCACGCGGTGGTGGCCGTGCCCGGCGGCCCCGACCGCCTCGGCGGCCACACCGTCGTCGAGGCCCGCCCGGCCGGACGCGGCACCAGCGCGCTCATCCGCCCCGCCGGGCCGTTGCCCGCCGAGTGGGACGCGCGGACCCCCTCGCTGGAGGAGCTGGTCCTCGCCCACCTCACCCCCGCCGCCCCCGGCCACGCTGCCGCCCCGACCGCCCTCAGCAAGGAAAATGCCGCATGAGCGCCACCACCGCCCCGACCGCCCGGCCCACCCGCCCCGCGCCCGGACGCCGCCTGCCGCTCGTGCTCATCGCCGTACGGCAGTACCGGTGGGTCGCGCTCGTCCTCGTACTGCTGGGCGCCCGCATCTGCGCCACGATCCTGTACCACTACGGCAGTTGGGCCGACGCGATAGCCCTGCGCGCCCATGTCGGCGGCCAGCAGTACCACTTCGGGCGCTACGCGCACGACGCCCACCAGGTGACCGCGCAGCTCGTGAACGACGGCGCGTCCCTCGCCTTCCAGCCCGCCCTGCTCGCCGCGATCGTCACCGCCGTGCTGACCGCGCGGGAGTGGGAGTCCCGCCGGGTCGTCCTCGCGCTGACCCAGTCGGTCACGCCCCGGCGGTGGTTCACCGTCCGCTGGGCGGTCCTCGCGGCGGTCCTCGCGGCGGTGACCATCCCCCCGGTGGCGCTGTACCGGATCAGCGCCGTGCACGGCTTCCGCCTCGGCCTGCTCACCTACGGCGCCGAGCGGCAGAACGCGTACTACACGATCGGCCCGGTGACCGTCGCCCACGTCCTCCTCGGAGTCGCGGCCGGCGCGCTGGCCGGCACGCTCCTGCGCCGCACCCTGCCCGCGCTCGTCGCGGCACCCGTCCTCACCTGGCTGGTCGCCGCGGTACTCGTCCGCTCCCGGGCGGTGCTGCTGGTCGACTTCCCGCTGTTCTCCCAGGTCGACGGCTTCCACCAGGGCGGCGTGTTCGGCCTCCAGTTCTACGACGCCCTCCCGCAGGACAGCTTCCTCATGAACGCCCTGAAGCCCGGCGACTACTGGGGGTACCAGATCGCGTCCACCGTGCTGGTGCTCGCCGCCGCGGCCCTGCTCACCGCCGCCGCACTCCGCGTACTGCGCCGCCGCACCGCCCAGTACTGACCACCGGCGGCCGTGCGCCGCCCCCCGGCACCTCCCACATCCGAGCTCCCGTCCCGAAAGCAGTCGCCATGAAGGCCCATGCCGCCGACCATCAGCACGTCCAGGCCGAACCGGGCGCCCCGGATGCCGTGGCGGGGTACCGGACGGACGGGGAGGCCCCCTGGTGGAGCAGCCCGGTGCTGATCGTGTGGGGTCTGGCGGCGGGCAGCCTGGTGAGCGTCCTCAGCCGGCTCCCGTCGGGCGACGGGACCGCCGCCGTCGCGACGCTCCCCGTCTTCCTGCTGACCTTCGGCGCCGGCTTGGCCCTCTGCCTCTCGCCGTGGTGGAGCCGGACCCGGAGGTGGACCGCCGTCGCCTGGCTCCTGCTGCCGAACCTGCTCCTCGCCCTCGGGATCGGGGCCACCGACAACCGCGCCATCCACATCACCCTGAGCGTCGTGTCGCTCGCCGTGCGCGCCGGGACGCTCTGGTGGATGTGGCACAACCGGACCGCTCCCGACCCCGGCCGGCACCGCTTCCCGCGCTGGGCCCGGGTGCTGACCTGGATCGCCGTGGGCGCCGTGGCCGCGGGCGAGACCGTCCTGTGGGCCGTCACGCTCTGAGCACGGTCCGGCGGCTCAGCGCAGACCGATCACGAACATCCCGACCACCATGGCCAGCGCGAGCAGGAACCCCGCGCGCCGCAGCATCTCCTGGGCGTCGCGCAGTTCCTTCGGCGGGCGGTCGTCGGGGTCGGACCAGAGCATGCGTCCGATCCTGCTCCGCCCGCCGCCGTCCTGCCTGAGTACGGGTACTCAACCACCCGTTTGCCGGGGTCCGGTCACCCTCGGCGACCGGACCCCGCCCGGCCGCTCAGGCGGGCCAGTACGTGCGCGCCCAGGCCCCCGGCCCCGGCGCCGGCCGGGCGGTGCGGGCGATCCGCGCCGGGTCGGACCACGGTGCGTGCGACACCGGGGCCCCGGCGTCCGGCACCGCCGCCGCCGAAGCGGCGCGCGCCCGGACCACCGCGAGTGCGGCGGCGAGTTCCTCGGGGGTCGGGTTGCCCCGTACGACCTTGATCATGGTCGGGCTCCTTCCTTGCGGCGGATGGCGTGCGCGCCTGCTACAGCGGGATGTTGCCGTGCTTCTTCGGCGGCAGCGACTCGCGCTTGGTGCGCAGCTGCCGGAGCGCCTTCACGACGTGCTTGCGGGTGTCCGAGGGCATGATCACCGCGTCCACGTAACCGCGTTCGGCCGCGACGTACGGATTGAGCAGCGCGTCCTCGTACTCCGCCATCAGCTGCGCGCGGGTCGCCTCCGGGTCCTCGGCGGCGGCGATGGTGCGGCGGTGCAGGATGTTCACCGCGCCCTGCGCGCCCATGACGGCGATCTGGGCGGTCGGCCAGGCGAGGTTGACGTCGGCGCCCAGGTGCTTGGAGCCCATGACGTCGTACGCCCCGCCGAAGGCCTTGCGGGTGATGACCGTGATCAGCGGGACGGTCGCCTCCGCGTAGGCGTAGATCAGCTTGGCGCCGCGGCGGATGATGCCGCCGTACTCCTGGTCCACGCCCGGCAGGAAGCCGGGCACGTCGACGAAGGTCAGCACCGGCACGTTGAACGCGTCGCAGGTACGGACGAAGCGCGCGGCCTTCTCGCTGGCGTCGATGTCCAGGCAACCGGCGAACTGCATCGGCTGGTTGGCGACCACGCCCACCGGCCGGCCCTCCACACGGCCGAAGCCGGTGATGATGTTCGGCGCGAACAGCGCCTGGGTCTCCAGGAATTCGGCGTCGTCCAGCACGTGCTCGATGGCGGTGTGCATGTCGTACGGCTGGTTCGCCGAGTCCGGGATCAGCGTGTCGAGCTCGCGGTCCTCGTCGGTCGTCCCCAGGTCCGCCTCCTCCGGGAAGGCCGGCGGCTCGGAGAGGTTGTTCGAAGGGAGGTACGACAGCAGGGACTTGACGTACTCGATGGCGTCCTTCTCGTCGCCCGCGAGGTGGTGCGCCACACCGGAGGTGGTGTTGTGGGTACGGGCTCCGCCCAGCTCCTCGAAGCCCACGTCCTCGCCGGTGACGGTCTTGATGACGTCGGGTCCGGTGATGAACATGTGCGAGGTCCGGTCGACCATCACCGTGAAGTCGGTGATCGCGGGGGAGTACACCGCGCCGCCCGCGCACGGGCCGACGATCAGCGAGATCTGCGGCACCACACCGGAGGCGTGCACGTTGCGCCGGAAGATCTCGGCGAACAGCCCGAGCGCCGCCACCCCTTCCTGGATGCGGGCGCCGCCGCCGTCGTTGATGCCGATGACCGGGCAGCCGGTCTTCAGCGCGAAGTCCATGACCTTCACGATCTTCTCGCCGTACACCTCGCCCAGCGAGCCGCCGAAGATCGTGAAGTCCTGCGAGTACACGCACACCGGACGGCCGTCGACCGTGCCGTACCCGGTCACGACCCCGTCCCCGTAGGGGCGGTTCTTCTCGATCCCGAAGTTGGTGGACCGGTGGCGGGCGAACTCGTCCAGCTCCACGAAGGAACCCTCGTCCAGCAGCAGGTCCACCCGCTCCCGCGCGGTGAGCTTGCCCTTCGCGTGCTGCTTCTCGACCGCGCGCTCGGAACCCGCGTGCGTGGCTTCGCCGATACGGCGCTGCAGGTCCGCGATCTTGCCCGCGGTGGTGTGGATGTCGGTCTGCGGCTCGGACATCGGGTGGCGGCTCCCTGCCTGGTGACGGGACATGACGGGGGCTCGGTCCCGGGGACGGGCCCGGCACGCACCCGCGGGGAAGCCCTCGTTCCTGTACAGCTACTGCCCCGTAGCGTATCGGCGGCCCCACGGATCGGCAGTGCGTCCTTTGCCACACCTAGGGTTACTTGCATGACACCTCCGGATGCGCCTTCGAACCGCTGGTCGGACCTGGACCGGCCGCCCCTGAACACCGCCGCGCTCCGCCGCGGACTCCTGCGGCCGGGCGGGCTGTGGAGCTCGCTCGACGTGGTCGAGGAGACCGGCTCCACCAACACCGACCTCGCCGCCCGGGTCGCCTCGGGGAATCCGCCCGCCGAGGGCGCGGTGCTCGTCGCCGAGGTGCAGAACGCCGGACGCGGCCGGCTCGACCGGGTCTGGACCGCCCCGCCGCGCTCCGGGCTCTTCCTCTCCGTCCACCTCGCGCCCACCGACGTACCCGCGGCGCGCTGGGGCTGGCTGCCGCTGCTCACCGGGGTGGCCGCCGTGACCGGTCTGGCCCGCGCCGCGGGGGTGGACATGGCGCTGAAGTGGCCGAACGACCTGCTGGTGACCATCGACGGCGTGGAACGCAAGACCGGCGGCATCCTCGCCGAACGCGCCGGGGACGGCGTCGTCGTCGGCCTCGGCATCAACGTCTCGCTCCGCGCCGACGAACTCCCCGCCCCCACCGCCGGCTCCCTCGCCCTCGCCAAGGCCGTCTCGCTCGACCGCGAGACCCTGCTGCGGGCCGTCCTGCGCTCGCTGGAGCAGTGGTACGGCGAGTGGCGCGCGGCGGGCGGCGACGCGGCCCGCAGCGGCCTCCAGGCGGCGTACGCGGCCGGCTGCGCCACGCTCGACCGCACCGTGCGGGCCGAGCTGCCGGGCGACCGCTCGGTGGTCGGGCAGGCCGTCGCGGTCGACGGCGACGGCCGCCTCATCCTCTCCACCGGCGACGGGCTCCAGCAGCCGGTGTCGGCCGGCGACATCGTGCACCTGCGCGGCGCGGCGGGCGGGCTCGTCTGACGGCGGACGTCTGACGGTGCGAGCGGAGTCGCGTGCATGTGTGTGGGTCGCGTGGATGTACGGATGGGGGCGTACGGAGAGTGAATACGCGCCCCCCGGAGGGGTGAACGCGGCGCGCGCCGGAGTGCGAAAGCGTGAGTTGTCACGTCCGACGCACCCGTACCGGGCCATCGGGGACGTGAGCCAGGGCACACCTGCCGTATCGTTGAGGCGATCCAGCGACAGATCACAGATCGGCAGGGCAGTGCGCAGGGAACGGGCAGGAGGCGGGCAGTGACCGTCGGCGACACGGGTTCGGACGCGGGCGCGAGGCCGCCGTCGGACCCCTCGGTCCATGCCACGCCCCATCACGAGGTCGATCACACGGCCGAACCGACCGACGACCCGCTGGCGATCCGGCTGGAACAGCTGATCCTCGGCGCCGAGCGCCAGTACACCCCCTTCCAGGCGGCCCGCACCGCCGGCGTCTCCATGGACCTGGCCTCGCGGTTCTGGCGCGCCATGGGCTTCGCCGACATCGGCCAGGCCAAGGCGCTCACCGAGGCCGACGTACTGGCACTGCGCCGCCTCGCCGGTCTCGTGGAGGCCGGACTGCTCAGCGAGCCGATGGCCATCCAGGTGGCCCGCTCCACCGGCCAGACCACCGCCCGCCTCGCCGAATGGCAGATCGACTCCTTCCTGGAGGGCCTCACCGAGCCGCCGGAGCCCGGGATGACTCGCACCGAGGTCACGTACCCCCTGGTCGAACTGCTGCTGCCGGAGCTCCAGGAGTTCCTCGTCTACGTGTGGCGGCGCCAGCTGGCCGCCTCCACCGGGCGGGTCGTGCAGGCGCAGGACGACGAGGAGATGGTCGACCGGCGGCTCGCGGTGGGCTTCGCCGACCTGGTCGGGTTCACCCGGCTCACCCGGCGGCTGGAGGAGGAGGAGCTCGGCGAACTCGTCGAGGCCTTCGAGACGACCGCCGCCGACCTGGTGGCCGCGCACGGCGGCCGGCTGGTGAAGACCCTCGGCGACGAGGTGCTCTTCGCCGCGGACGACGCGGGTACGGCCGCCGAGATCGCGCTCCGGCTCATCGAGGCGATGTCCGCCGACACGACCATGCCGGAGCTGCGCGTGGGCATCGCCTTCGGCACCGTCACCACCCGGATGGGCGATGTCTTCGGCACCACCGTCAACCTGGCCAGCCGGCTCACCTCGATAGCGGCGAAGGACGCCGTCCTGGTGGACGGGGCGTTCGCCGAGGAGCTGATCCGTACCGGCGACTCCCCGGAGTCCGAGGCCAGGGCCGCCGAGGAGGTCCTCGCCGCGGCCGAGCGGGCCCGGATCGCCGAGAAGGAGGGCCGGAAGCTCACCGACGAGCCGCCGCTGCCCGCCTACCGTTTCCAGCTCCAGCCCATGTGGCAGCGGCCGGTACGCGGGCTCGGCGTGGTCGAGCCGTGGATGCTGACCAGGCGTACCCCGCGCGAGGGCGGTCGCTGAGACCACTCCGGTCCGCCCCGGCCCTAAGCTCCCCCCGGAACGCCACCACCACCGGAGGGATGGAACCCATGAGCGTCACGTCCGAGCAGCGGTTCGGGGAGTTCGTCGTCGTACGGCGCCCCACGGAGTCCGGGTACGTCGCGGAGCTGGTGCTCGACCGCCCGAAGGCCATGAACGCGGTCTCCTCGGAGATGGCCCGGTCCGTCGCCGCCGCCTGCGAGGCGCTCGGTGCGGACCCGGACGTACGCGTCACCGTCGTCTCCTCCAGCAGCCCGCGCGCCTTCTGTGTGGGCGCGGACCTCAAGGAGCGCAACTCCCTCAGCGACGCCGAGCTGGGGCGGCAGCGGCCGGTCTCGCGCGCCGCGTACACCGGGGTGCTGGAGCTGCCGATGCCGGCCGTGGCCGCCGTGCACGGCTACGCGCTCGGCGGCGGCTTCGAGCTGGCGCTCTCCTGCGACGTGATCGTGGCCGACCGCACCGCGGTGGTGGGGCTGCCCGAGGTGTCGGTCGGGGTGATCCCGGGCGGCGGCGGCACCCAGCTGCTGCCCCGCCGGGTCGGCGCGGCCCGGGCGGCCGAGCTGATCTTCACCGCGCGCCGGCTGGAGGCGGCGGAGGCCCACGCCCTGGGGCTGGTGGACGAGCTGGTGGCGGAGGGTACGGACCGGGACGCGGCGCTGGCGCTGGCCGGCCGGATGGCCGCCAACTCCCCGGTCGGGCTGCGGGCGGCGAAGCGCGCGCTGCGGCTCGGCCACGGGCTCGACCTGCGGACGGGGCTCGAGGTGGAGGACGCGGCCTGGCGGTCGGTGGCCTTCTCCGGCGACCGGGCGGAGGGCGTGGCCGCCTTCAACGAGAAGCGCACGCCCCGGTGGCCGGGGCTGGGGTGACCCGACCCGGTCCCTCCGTTCCGGGGGATGACGCAGTGTGACAGCGGTGCCGGTGCGGCATCGGGGAGTCACCGGCCCGGCCCGGATCCGTCGGGTGATCACACCGGCTCATACGTACATAAGCTGGTGTGATGGATGGTGACGATGTGCGACTCCGGGCGGTGGTGTCGCTGGCGCAGACCATGGCGGCGGCCTACACCGCGAAGGAGTCGTGGCGGGCCGCGGCCCTGGGCGCCTGCGAGGCGCTGGGCGGCTCCTTCGCCGCGCTCTCCGTGTGGGAGCGCGACCGGGGCAGGCTCCGCGTCCTGGTGAACGCGGGTGAGCGGGCCGAGGGGGAGGAGGAGTTCCCCGAGGAGGAGGCGTACCCCGTCCACCGTTTCCCGGAGATCACCGAGTTCCTGCACGAGCGCTGGGCGGGCGGTGGCGAACCCGACGCCTGGGTGGAGACCGCGGAGGGGCACCCCGGCGGCACCACACCGGCCCGGGGCGCCCGCCCGTTCTGCCACCAGCGGGTCGCCGCGCTCCAGCGGCGCGGCCGGGGCTGCTGCGTCGTCGCGCCGATCGTGCTGCACGGCCGTGCCTGGGGCGAGCTGTACGTGGCCCGCCCGGCCGGGGCGCCCGTCTTCGACCGGGACGACGCCGACTTCGCGACGGTGCTCGCGGCCGTGGTCGCGGCGGGCATCGCGCAGACCGAGCGGCTGGAGGAGGTGCGCAAGCTCGCCTTCACCGACCCGCTGACCGGCCTCGCCAACCGCAGGGCCGTGGACATCCGGCTGGACGAGGCGGTGGAGCGGCACCGGGCCGAGGACGTCGTGGTCAGCCTGGTGGTCTGCGACCTGAACGGCCTCAAATCGGTCAACGACACCCATGGGCACGCCGTCGGCGACCGTCTGCTGGAACGTTTCGGCTCGGTGCTCTCGCGGTGCGGGGCCATGCTGTCGGACGCCCTCGCCGCCCGGCTCGGCGGCGACGAGTTCTGCCTGATCTCCGTGGGCCCGGGGGCGGACGAGGTGATCCGGGTCGCCGGAGAACTGTGCGAGCGCGCCGCAGCCCTGGAGCTGGGCGACGGGGTGGCCTGCGGGGTCGCCTCGACCGGCGACCCGATCGGGCCGGTCCACTCCGCCCGCCGGCTCTTCCGGCTCGCCGACGCCGCGCAGTACCGCGCGAAGGCCGACCGCGCGGTGGGCCCGGTGGTGGCCGGGCGGGACGGCGAGGTGATGCGGCTCGCCGACTCGCCTCCCACTCCGGCCCACGACCGGCGGAGGCTGCGGGGGAACCTGCCGTGAGGGCCGTGAGGGCCGTGAGGGCCGTGAGGGCCGCAGGGGCTGTGAGGGCCGCGGGGGCTGTGAGGGCCGCGGGGCTGCGGGGGGCGAGGGTCGCGGAGGTCCTGGGGCGGTGAGCGCCGCGGGGGCCGACGGCCGGTAAGGGGTCAACCCGCCGAGCACTGGTGACATGGCCAGTTTCAGTGCGTAGGGTCCTGAATATGGATATGCACACTGTCGTGGTGGGAACCTCCGGAACCACCGCCGAGGACGTCCTGGCCGTGGCCCGCGAGGGCGCGCGCGTGGTCCTGTCCCCGGAGGCCCTGGACGCCCTCGCCGCCGCCCGCAGGACCGTCGACGCGCTCGCCGCGCGCCCCGAACCCGTCTACGGCGTCTCCACCGGTTTCGGCGCCCTCGCGACCCGCCACATCAGCCCCGAGCTGCGCGGGCGCCTCCAGCGCAACATCGTCCGCTCGCACGCCGCCGGCATGGGCCCGCACGTGGAGCGCGAGGTGGTGCGCGCGCTGATGTTCCTCCGGCTCAAGACGGTCGCCTCCGGCCACACCGGCGTACGCCCCGAGGTCGCGCAGACCATGGCCGACCTCCTCAACGCCGGGATCACGCCCGTCGTCCACGAGTTCGGCTCGCTCGGCTGCTCCGGCGACCTCGCCCCGCTCTCGCACTGTGCCCTCGCGCTGATGGGCGAGGGGGAGGCCGAGGGGCCGGACGGCACCGTGCGCCCCGCCGCCGAACTCCTCGCCGAGCACGGCATCACCCCGGTGGAACTCCGCGAGAAGGAGGGCCTCGCCCTCCTCAACGGCACCGACGGCATGCTCGGCATGCTGGTGATGGCCCTCGCCGACCTGCGCGCCCTCTACACCAGCGCCGACATCACCGCCGCGCTCTCGCTGGAGGCGCTGCTCGGCACCGAGAAGGTCCTCGCCCCCGAGCTGCACGCCATCCGCCCGCACCCCGGGCAGGGCGTGAGCGCCGCCAACATGCTGCGGGTGCTGGAGGGTTCCGGCCTCACCGGCCACCACCAGGACGACGCGCCCCGGGTCCAGGACGCCTACTCCGTACGCTGCGCGCCCCAGGTCAACGGCGCGGGCCGGGACACCCTCGCGTACGCCGCCACGGTCGCGGACCGGGAGCTGGCCTCCGCCGTCGACAACCCGGTGGTGCTGCCGGACGGGCGTGTGGAGTCCAACGGCAACTTCCACGGCGCCCCGGTGGCGTACGTACTCGACTTCCTGGCGATCGTCGCCGCCGACCTCGGCTCCATCTGCGAGCGGCGCACCGACCGGCTGCTGGACAAGAACCGCTCGCACGGGCTGCCGCCGTTCCTCGCCGACGACGCCGGGGTGGACTCCGGTCTGATGATCGCTCAGTACACCCAGGCGGCCCTGGTCAGCGAGATGAAGCGGCTGGCCGTGCCCGCGTCCGCCGACTCGATCCCGTCCTCCGCGATGCAGGAGGACCACGTCTCGATGGGCTGGTCGGCCGCGCGCAAGCTCCGTACCGCCGTGGACGACCTCTCCCGGATCGTCGCGGTCGAGCTGTACGCGGCGGCGCGCGCCGTCGAACTCCGTGCCGCCGGAGGGCTGTTCCCCGCCCTCGCCTCCCGCGCCGCCGTGGAGGCGCTGCGCGAGGCGGGCGCCGAGGGGCCGGGACCGGACCGTTTCCTCGCCCCCGACCTGGCCGCCGCCGACGCGTTCGTCCGCGGCGGCGGGCTGGTCCGGGCCGTGGAGCGGGTCACCGGACCGCTGGACTGACGCACCCGGCCCGCCCGCCCTCCGGAACCGGAGGACGGGCGGGCCGGGCGGCCGCCGTCACGTCACGCGGGTGAGGAGGACCGGCGGTCCGAGCGCGCCACGTACCCGGCGCCGAGGCCCAGCAGGACCGTGCCGCCGATCAGATACGGCGTGGTGCCCGTACCGGAGCCGGTGCCCGCCTGGGCGAACTCCCGGCTCGACGAGCCGTACGACTCGTCCGTCCGCTCCACCGGGACGGTGGCCGCGGTTCTCGCCGACGCGGTGTCCGCATGCGTGTCGACCGAGGTCTTCGCCGACGGTACGAAGCAGAGCGCGCCCAGCACGATGCCCGCGGCGGAGACGGTCAGCAGTGTGCGACGAGTGATGGTCACAGATTCGATCCCCTGACGACGACCTTGAGTTGACCCCCGTGGGCCGATGGTACGACCTTCATCAAGGCGCGCCGAGCGGCCCCGGCGCGTCCGGCCCCGGGGACGTACCGCTCCCGCGAACGGAGCTCCCCGCGAACGGGACCCGCCCGCAGCGGGTCGCTGGAGCGGCGCGGGAAGCGGAGCCCTACGCTCCGGCCTATGAGCACTTCCGAGAGCACTTCACAGAACATGGCGCGGGGCCTGGCCCGGGACGCGCGGGAGCCGGGCGCCGAGGACGTTCCGCAGCCCGCCTTCGTCCGCCTCCAGGTGGAGCTGGTGGTGGAGGTCACCGACCTGGAAGCCCTCACCGGCACCGCCCTGGAAGCGGTCGCCGCCGAGTACGAGGATGCCCTCCCCGACCCCGACGACGACGGGGCGGACCAGGAGCGCAGGCATGCCGAGTCCCTGGTCCGGGCAGACGCCGCAGAGGCGCTCGCCTCGCTGATCGACCCGTTCGACCTGGTCGGCGCCGTACCCGGGATCGAGCTCGCACAGGCCTCCTGGAGCAGCGAGGCCGTCGAGCACGACGCGGACGACGGCGACGACGACGCGGACGCCTACGAGTACTACGACGAGGACGACGAGGAGAGCGGCAGGGAATAGCCGGTACCGGCCCGGCCCCGGCTCCGCACCGGGGCCGGGAATCCCGGCAGCCGAGGAGAATGGAAGGGGCGACCACGCGGGCAGCCGTCCGCGACGACCGGTCCGACCAGTGAGGACGCCGATTCCGGGCCGTGCGACGGCCCGGACCGGAACCGCACCGGGCCGGACACGCGGAGGCGGGAACCAAGGCCGCCGGGGACGCGTCGATGAGTGGTGTTCCCCACATCCCGCACGGATGTGGAACGGATCGCCACCGACCGGGGTTCTGGAACATTGACGGGGATCCGCATCTGGCGGCGCCGTTACGGGGATTTTGGGGATTTGGCAACGATGGAGAAGCGTGTGATCACGGACAGCAAGCGGCGCAAGGGCCTCATGGCCGCGTCCGCCCTGCTCGGCGGCGTGCTGGTGCTCTCGGCGTGCAGCGGCGGCGACGACTCGAGTCCCACGGGTGCCGGCAGTTCTCAGAAGTCCCAGACCGCGGTCGACGAGGCAGCGGCCCAGGACGTGTCCGAAGCCCAGATATCGATCGAACCGAAGAACGGCTCCACCAACGCCAGCATCAACAACGCGGCCAAGGTCACCGTCGCCAAGGGGACGCTGACCACCGTCACCATGACGACCGCCGCCGGCGACACCGTGGAGGGCACGCTCGCCGCGGACGGGAAGAGCTGGAAGCCCGCCGCCCAGCTGGAGCGCTCGACCACGTACAAGGTCATCGCCACGGCGAAGGACTCCAAGGGCCGCGAGGCGCACGAGAACGGTTCCTTCACGACCGTCTCGCCCGACAACAGCTTCATCGGGAACTTCACCCCCGAGGACGGTTCCACCGTCGGCGTCGGCATGCCGGTCTCGATCAACTTCAACAAGGCGATCACCGACAAGTCGGCCGTCCAGGCCGGCATCACGGTCACGTCGAGCACCGGCCAGGAAGTCGAAGGCCACTGGTTCAACTCGCAGCGCCTCGACCTCCGCCCCGAGGACTACTGGACGAGCGGCTCCACCGTCACGCTGAAGCTCGCGCTGGACGGCGTGGAGGGCGCGGACGGCGTCTACGGCGTGCAGCAGAAGACGGTGACCTTCAAGGTGGGCCGCAACCAGGTCTCCACCGTCGACGCCAAGGCGCACACCATGACCGTCACCCAGGACGGGAAGACGATCAAGACGATCCCGATCTCCGCCGGTTCGCCCGACAACCCCACGTACAACGGTCAGATGGTGATCTCCGAGAAGTACAAGGAGACCCGGATGGACGGCGCCACCGTCGGCTTCACCGACGACGACGGCAAGGGCGAGTACGACATCAAGGACGTCCCGCACGCCATGCGCCTCTCCAGCTCCGGCACCTTCGTGCACGGCAACTACTGGGGCAGCTCCAGCATCTTCGGCTCGGCCAACACCAGCCACGGCTGCGTCGGCCTTCAGGACGTCAAGGGCGCCGGCGACGCCGACCAGCCCGCCGCGTGGTTCTACAACCACTCGATCGTCGGCGACGTCGTCATCGTGAAGAACTCCCCGGACAAGACCATCGCCCCCGACAACGGTCTCAACGGCTGGAACATGAGCTGGGCGGAGTGGACCGCCGACTCGGCGGCCTGATCCCCGGCACCCCGCTTTCCCCCACCCGAGGGCGGTGGCACCCCGGTCCGCACGGACCGCCGGTGCCACCGCCCTCGGGCGTCGGCGGGGGTTCCTGATGGGGTTCCTGACGCTTCGCGAAGCTTGCGTCCCGCACGCGGAGTTCCCGTCCCGGCAGGTTCTCATCCTCCTCTCATGATGGCCTTAACCCACCATCACGCCCGGTCCATAGGTTCGCGGCATGTTCTTCACCTACCTCCGGCGCGAGCTGCGCCGTCGCAGAAAGGCGGCGCTCGTCGTCGCCTCGGGGCTCGCCCTCGGCATTGCGCTGGTCATCGTCGTCAGCTCGGTCACCGCCGGGATGGGCAAGGCCCAGGACAAGGTCCTGGAATCGCTGTACGGCCTCGGCACGGACATGACCGTGACCAAGGCCGCCGCTGCCCAGGGCACCGCGGGTGCCCAGGAGCGCCCGAAGTTCAACTTCGACGCCAAGGACAGCGACGACGACGCGACGCAGAGCACCGACCGCGTCATGGTCCAGGGCTTCCAGACCCTGGCCGACTCCACCGTCACCAAGGTCGGACAGCAGTCCGGCGTGGCGACCGCGGTCGGCGGGCTGAGCCTGAACGTCATGAAGGTCGACGGCCAGTTCAAGCGCGGCGAGTTCAAGCAGGACAGCTCGTCCGGTGGCAACAGCGGCGGCCAGGGCGGTTACGGCGGCGGCCAGGGCGGCGGTGGTGGCGCGCCGCAGGGCCGCGTCCAGGGCGGCGGCGCCTCCTTCGACGTCAACTCCTTCACCGTGTACGGCACCGACGTCGCGCACCAGGACCTCGGACCGCTGACCTCATCCGAGATCACCAAGGGCCGTACCTTCAAGACCACCGAGACGAACGGCAAGGTCGCGATCGTCGACGCCTCCTACGCCAAGGAGAAGTCGCTCGCGGTCGACAAGACCGTCACCATCTCCGGCACCAAGTTCACGATCATCGGTGTCTCCACCGCCAGCAGCGGTGACGCCGCCGCGAACGTCTACATCCCGCTCCAGCAGGCCCAGACGCTCTCGGACTCGAAGGCCAAGGTCACCACGGTCTACGTGAAGGCCAAGGACTCCACCGCCATCGACAGCGTCAAGTCGGCCATCCAGAAGAACATCTCGGGTACCACCGTCACCACCTCCGCCGACCTGGCCGACACGGTCTCCGGCTCCCTCTCCACCGCCTCCGACCTGGCCTCCAGCGTCGGCAAGTGGCTCTCCATCGTGGTCCTGATCGCCGCCTTCGTGGTGGCGGGCCTGCTCACGTCGTCGGCGGTCAGCCGCCGCGTCCGCGAGTTCGGCACCCTCAAGGCGCTGGGCTGGAAGAGCGGCCGGGTCACCCGCCAGGTCGTCGGCGAGGCGCTCGTCAACGGCCTCATGGGCGGAGTCCTCGGCATCGCCGTCGGCCTGGCCGGCGCGTACATCGTCACCGCGATCAGCCCCACGCTCACCGCGGAGCTCGGCTCGTCCGGCGGCGGTGGCGGCTTCGGTGGCATGGGCGGCGGCGGGATGGGCGGCCCCGGCCGTCAGGCCGCCGCGAAGACCCTGGACATCGCGCTGACCGCGCCGGTCTCCCTCTCCACCATCGTGATCGCTGTCGTACTGGCCGTGGCGGGCGGGCTCATCGCCGGCGCGTTCGGCGGCTGGCGCGCCTCCCGGCTGCGCCCGGCCGACGCCCTGCGCCGCGTCGAGTAGTCACCGGCCCCACGACCTCAACTTCCGTACGTACAGCAGGAGTCCACACGTGTATCAGCTCAGAGGCGTCACCAAGCGCTACCTGCGGGGAAAGACCAAGGTCGACGCGCTCGCCGGGGTCGACCTGACCATCGAGGACGGTGGCCGCCTCGTCATCCAGGGCCCCACCGGCGGTGGCAAGTCCACCCTTCTCCAGATGCTCGGCGGTCTCGACCGGCCGACCGAGGGCACCATCGAGCTCGACGGCGTCGACCTCGCCAAGCTCTCCGAGGCCAAGCTCACCAAGGTCCGGGCCGAGTCCATCGGCTTCGTCTTCCAGAGCTTCAACCTGATCCCGACGCTCACCGCCGCCGAGAACGTCGAGACCGCCCTGGTCCCGCTCGGTATCGGCGCCAGGCTTCGCCGCGAGCGGGCCATCGAGGCGCTGGAGTCGGTCGGCCTCGGCGACCGCCCCACCCACCTGCCGAGCGAGATGTCCGGCGGGCAGCAGCAGCGCGTCGCCATCGCCCGCGCGCTCGTCAAGAAGCCCAAGGTGCTCCTCGCCGACGAGCCGACCGGCAACCTCGACGAGTCCATGCGCGACGAGATCATGACGCTGCTCGAAGGGCTCTGGAAGGAGCTGGGGCTGACCTTCGTCATGGTCACCCACGACAGCTCCCTCGCCCGCAAGGCCCCGCGCCTCGCCACCATCCGCAAGGGCAAGGTCACCATCACGGAGAACGCCACCGCCTGACCCGCACCACGAAAGCACCGGCCACCTCCGGGTGGCCGGTGCGTTGGCGTACCAGGGCGCCGTCGCGTACCGGGGCGTGTCCCCGTACGGGGGGCGGCCGGAAGCCACTCCGCTGTGATTCCGGTCACGTCGTCGACGGGTCGTGCGGTGGCGGGAGGGTGGTGATCCTTCGGAACCGTACGGCCGTTCGTCGGCCCGGTCCCGCAGGGGCACGGCCCCGTGGTGGTCACTATGTGGATGATCCGGAGGGCGCGCGCCTTCCGAGAGGACAATTGAGCCATACACCGGTTCTGATCGTCCCCCGTACGTGTCCGCACGCGTGCGGGTGGCGAGGGCCGGGTGCGTTCTCGGGACGGGCGCGCACGTATCTGCCACTGCTCCATGGAAGGTCTTGATCAGATGTCGGTATCTTCTGAATCCGCGCTCTCGCCGTCTGCCGAGAGCCGCGTCATCGAGCCGCTCTACGCGGAGGTCCTCCGCCGCAACCAGGGCGAGAAGGAGTTCCACCAGGCCGTCCGGGAGGTCCTGGAGACCCTCGGCCCGGTGCTCGCCGCGCGCCCCGAGTTCGTGGACGCCCGCATCATCGAGCGGCTGTGCGAGCCCGAGCGTCAGCTCATCTTCCGCGTGCCGTGGTCGGACGACAACGGCGACATCCACGTCAACCGCGGCTTCCGCGTCGAGTTCTCCAGCTCGCTCGGCCCGTACAAGGGCGGACTGCGCTTCCACCCCTCGGTCAACCTCGGCATCGTCAAGTTCCTCGGCTTCGAGCAGATCTTCAAGAACGCCCTCACCGGCATGCCCATCGGCGGCGGCAAGGGCGGCTCCGACTTCGACCCCAAGGGCCGTTCGGACGCCGAGATCATGCGCTTCTGCCAGTCCTTCATGACCGAACTCCACCGCCACCTGGGCGAGTACACCGACGTCCCCGCCGGTGACATCGGCGTCGGCGGCCGCGAGATCGGCTACCTCTTCGGCCAGTACAAGCGGATCACCAACCGCTACGAGTCCGGCGTCCTCACCGGCAAGGGCCTCGGCTGGGGCGGCGCCCAGGCGCGTACCGAGGCCACCGGCTACGGCTGCGTCATGTTCACCTCCGAGATGCTGCGCGTCCGGGGCGAGTCGCTGGAAGGCCAGCGCATCGCCGTCTCCGGCTCCGGCAACGTCGCCATCTACGCCATCGAGAAGGCCCAGCAGCTCGGCGCCACCGTCGTCACCTGCTCCGACTCCAGCGGCTACGTCGTGGACGAGAAGGGCATCGACCTCGACCTGCTCAAGGAGATCAAGGAGCAGGACCGGGGCCGGGTCTCCGACTACGCCGAGCGCCGCGGCGCCTCCGCCACCTTCGTGGCGGGCACCGGCCTGTGGACCGTGCCGGTCGACGTCGCGCTGCCCTGCGCCACGCAGAACGAGCTGCACGAGGAGGACGCCCGCGCGCTCGTGCGCAACGGCGTGAAGGCGGTCGCCGAGGGCGCCAACATGCCGACCACCCCGGAGGCCGTCCGCGTCTTCCAGGAGGCCGGCGTCGCCTTCGGCCCCGGCAAGGCGGCGAACGCCGGTGGCGTCGCCACCAGCGCGCTGGAGATGCAGCAGAACGCCTCGCGCGACTCGTGGAGCTTCGCCCACACCGAGGCGCGCCTGGAGGAGATCATGCGGCACATCCACGACTCCTGCTACACCACCGCCGAGCGCTACGGCAGCCCGGGCAACTACGTCGTCGGCGCCAACATCGCCGGCTTCGAACTGGTCGCCGAGGCGATGCTGGCCCAGGGCCTCATCTGACCTGACGGGTGACGGGTGACCGTTCTCGGCCGGGGGCCGGTTCCGCGCGTGCGTGTGCGTGCGTGGAACCGGCCCCCAGTGCTCGGGCGGCCGGGCGGCGGGGGCGTTCGCCGACGGTGCGACGGGGCCCGGGGGTTGCACTGTTTCTCCGCCAGCAGATCCGCCGAGGGCACAGCGCTGCAGGCCCCACGGGCGCGGCGCCGCTCCTACGCTTGAGCGATGACGAACCGAGCGAGGGACACCAGCCCGTACGAACCCGGCCCGTACAAATCCAGCGCGTACGAACCCGGCCTGCGCCGCCTCCCGCGTGGCGCCCGGGTGATACCCCTGCGACAGGTCCCGGCGGCCGGGACCCCGGCTCCCGCGACCCGGGCTCCCGCGACCCCGGCTCCCGCGACCCGGGCTCCCGCGTCGGACGCGCCCCGGGAGCCGCTGTTGCGCGACCTCGTCGGCGAGGTGCTGCGCCAGGAGCGCCTCTCCCAGGAGCGGACGCTGAAGGACGTCGCGGACGCGGCGCGGATCTCCTTCGCGTACCTCTCCGAGCTGGAGCGGGGCCGCAAGGAGGCGTCCTCCGAGGTGCTCGCCTCCGCCGCGCACGCCCTCGGACTCGGCCTCGCCGACGTGCTCGGCCGGGCGGCGTCGGAGCTGGCCCGCCGGAGCGCGTTCCGTGCCGCGGCCCGGGCGACCGGGCTCGTACCCTCCCGCTCGATACCCAGGACGCAGGTGCGGCTAGCAGCCTGACGGGCCGTCCGCTCGTCTCTGCCGCCGGTCGTCCTGGGCGGCACCGTAAAATCCCGTGGCGAGCGAGCACGGAGACCACGGGGGACGGCACGCATGGAGAACGGCACCAGCACGGACGGCATACCGGCCACGGGCGGCATACCGGCCACGGACGGCATACCGGCCACGGCAGGGGGACCGGCCACGGCAGGGGGACCGGCGTCGGCGTCGGCATCGGATCAGGGGCAGGCGCAGGCGTCGGAGAGTTCCTCCCCGCCCGCGCCCAGGAACCGTGCGGCGACGGTCAGCGGGTTCTTCGCGCTGGGCGCCGTCGGTGCCATCGGGAACTTCGCCACCGGCATCGCGCTGATGAACCCGGCCGTCTTCCTCACCCTCGCGGTCCTGTGCGCGCTGATCGCCATTCCCGCCGGACACGTGGCCCGCTTCCGGGGCAAGCGCCTGGGCGGCGCCGGGCGCGGGGTCGCCCTGGTGGCCATCCTGACGGGCTGGCTGGTGCTGTTCCTCTGCCTGCTCGGGGTGCTGGTCCTCGTCGGCCTCGTCGCCGGCTTCGCCGCGCTCAACGGCACCACCTGATCCGTTCCGGCCGACCCGCCGGGGACGACGCTCTCCCGGGACGACGCTCCCCCGGGACGACGCTCTCCCGGAACGACGGCGAGGGGCGCCCGTGGTGGACGCCCCTCGCGGGGGTGTTCTGCCGTGCCGGACCGGGTTCGCCCCCGGGCCCGGCACGGTTCCGATCAGCTGCCCGCGCGGGCCACGCCGATCGGGCAGGAGACTCCGGTGCCGCCGATGCCGCAGTAGCCGCCCGGGTTCTTCTCCAGGTACTGCTGGTGGTAGCCCTCGGCCGGCCAGAAGGTGCGGCCCTCGGCGGGCAGGATCTCGGTGGTGATCTGCCCGTAGCCGGAGCCCGTCAGGACCTTCTGGTACGCCTCGCGGGACGCGGCGGCGGCCTCGGCCTGCCCGGCGGAGTGGGTGTAGAGCGCCGAGCGGTACTGCGTACCGACGTCATTGCCCTGGCGGAAGCCCTGGGTCGGGTTGTGCGACTCCCAGAACAGCTTCAGCAGCTCCGTGTACGGGACGACCTCGGGGTCGAAGACCACGCGGACCGCCTCCGTGTGACCGGTCTGGCCGGAGCAGGTCTCCTCGTACGTGGGGTTCTCGGTGTAGCCGCCCTGGTAGCCGACGAGCGTCGTCCAGACGCCCTCCGTCTGCCAGAACTTGCGCTCGGCGCCCCAGAAACAGCCCAGCGCGAAGTCGGCGACCTCCAGGCCCTCCGGGTACGGGCCCTGCAGCGGGTTGCCGAGCACGATGTGATGGTCGGGCACCGTGAACGTCGGGGTCGGGCTGCCCTTCAGGGCCTGCTCGGGGGTGGGGAGCACGGGTGTACGGCCGAACAGCATGATCGGTCCTCCTTCTGCGGGGCGGTATGGGGACAACGCCTGCGCAACGCCCCGCATTCCTCGCGGGAGGCCGGGTCGGGAGGCGCGGTCAGGACGCCTTCGTCGCCGCCTTCACGGACAGGTCGCGCAGGTGGCAGTAGCTCGCCGCCGGGTCCCCCCGGTACGACCACGACAGCGAGCCGACGTACCCGTCCACCAGCTTGAACTGCTCCACCGCCGCCTCGTCGCGGTCCTGGAACGAGAGGAAGTACGCCAGTACGTGCCGGACCTCCGCGAGGCGCGGGTGGTCGGGGTCGGCGGGGTTCAGCTCGGCGGCGCGGGCCATCTCCTCGCGGGAGCGGGCCAGGACGGTGTGGAACCCCTGGAACTGCTCGCCCGTCGTGTACTGCGCCCGCTTCGCGCCCCGGATGTTCCAGGCCAGCGAGACGGTGCTGCGCGCCCGCACCACCGCCGCGTCCGGGTCGTCGGGGCGCGCGGTCTCCCAGGCGAGCAGCCAGGCGTCGTCCTCCGCCGCCTTGTCGCCCAGCGTGTACGCGAACCCGGAGCGGTGCTCCCAGTCCTTGGCCTCGGCCGTCTCCCGCATCAGCTCGGCGGCCGGCTTCCAGTCACCGGCCACCGCTGCGGTGAGCGCTGCGGTCACCACCTCGGGCTCAGGGCCGGGCGCGGTCCTGTCCAGCTGGTCGCGGGGGAGCAGGCCGAGTGCGGCGCACTCCTCGGGCAGCTCGTACGCGGCGGCGTCCGCCTTGGCCTTCGCGTTCACCTCGCGCCAGCCCTCGGCGGCTCCCGTCGCGATCGCCTTGCCGAAGAAGAGCACGATGGCCAGGGCGAGGAGGACGATGAGGGTGACGGACCACTGGATGTGACAGACCACGAACAACGACAAAGTGCGAGGTCAAAAGGTTGTGGGGAGCAACCGGATCGTGTCCCACGGTGATCTGACGGGCGCGGGGGACCCGGCGGGCGCGCAAAGCGGCCCGGCGGGCGCGCGAGGCACCCGACGGGCGCGGAGACCGGCGGGTGAGGCGGCGGGACCTACCCGAGCAGCCGCGCCGGGCTGCCGCCGTTCGCCTCGTAGCCGGCCACCGCGAGCGCGCGGTAGACCGCGTACGCGCCGGCCGGGTCGGCGTCCTCGGTCCAGGGCAGTGCCCCGACGTACCCGTCGATGCGGACGAACTGGTGCATCGCCTCGGACCAGCGCTCCATCCTGACCAGGAACAGCACCAGCAGATGCCGGACATGGGCGAGCATCGGGTCGTCCTGGCGCGCCGAGTGCACCGCGAACATCGCCCCCTCGACGGCCTTCGTCACCGCCGCGCTCCGGTAGAAGCTCGGCGTCAGGTTCACCTCCGGCAGGTTGTCGTAGAGCGAGAACAACGGCAGCGCGGCCAGCAGCGAGCCCTGCGGGGCACGCGCGGCGGCGGAGGTGGCGAACCGGTCGGCCAGCTCGCGGGAGCCGTGCCACTTCGTGGACCAGTAGTGCAGCGCCGCCAGATGCGCGCCGAAGTGCGCCGGGGCGCGGTCGACGACCTCCGCCCAGAGCCGGTCGAACTCCTCGGGGGCGTAACCCAGTCCACGCGCCACCGCCAGGTGCGTGAGGTACGGAACGGGGTCGCCCGGAGCGAGCGCCGACGCCTCACCGGCGACCGTGCGCGCCTCGTCCAGCAGCACCCGGAAGTCCTCGCTGCCCACCGCGGAGGACCGCCACGCCCGCTGCACCAGGAAATCCGCGTGCACCGCCGCCGCCCCCGGGTCCTCCGGCGCCTCGGCGCGCCACGAGCGCAGCCAGGCACCACCCACACCGGGCCGCTCACCGAGTTCGAGCGCGGCTGCTCCTGCGAACGCCTGTACGCGCTGCCACCGGACCTCGCCCTCCTTCGGCGTACCGGCGAGCAGTTGGGCCGCCGCACGCCACCCCTGGGTGGCCTGCACCACGTGGAGGACGTCGACCAGGTCCTGGTCGGGGCCGGGCAGCCGTCCGTCCAGCAGCTCCTGCCGCACGAAGCCGTACGTCTCCGGGTCGGCCGCGTCCGGCGAACCGGGCGCCGCCAGCTGGATATTGCCGCCCCGGCGGCGCCACAGGAACGGGCCGAGCACCGCTGTGATCATGCAGAGGGCGAGCAGCAACCACAGAATCTCCATGGACCCATTGTCCCCGTACGGCCGAGTGTCCGGTGCGGGCCCCCGCGACGAACTACGCTCGGGCCTCATGACCGACCAGCACAGCTTCGAGACCCTCGCGATCCACGCGGGAAACACCGCCGATCCGCTCACCGGCGCCGTCGTTCCGCCCATCTACCAGGTGTCCACGTACAAGCAGGACGGTGTCGGCGGACTGCGCGGGGGATACGAGTACAGCCGCAGCGCCAACCCGACGCGCACCGCCCTGGAGGAGAACCTGGCGGCGCTGGAAGGCGGCCGCCGCGGACTGGCCTTCGCCTCCGGGCTCGCCGCCGAGGACTGCCTGCTCCGCACGCTGCTCACCCCCGGCGACCACGTGGTGATCCCCAACGACGCCTACGGCGGCACCTTCCGGCTGTTCGCCAAGGTCGCGTCGCGCTGGGGCGTGGAGTTCTCGGTGGCCGACACCTCGGACGTGGCCGCGGTACGCGCCGCGATCACCCCCCGCACCAAGGCGGTCTGGGTCGAGACGCCGTCCAATCCGCTGCTCGGCATCACCGACATCGCGGCCGTCGCGGACGTGGCCCGCCAGGCCGGCGCCCGGCTGGTCGTCGACAACACCTTCGCCAGCCCCTACCTCCAGCAGCCGCTGGCGCTGGGCGCGGACGTCGTGGTGCACTCCACCACCAAGTACATGGGCGGCCACTCCGACGTGGTCGGCGGCGCGCTGATCGTCGACGACGCCGGTCTCGCCGAGGAGTTGGCCTTCCACCAGAACGCGATGGGCGCGGTCGCCGGACCGTTCGACGCCTGGCTGGTGCTGCGCGGCATCAAGACCCTCGCCGTACGCATGGACCGGCACACCGAGAACGCCGGCCGGGTCGCCGAACTGCTCACCCGCCACCCCGAGGTGACGCAGGTCCTCTACCCCGGACTGCCGGACCACCCGGGCCACGAGGTCGCCGCCAAGCAGATGCGGGCGTTCGGCGGCATGGTCTCCTTCCGCGTGCGCGGCGGCGAGGAGGCGGCCGTGAACGTCTGCGACCGCGCCAGGCTGTTCACCCTCGGTGAGTCGCTCGGCGGCGTGGAGTCGCTCCTGGAGCACCCGGGCCGGATGACCCACGCCTCCGCCGCCGGTTCCCCGCTGGAGGTCCCCGCCGACCTGGTACGGCTCTCCGTCGGCATCGAGAACGGCGACGACCTGCTGGCCGACCTCACCCAGGCGCTCGGCTGACGTCAACTCCGCCGGGGCGGAGGGACATGACCCGTCCCTCCGCCCTCCTGCACGGCATCGTCCGTACGACCGGCGCCGCAGAAGCACCCGGCACCGTGCTCCGGACACCCGCGGACACGGACCCTGCGGGTACGGACCCCGCGGATACGGGCCTCGCGGGTACGGGCCTCGCGGACACGGACCCTGCGGGTACGGGCCTCACGGACGGGCCTCGCGGACATCCGGGGAACGTCCGGCAGGCTCCCGGTTCTCAGCGCGTCCGGGTGGCTTCTGGCGGTCCGAGCGGCTTTCGGCCGCTCAGACGGCGGACTTCGCGTTCTCGTCGTCCAGCGAGGCCCTGATCTGCTCGCGCAGTTCCGGGCCGTCCGTGTGCTCGTGCACCGAGACGGCGTGCTCGGCGGCTGCCCGGACGACCTCGTTCTCCTCACCGGAGATGGTCAAGGAGCAGCCCGACACGCTCGGATACTTACGGCAGTCGGCGACTTTCCTGGTCATGGCGGCCTCCTCGTTCATCACGTGGGCCTGTTCTTCCAGGGTAGTTCCGGGTCAGTCGCCCTGCTGCTGGTGAGCTGCCTGCCGGAGCGCCAAGGCACCGTTGAAGCGGGTCAGCAGGGTGCAGAAGGTCTCCCGCTCCTCCTCGCTCCAGTCGCTCGTGACCTGCGACATCAGAGCGCGGCGGGAGGCGCGCACCTCGTCCAGGCGGGCCTGCCCGCGCGGCGACAACTGGAGCACGACCGCCCGGCCGTCCTCCGGGTGCGAGGTCCGCTTGACCAGCCCGGTATCCACGAGCGGGGCGACCTGACGGGTCACCGTCGAGGAGTCGATCCCCATGCCCGCGGCCAGCGCCTTCACGCCCATCGGGCCTTCCCGGTCCAGCCTGTTCAGCAGCAGGTAGGCGGCTCGGTCCATCGAGTTGCGGACCTTGCCGACGCCGCCGAGACGGGTCTGCTCGGCACGCCGGGCGAAGACCGCCACCTGGTGCTGGAGCGTGTCGAGGACGACGGGGTCGGAACCCTGTGGCGGGGAGACGTCGTCCCCGGAAGGAGACGCAGCATTCGTCATGTCCTGAGGGGGCATGGCCAATAGCTCTCTTCGTGCGGTGTCGGATGGGTGGGGGACACAGTACGCGGCGATGCGGGCGGGTGTGTCCACGGTAGGCAAACCCGACCATCCGAGAACATGCGGGGTGCCCGGGCGGGCAGGCCGCCGGACCACTCGGCGGGCGGCCCGGCGGCGAGCTGCGAGACTGGCGGTCATGAGCTTCCGTACGTCCGCACCCCACCCGCCGCTGATCCTCGACGACGTCCGGGGCGCCCAGAAGATACTGTCCGGCGTGGCCAGAACGACCGTGATGGAGGGCAGCCGTCACCTGTCGGAGCTCGTCGGCGCCCCCGTCCAGTTCAAGTGCGAGAACCTCCAGCGCACCGGCTCCTTCAAGCTGCGCGGAGCCTACGTACGCATCGCCGGCCTCACCCCGGAGGAGCGGGCGGGCGGAGTCGTCGCCGCGAGTGCCGGAAACCATGCGCAGGGTGTCGCACTCGCCTCTTCCCTGCTCGGCGTACGCTCCACGGTCTTCATGCCGGTCGGCGCTCCCCTCCCCAAGGTCGCCGCGACCCGCGAGTACGGCGCCGAGGTCCGGCTGCACGGCCAGGTCGTCGACGAGACCCTCGCCGCCGCCCAGGAGTACGCGGAGCGGGCCGGAGCGGTCTTCATCCACCCCTTCGACCACCCCGACATCATCGCGGGCCAGGGCACCGTCGGCCTGGAGATCCTCGAACAGTGTCCCGAGGTCCGCACCATCGTCGTCGGTATCGGCGGCGGCGGACTGGCCGCCGGCATCGCCGTCGCCGTCAAGGCGCTCCGCCCCGACGTGAAGATCATCGGCGTGCAGGCCGCGGGCGCCGCCGCGTACCCGCCCTCCCTCGCCGCCGGGCACCCGGTCGCCCTGGAGACGACACCGCAGACGATGGCCGACGGCATCAAGGTCGGCCGCCCCGGCGACGTGCCGTTCGGCCTGATCCAGGAGCTGGTGGACGAGGTCCGCACGGTCACCGAGGACGAACTCTCCAGCGCCCTGCTGCTCTGCCTGGAACGGGCCAAGCTCGTCGTCGAACCCGCGGGCGCCAGCCCGGTCGCCGCACTCCTCAGCGACCCGAAGTCCTTCCGGGGGCCGGTCGTCGCCGTGCTCTCCGGCGGGAACGTGGACCCGCTGCTCATGCAGCGCACCCTCCGCCACGGCATGGCCGCGGCCGGCCGCTACCTGAGCCTGCGGGTGCGGATGGTGGACCGGCCCGGCGCGCTGGCCGCGCTCCTGGCGACCCTCTCCGGCGCCGACGCGAACGTGCTCGACATCAGCCACGTACGGACCGAGCCGCGCCTCGGCCTCACCGAGGCGGAGGTCGAACTGCACCTGGAGACCAAGGGCCCCGAGCACTGCGAGGAGGTCGCCGCGGTCCTCCGCGCCGCCGGGCACCTCATCGTCGAGTGAGGCGGGGCGGCCTCTCGCACGCGGCGGGGCCGCCGCGGCGTACGCGGCAGCTCGCGGTTCGCCCACGGAGGGTCCGCCGTTCCGCACACATCAGGGCCGCGCCCGGCCGTTCCCCTCGGGTGTGAATTGTCCGTAACGTCCTAGGATGCGCACCGTAGGTATGTGAACGGACAACCGGTCCGTCCGTTCCGACAGCAGACGGTCGGACGGTCCCACAGCAGACGGGGGGTACCTCCTGTGCCAGGTGCGATCCACGCCGAAGGTCTGGTCAAGACCTTCGGTGACGTACGAGCGCTGGACGGCGTCGATCTCGACGTCCCCGAGGGAACGGTCCTCGGCCTCCTCGGCCCCAACGGCGCGGGCAAGACCACCGCCGTACGCGTCCTCACCACCCTGCTCCAGCCCGACAGCGGCCGGGCCGAGGTCGCGGGCATCGACGTACTGGCCAAGCCCAACGAGGTACGCCGCTCCATCGGGCTGTCCGGGCAGTTCGCCGCGGTCGACGAGTACCTGACCGGCCGCGAGAACCTCCAGATGGTCGCCCGGCTCTACCAGATGCGCGCCCGCGACGCGAAGAAGCGGGCGGACGAGCTGCTGGAGCGCTTCCACCTCACCGACGCGGCCGACCGGACCACCAAGACGTACTCGGGCGGCATGCGGCGCCGGCTCGACCTCGCGGCGGCCCTCGTGGTCAGGCCGCCGGTCATGTTCATGGACGAGCCGACCACCGGCCTCGACCCACGCAACCGCCAGCAGCTCTGGGAGGTCATCGAGGAACTCGTCGGTGGCGGAACGACTCTGCTGCTGACCACGCAGTACCTCGAAGAGGCCGACCACCTCGCCCACGACATCTGCGTCATCGACCACGGCAGGGTCATCGAACGCGGTACGTCCGACCAGCTCAAGGCCCGTACCGGCGGCGAACGCGTCGAGGTCGTCGTCCACACCCCGGAAGAGATCGAACCCGCCCGCGAGGCCCTCGCCCGGTACGGCAGGGGCGAGGTCACCGTCGTACGGCACATGCGCAAACTCACCATCCCGGTCACCGGCGGCGCCAAACTCCTCGCCGAGGTCATCCGCGACCTGGACGGCCGGAACGTGGAGATCGACGACATCGGGCTGCGCCGTCCCACCCTGGACGACGTCTTCATCTCGCTCACCGGCCACGCCGCCGAGGGCGAGAACGGCAACGGGAACGGGAACGGCGAAGGGGAGAACGGACAGAGGCGCGACGGAGGAGGCGGCTCGACCGCGGCTTCCCCCGGGCCCGGGAACTCGAAGGAGGACGCACGGTGACCACCCGCACGGAAGAGGTCCGGACGAGCCTGGCCCCCCGCCCGTCCGGCGGCATCGTCCAGTCGGTCGGCGACTCCCTCGTGATCGCCAAACGGAACCTCATCCGGATGACCCGCATCCCCGAGGTGGTTCTCTTCGGACTGATCCAGCCCATCATGTTCGTGGTGCTGTTCAGTTACGTCTTCGGCGGCTCGATGAACGTGGGCGGCTCGACCTCCCCGGAGGTCTACCGCAACTTCCTGATGGCCGGAATCTTCGCCCAGACCGTCACCTTCGCCACGGCGGGAGCCGGCGCGGGCATCGCGGACGACATGCACAAGGGCCTCATCGACCGGTTCCGCTCCCTGCCGATGGCCCGGGGCGCGGTCCTCACCGGGCGGACCATCGCCGACCTCGTACAGACCACCCTCACCGTGATGGTGCTCGTGGTCGTCGCCCTGCTCGTCGGCTGGCGCATCCACGAGGGCATCTGGAAGGCCCTGGGTGCGTTCGGCCTGCTCCTGCTGCTCGGGTACGCCTTCTCCTGGATCGGCGCCCTCATCGGGCTGACCGTACGCACCCCCGAGGCGGCGACCTCCGGCGGCCTGATCTGGCTCTTCCCGGTGACGTTCATCTCCAACGCCTTCGTGGACTCCAGCCAGATGGCGTCCTGGCTCCAGCCGATCGCCGACTGGAACCCGTTCAGCGCGACCGTGCAGGCGTGCCGCGTCCTCTTCGGCAACCCGGGCGTCTCCCCGTCCGACGCCTGGCCGATGCAGCACCCCGTCTGGGCCTCGCTCATCTGGTCCGTCGTGATCACCGTGGTCTTCCGGACGCTGGCGGTCCGCAAGTACCGGCGGGCGGCGACCTGACGACCCGGTCGGTCTCTCGTACTTCTTCCGCACGTCCCGGCACGCGAAAGCCCCGGCCGGCGGACTCCTCGGGGGGAGAACCGGCGTACGGCAGCGGCGGGCAGCTCGGGGACGCGGTACAGGGCGGTCAGCAGGGCCGCCAGACCGCCCAGCC
>NZ_JBSFFN010000010.1:0-213115 GCF_053596135.1 Streptomyces sp. NPDC001770 | reverse complement strand
GGTTATACATGGGGTGCCAGAGCCTCACGCGCGAACGCGAGGGAGCACCGCCCCGGGCCCGCTGCCCGGGATCAGCCCGCGGGCTGCGGGGACGGCTCGGGGTCCGGTACTGGTTCGGGGCCCGGCGCCGGAGGCTGCGGAATCGGGTCCGGAGCCGGGCCGGGCGGTACGGGCCCGGGGCCCGGCGGCACCGGCGGCGGAGTGGGCACCGGCGTCGGCGGCCCGGGCACCGGCGGCGGGCTCGGCACGGGCGTCGGACGGACGGGATCGGGGTACGGCTGGGTCATCGCGGCCCTCCCATGGTGCGAACGGTACGAGTGGGGCTCATCCCCACCGTCTCCCGCTGCGGCTGCCCGCGCCTGCGGGGACCACACCTCCCACGCCCGGACCGCACCCGGTCGGCCCGGGGCCCGCCCGTACTGCCGCCGAACCCGCGTCGGCGTCAGCGGGCCGACGGGACCGCGTGCGGGCTGCGCTCGGTGGGGGTGCCAGGTACCGGCGCGGAGGCGTCGTTCCCCAGCGCGACGATCCGGTTCTCCGCGTCAACGTGCACCACACTGGGGACGAGCGTGCGCGCCTCCGCGTCGTCGACCTGCGCGTAGCTGATCAGGATGACCAGGTCTCCGGGGTGCACGAGGTGCGCGGCGGCACCGTTGATCCCGATCACGCCGGAACCCCGCTCGCCCTCTATGACGTACGTCTCCAGGCGGGCACCGTTGGTGATGTCGACGATATGCACCAGCTCGCCGGGGAGCAGGTCGGCGGCTTCCATCAGCCCCGCGTCGATCGTGACCGATCCCACGTAGTGCAGGTCGGCCTGGGTCACCGTGGCACGGTGGATCTTGGATTTGAACATGGTGCGGATCATCGGCGAACTCCTGAACTTAGGCTCCCTGCCTGCGTTTTTGCAGGTCAAGTGCTGTCCGCCTACCCTACAACGATTCGCATGTCCGGGCAGCATTCCCCAGGGTTTTCAGGACTCATGCCGACCACTTGCCGACCTGGCCGACACCCCGTCAGGGACGGCAGGCCTTCGTCCGCGCCCCGAGACCTCCCCGCGTGCCTTCGCAGCGCCTTCCCCTGGGCGTACGCAGTCGCTGCCGCCCCGAGGGCCTGGCGGCGACCCCACACCCCCCATGTGGTCGCGGGGGCTCGAAGGCGACGATTTCCGCGAATATGAGCTTCATTCATGCGGTCACTCTCTGTAGCGACACCGGGCGGGTGCAGAATCTTCCGGACCGGGTTCCATCGGCTTTGAGCGCGTCGACCTGGCAGAGGTCGACGCGGTTCCATGTGAGGACCGCCATGGTGCTGGGGACAGATACTTCTTGCGGGGGAACCCTGACAAGCACGATCGGCTCGCTCGGTCGGCGCGGGCTCGGTGGAATTGAAGAGGTGGATTCCGCCCAGGACCGCCCAGGCCCCTCGTTGGGGCTCGTACGAAGCATGGTTCACGGACTGCGTTCCCCTCGGGTTGGTTGGGCAGGATGAGGATGTCTGCGGTGCATGCGGCTGGGCACGCCTAAGGTGTGGCGGATGAGTCATCGTGAACCTGGTCAGCTGATCTTGAATGCAGCGGTCGAGGACGCCCGTTCGGCTGCACTGGAGTTCGACGGAGCCAGGACCTGGCTGGATGAAGCACGGCGGCTTCCGATGGAGCCGCTGGCGGCGGAGGTGTGGGTCACCGACCCCGCGCTGCGGTACATCGTTCTGGTCAAGCACCGTGTGCGCGGCTGGGTGCCACCGGGCGGCAAGGTCGAACCGCACGAGACACCCCGACGGGCTGCGGAACGCGAGCTGTTAGAGGAAACCGGACTGGGTGTACAGGTGCACGCTGAGCCTGCCGCTGTCGCGGTTCGCTCCTACCGGGCCGACTGGTCCCCGACATTGGGGCTGTCGTACGCCGCGACCGTTGAGGGCGACGTCCGACTCACGGGGGAGCCTGGCCAGCCTGCGGCGTGGGTCGACCTGGACGCCGACTGGGACAGCGTTTTTCCCGAGGACCGTGAGCGGATCCGTGCCCACGTCCGACTCCTGGCCGACCGGCGGGCCGGCACCTCTTGAGCGGGCCACCGAGCCGCCGTTCACAGGATCGCGTCAATCCGGTTCAGGTCCACGGCAGAGAGAACGATCAGCTCCAGTGAGTGCGGGAAGCGACACCACACCGATTCCAGCCCGAGGTTGAGCTCGACGTCCTCACGGCTCAAATGCGCTTCGGTGTACGCGGCAGTGCCCCGAGCACGCTGTTGCGGCTCGTCGGGGCGGGCCCACCTGGGCTCGCGGGTCTCCCGGGACAAGGAAGATCTGAACCGGTGACCCGGGCTTCGCAGATCCACCAATGGTGTCCGACTGGGCCGGTGGTTGTGCGGGCGGCAGCGGTTGGCCGCCACTGGTCCAGTGGGAGGTGGAGGCTCGTCACGGTGAGGCTGACCTCCGCTCGCGCGGAGAGCACCGTCCTCCTTGACGACCCGTGCCACCGTCGGTTCACCTCCGCTCGAGCGGAGGTGAACCGGCGGCGCGGGCCTTGCGGTAGCCGTACTAGGTGTCTTCTCCGCTCGAACGAAGGTGAGCCGAAAGCATCCCGTCCGGGCCCGTTGTCGTGGTCACACGGCCCGCGAGGTCGTACCCGTAGTGGAAGCTCGACCCGTTCCGGTCGGTCCAGGAGGTGATCCGCCCATCCGGGTCGCCACCGAAACGCAGGTGCAGGCCGGAGGAGTTGGTGACGGCGTCCCGGCTTCCGGCCGGCTCGTAGCCGCAGTCCAGGACGCTGACGTTCCCGCCTGCGGTGCGGAGGGCGAGTTCCGCCACACGGCCGTCCACGACATGGCACAGCACCTTGTAGCCACCGTGGTGGATCACCTGTGCCGGAGCACCGCTCGTGGTACGTCGGAAGGCGACCCATGGCCGTTCCGGTCCTCCACTTCCCTGAGCCAGAAGGCGGAGGACTGGTTGTACGGACTGCCGGTGAAGGTGCGCACCATCCCGTCGTGGCATCCACGACCAGGTAGGACGTCTCGCTGTTGTCCGTTCCACCGTGAGTCAGGGGCAATCGCGGCCCGGACACGGGCAGAACCCCCTCCGCGTCGCCAGGGGCCGGGAGATCGGGGTAGACGAGCACCGAGCCGTCCTCCCGTGCCCAGACCGCCATGCCTCCCCTGGGCTCCAGTTCGATGCGTTCGTCGAGCGTGGACGCCCAACTGCGCCCGAACCAGCGCCCGTAGCGGTATTCGGACAGATGGGTGCGGCGCAGCGGCAACGGCAGAACACCGGGAAGTACGAGATCGGACCGGGTGAGCGTCATTTCACCTGTCGCGATGTCGACCGGGTCGTTCTTGCACGTCTTCTTCTTCAGCGGGATGGAATGGCGTTGAGCGTCGTCCTTGGCGCTGTGGAGGGAGTCCGGCTGGATCCGGGTGCCGGAAGTTCCCGGCGCTCGTCGGAGACCGCCTGCCGTCCTGCGTGCGGCTTCGGTCGCCGTCGCCCCTTCCCGCCCCGGCGTCGATTTCCTTCACCCGGTCGTGAACGTCCTGGTCGGTGTCCTCGTGGATCTTGGAACTCCGGGAGAGGGCGTAGGGAACCCTCTTGCCGACGTGGTCGCCCATCTCGTCGAGCGCCTTGCCGAGCTTCTCCGTCACGCTCTCGACGGTGGGGTCCAGGACGGCGGTGAGAGAGTCCTTCCCCTTCGCCCGGCCATGGTGGTTCTTGGCCTTGACGAGCTTGCTGCCCGTGTTGTCGCGCATCCTCACCTGGACCCCGGCCAGCTGCGTCCGGACGGTTTCGTACGCCTCGTGGTCGATCCCCGAACCGTCGCGCGCCCCCGGGCCACTGCCGGAAACACCGTTCACCAGGAGAGCCCTTCACGGAGGACAGGGGGGACGGGGCGGGGCACTTCGCCTCCGAACGTGGGGAGAGCACGTAGCGGAGCGCCGCCTTCGCCCACCGGGGGGGGTCCCCTCCGCATGAGCGGACGCGGGACAGACGCTGCCGGCCCGGCCATGGACGGCCCGGCTACGGACGAGGCACCCGCACATCACGCTGGTGTGGGCCGACGACGGCCGCACCGGACGCATGGTCGACCTCGCCCGTGGCATCTTCGCCGTCGTGCCGGCCTCGTGCGGCACGGGGCACGGCCGGCCCGGTACGTGACCGGACCGGCCGTGGCACCCGTCAGTGCTGCAGCGTCAGCAGTCCCGGACGGTAGGGCAGGAGGCCGTAGTCACCCCCGGAGCTGGGACTGCGGCCCTGGTAGAGCAACTGCAGGTTGCAGGGATCGACGGTCATGGTCTGATCGGCGTTGGTGCGGATCAGTTCGCCGTGGCTGATGTCGTTGGTCCAGGTGGCGCCGCTGTTGGCCTTTCCGGCGAACGGATTGCTCTCGGTCGCGGCCTGGGGTGTCCACGACCCGTTCAGACTGGTGGCCGTGAACGAGCGGAAGTAGCGGCCCTGCGAGCCGATCGCCTCGACGATCATGAGGTACCGGTTCTGCCCCTGCAGCTTGTACACCTGCGGGGCTTCGAACAGGTTGTTCGTCGTGTCGCTCATGACCACGGTGGAGGACGTCCCGAAGCTGCCCGGGAAGTTCCCGATCGGCATGCCGGCCCGGTAGATCTTGCCGTTGTCACCGGCGAAGAACAGGTACATGTTCGTCCCGTCACCGATGAGCGTCTGGTCGATGGGTCCGGTTCCGGAGTCGCTGATGCTTCCGGAGAAGAGCACCTGCGGGGCGGACCAGCCGTTCGCGTTGGTGGGGTCGCTCGACGTCCGGTAGGAGAAGGCGGTCGCGCCCCACTGGTAGGTGAGCACCCATATGTTCTTCGGTGCGAAGTAGAAGAGCGTGGGCGCGACGGTCGCCGACGACATCGTGTTCTGGCCGGCCGATGCCATGTCCGACCAGTTGGTGAACAGGCCGAAGTTCATCGAACCCCAGCTCGTCCCGGTGTCGTGCGTCGTGGCGTAGACGAGTTGCTTGCCGTTGTACGGGACGACCGTGAAGTCCTTGAGCGAAGCCCAGCCCTGCTTGGGCTGCGCCAGCGCGCCCGTCGATGCCCAGCGGTAGGAAGACGGAAGGTCGCAGGTGCCGGTGCTTTCGCCGCCGCCGACCTTGACCAGCTTCCACTGCTGGTTGGTGCCGCCCCAGTCGTCGTACTGGACGACGTTCGCACTGTCGGCAGTGGAGGCGCCCTGCACTTCGAGAGCCTTGTTGGTGAGCCGTGAGATCAGCCTCACGTAGCCGTCCGGACTGTCGGCCAGCTTCCACTGCTGGTTGGTGGCGTTCAGGTCGGCCCACTGGACGATCGAGCCGCCGTTGGCGGTGGACCAGTTGTAGACGTCCAGCACTTTGCCCGAGTGGACGGACTTGATGCGGTAGTAGCCGTCCCCGGAGTCGGTGAACTGCCACTGCTGCTGCTTCTGGTCGTTCCGGGTCCACTGGGTGATGCGGGCGCCGTCCTCGGTCGCGAGGTTGTAGACGTCCAGAGCCTTGCCGCTGTTGCGGTTGACCAGAACGTACGAGGCGCCGGAATCGACGGTCGCCGCGGCGGCGGGCTGGGCCCCGAGGAAGCCGGCGACGAGCAACAAGGGTGCGAGGAGGGCGAGCAGGCGTTCCGGACGGGCCGGGAACGCGTGACGGAACCACATCAAAGGACCTCCTGGGAGGGGCGGGGTGAGGTGACCCGGCGGGCCGCGGTGCGGGGGTGCGGGAAGGCCGAAGCTTTTTCGAAAGATTGCGCAAAAGCTTCGCCCTCATGACGCCACAAGCTAGGAATGTGAGCGCTCGCAGTCAAGGTGTGCGACAGATCTGCCTGTAATGGAACTCGCCCCCGGGGGGCTCGACATGGCGTCGCTCCATGCGGATCAAGCAGGGTGGCGGGTCCGAGTCGACCATGGGTGGCCATGGCGAACATTCATGGGCAGGCTCACCCTCGTTGCGAAATGTTTCGAAGTGTTAGCGCGAACAATTCGCGTGCGAGGTATTGACGATCCACCGTCAAACCCTCAATCATCCCTGTCTGAGACGCCTGAAGCGGTCCGGGACGTCCCACCGTCGGTCTCGGGCGCTCCGTGCCGCCGGCAGATCCCCGCACAGCCGCACCACAGATCTCCGCTCAGCCGCACCACAGATCCGCGCACAGCCGCACGAGGATCCGCGCACGCGCCGGCCTGCCCGTCCGCCGACCGGATGAGGGCGGACGACGCGGCCCCGCCCCGCTTCGGCCCTTCCGCCGATTCCCCACTCTGGAGGCACAGCCATGGGCTCCTACGCCCTTCCGAGATCCGCACTCGGCCGGCCGCTCCGCGCTCTGCTGCCGGCGCTGCTCGTCGGCGTCCTGGGTGCGTCCGCCGCACTGGTCGCACCGTCGGACGCACACGCCGCCGAGACCACGCTCGGCGCCGCGGCGGCGCAGAGCGGCCGCTACTTCGGTACCGCCATCTCCTCGGGCAAGCTCGGGGACTCGGCGTACACCTCGATCGCGTCGCGTGAGTTCAACATGGTGACGGCCGAGAACGAGATGAAGATCGATGCCACCGAGCCGCAGCGGGGTCAGTTCAACTTCACCAACGCCGACCGCGTCTACAACTGGGCGGTGCAGAACGGCAAGCAGGTACGCGGTCACACCCTCGCCTGGTACTCCCAGCAGCCCAGCTGGATGCAGAGCCTGAGCGGCAGTTCGCTGCGCCAGGCGATGACCGACCACATCAACGGCGTGGTGGCCCACTACAAGGGCAAGATCGCCCAGTGGGACGTCGTGAACGAGGCTTTCGCCGACGGCAACTCCGGCGGCCGCCGCGACTCCAATCTGCAGCGCACCGGCGACGACTGGATCGAGGTCGCCTTCCGGACCGCACGCGCCGCCGACCCGTCCGCCAAGCTCTGCTACAACGACTACAACATCGAGAACTGGAACTGGGCCAAGACCCAGGGCGTGTACAACATGGTCCGGGACTTCAAGTCGCGCGGCGTGCCGATCGACTGCGTGGGCTTCCAGTCGCACTTCAACAGTGGCAGCCCCTACGACAGCAACTTCCGCACCACCCTGCAGAACTTCGCCGCTCTCGGCGTCGATGTGGCCATCACCGAACTCGACATCCAGGGCGCCTCGGCCACGACCTACGCCAATGTGGTCAACGACTGCCTGGCCGTCTCGCGTTGCCTCGGCATCACCGTATGGGGCGTGCGGGACTCCGACTCCTGGCGATCGGGAGACACGCCGCTGCTGTTCAACAACGACGGCAGCAAGAAGTCCGCCTACAGTGCCGTCCTCAACGCACTCAGCAGTGGCTCGTCCGGCGGTGGCGACGACGGTGGCGGCAATGGCGGCGGCCGGAGCGGACAGCTCAAGGGTGCCGGTTCGGGCCGTTGCGTGGACGTGCCCAACTCCGCCACGGCGGACGGCACCGCGGTCCAGCTGTACGACTGCCACAGCGCCGCCAATCAGCAGTGGGAGCTCACCTCCGCCGGTGAACTGCGGGTCTACGGCAACAAGTGCCTGGATGCCGCGGGCAGCGGAAACGGCGCCAGGATCCAGATCTACAGCTGCTGGGGTGCCGACAACCAGAAGTGGCGCCTCAGCTCCGACGGGTCCGTGGTCGGCGTCCAGTCCGGGCTCTGCCTCGACGCCGTGGGCGCCGGCACCGCCAACGGCACCCAGCTCCAGCTCTACACCTGTTCGAGCGGCACCAACCAGCGCTGGACCCTGTCGTCCTGACACGGTCTGCCGCCGCCCTCCTCTCCTGAGGAGAACATCGCCGACCGGCCCGGAGGGTCGCCGCCGTGACGGCGGCGACCCTCGTGGCGTGCACCGCCGCCCCACCCGCGGAGCTGCCCCCGGAGGGTGGCACGCGCTTCCCCGGCGTCCGGCAGGCCCTCTCGGCGGTTGGGCTAACCTTTCCCCATGCCGCCTCGACCAGCCGGATCGCGTCCCACACTGTCCCTGGTGGCCAAGACCGCCGGTACGAGCATCCCCACCGTGTCCAAGGTGCTGCGAGGCGGAACGGACATCTCGGCGGAGACCCGCGCGAAGGTCATGGAAGCCGTGCGGGCCGTCGGCTACACCCGCCCCGCCGGGGCCAGGAGCGAGAACGTACGGGACGAGAGCGGCCTCTCGCAGGCGCTCGACCTCGTGGTCACCCATTTCGAGGGATCGTGGGCGAACCTGCTGATAGCCGGGGTGGGGCGTGAAGCGGCGGCGGCGGGAATCGATGTTGTCCTGACCCTCGCGGAGCCGCACGGCGACTGGGTGTCACGGCTCCTGAGAAGGCGCACCATCGGCGTGATCGGAACCTTGATCGATCCCGCGTCGCGGCAGTTCGGCGCACTCTTCGCCGCGGGCGTCCCCGTGGTGCTCATCGACCCGATGACCACGCCCCCCTCGGGGGTGGCGAGCATAGGGGTGGCGAACTGGGAGGGCGGCCGCATGGCCTGCGACCACCTCCTGTCCCTCGGCCATACGCGAATGGGGGTGGTCGCAGGTCATGCGCGCCACCTCTTCAGCAGGGCACGCGTCGACGGTTTCCGCGCGGCGGCCGACACCACGACCGTCGGCAACGCCACGGTGTCGGTGACCCACGGCGGATGGAACCGTGCCAAGGCGGCGTCCGCAACCCACGCGCTGCTCGACGACGACCCGGAGATCACGGCCGTCTTCGCCTGCGCGGATTCCATGGCACTCGGCGTCTACGACGCAGTGGCGGCCCGGGGCCTGCGGATACCCGAAGACATCAGCGTCATCGGGTTCGACGACCTGCCCGAGGCGCAGTACGTCACCCCCGGCCTGACGACCGTGAGACAGCCCAGCACCGAGCTGGGCGCCGCGGCCGTCAAACGTCTGATCGAGCTCTCCCGGGGCGAGAACGCCGGTGTCCGGTCACCCGCCCGTATGGAGCTGGCCACGGAGTTGGTCCTCCGTGCCTCCACCGGACTTTCCTCCGCGTCCTCCCACTGACATGTGCCGGCGGGTCTCCGCCCGCGTCATCGCGGATCGTCGTCCGCCGGCAGCCCGGTTCTCCGGCGCGTGGCGCCGGTGTGTCGGCACGGGCCGCCTCGGCCTCGCGCTTCGGGGCGACTACCTGGAGTCGCTCGACCTCGTTCAGCGGGGTATCGCGGAACCGCCCGGGCACATGACCGGGTCCCACTCCTCGTACCGGCCGGACAACCCGGTCCACGACACCGCCTTCCACGCGGCGTATCCGGCGCCGGTGCTGGTGAACGGAGCTGATCTCGCGGACTCCTTCTCGTACTGGACCTTCAGTGACGTGTAGGAGGAGGTGCGTATCCATCCTCATCGCGTCGTTCCACGGTGGCTTGGGCCTGCTGACGCACCGGCGGATCGACGTCCGACGCCGCTTCGTGAGGCAGGAAGCCGACAACTCCTGGGCGGCCTGGTGTGAGATGAGGCGGCTGCATGCCGAACGAGGGAGGTGGCTCGGGGACTCGGCCCTGCCGGTCAGGAGAAGGTGACGACTCCGATTCCGAGGACGAGCCAGGTGACGAAGAAGGCGAGTGCCGGAGTCAGGACGAGCAGCACGCGGAAGCGCCCGGAGCGTGCGGATTCCAGGTGGTCCTCCAGCTCGACGACGCCGGGGGCCGCAGGGTCGTACACGACGGTGACGCTGTCGCGCGGTGCGACGCTCGTGAAGTTCGTGGCGCAGGAGTCCGCCTCGCGCGTGATTCCGTCGGACGGTGCGTAGGAGAACCGCACCGACACCTCGTCGCCGTGCCAGGAGAGCCCCTCACACACACCCACGGTGCGGATACCCGAGGCGATGAGCCGACGGGCGGTCCGGTGGCCGCGGAGGAAGTGGACGGCGAGGGCTCCGAACAGTGCGGAGAGGGCCGCCGGCAGGACCACGCAGAACAGGGCAACACCCATCGTGTGGTTCTCGCTTTCCGTCATGCCCGTTCGGCCGCGCTGAGGTGGAAGGCGAACTGCTGGTGGTCGCGGATCGCGAGCATGCCGGACAGGTCCGCCGCCTGTCCCACCTTCCGCGAGAACGCGAAAACCTCAGGCAACGGTTTCCGGTGCCCGCGGACTCTATGGTGCGAGGAGGTGAGCCATGAGAGACACAGTAGGAGCAGTCGCGGACATCGGTGAGCGTTCCGACGATTTCCAGGCGTTCGTCGTGGGGCGGTGGCCCCGGCTGATGCGGACCGCGTATCTCCTGACAGGAGAGCAGTACGCGGCGGAAGACCTCGTACAGGGCTGCCTGGAGCGGACCTTCGTCGCGTGGCGCAAGGTGGCGCAGGCCCGTGACCCGGACGCCTACGTGCGGCGCATCATGATCAACACACACGCGCGCAGGTACCGCAGAGGACTCAAGGAGTACCTGTCACGAGGTGATGCCCCCGGGCTCGGGCACGATCTGCCGGAGCGCGGCGACGACATGGCACAGGCCGTCGAGCGGTCTGACCTGGTCGCCGCGCTGGCCCGACTGCCGCTGCGGCAGAGAGAAGCCGTCGTGCTGCGTTACTGGGAAGACCTGAGCGAAACACAGACGGCCGCTGCGATGGGGTGCTCGGTGGGCACCGTGAAGAGCAACGCGGCCAAAGGGATCACCCGGCTCCGGTCGGCCATCGGGCCGACCCGCACCGGCACGGACACGACACATCTGGTGCACGAAGGGCGGATGTCATGACGGATACGGGCACCGATATCTCCAAGCTGCTCGCCGACGCCGCGCGAGGCGTACGGATCGAGCACGCGCCCGTCGACGCGATCGTCGTGGGCGGCAGGCGGCGCAGGAGCAGGCGCCGGGCCGCCGGAGCGGCCGCCGGAGCGCTGGCCGTGGTGTGCGCGGCCGGAATCCTGACGTCGGCCTCCCTGCGCGAGGACTCCGGGGTGGCGTCGGTCGCCGCCGTACCGGACTCGGTGCCCCGGCCCACCACGGAGGTCATCGCGAGTGGGCAGCTCGACGGGACGCCCTGGACCCTCAGCGTCGACATATGGAAGCGCGCCGACGACGCCGACGAGGCGAGCCGCGCGTGGAACGCGATGAAGGAGGCCGAATATCCGGACCCACTGCGTGCGGGCGGTGCGGGAGGGCCTCAACTCGTGCACACGGGATGGTTCTTCGCCAACCTGAAGGTCGGGGAGCGGCGCTCGTTCGTGGATGACGGAGCGCTGATCGGAGCCGGGGACCGCACGGTCGAGACCAGCTGGGGCAAGCTCGCCCCGACCGGTTCCGGTTGGTTTGTCTTCGGGCGGACCGCTCCCGGAGTCCGCGCCGTCATCTGCGTCTGGGACGACGGGCGCAAGGCCTCGCCCCAGCTGTGGACGGTCGCCGGAACCGACAGACGGTTCTTCGCGATCGAGGCCCCGGCCCCGGAACCGACTGCCGGACAGCCCCGGTGCACGGCGGTGGACTGACCGGTCCGTACGCGCGTGGCCCGGCACAGGGCCTGTCCGAGGGGCCAGGATTCTCCCGTCAGGGGATCCGCCGTACGGCATCCGGCTCAGGGGCGTCCGGCGACGAACCAGCGGGCGGGTAGCTGGACCGGGGAGCCGTCGGGGCGGGTCTCGCTCATGGCGAGGGCGGTAGCGCCTTCGCCGAGTACGGTGAGCCCCGCCGCCCGCAGAAGGGCCGCGACCTCGCCCTCGGCGACTTCGCCGGGGCGCAGGTCGTGTTCCTTGACTCGGCGCAGTTTGAGTGAAGGGCCGCCGGGCTGAGCCGCGACGGCGGCGATGACCGCCTTGGCCCGACCTGTCGGCTCCAGGACCAGGGCCCGGCCGCGCGCACCGACCAGTTGGGCGACGGCGGCGGCCACTGCCGGGCGGTCCTCGGGGTCGCTCTGGTGCAGGACGGCGCGCATGTAGACGTTGGTGTCGCCGAGGCGCTCGTGCAGCGCGCCGGTCTGCGACGGGTCGGCGAGGTTGAGCTGCTCGTACGTCGCGGCTCCGCCCGGATCGGTACGGCGGGCGTGGGCGACGGCCGCTGCGGAGAGGTCGACGCCGACGGCGCGGGTGAAGCGGGTGGCGAGGAAGCGGGTCTGTGTGCCGTTGCCGCACCCGAGGTCGGCGACCGGCAGGGCGGGGTCGGCGTACGGGGCGAGGTGATCGAGGTCGCGCCGCGCCGTCAGGGCCGGATCCGCGTCCCAGAAGGGTTCGCCCTGCTCTCCGGAACTCTGCTCCCAGAAGCCTTCCCACGCGGTGCGGTAACGGTCGGATACGGTCATGGAGTCTCCACGCGGTGTGCGGGCGGATCTGTGTGCCGGGGTCCGGGATTGCCCGATGGCGGTCCGGCGGACGCCTCACTCGGCCTCCGAGCCGTCCGGGAGGAGTGTCCCACCCCGGGCGCCGGTACCGGGGGACGACCACGGCCGGCAGCCCGGCATGCCCGGCCGCGAAGAAGTGGGCATCCAGTTCCCCAGGTGTCCCAAGGGCCGGCGCTCATCGCGGCCGATCCGCCTGGCACACCGTAAGGTACCGGCCGATCGGCCTGACACACCGTAAGGTGGCGGCCGATCCGCCTGACACACCGCCAGTTACCGGCGGGAGGGCCTCGCCCGCCTCCGGAACCCGCTGCGTCGCCCCTCCATGGCGGCCGAGCGGCCCCATGGGCCCACGCGGCACTCAACCGGAGCATCCGCGGGCGCCGTCCGACGGACTGGCGGCGCGTCCGCAGCCTCAGCGGATCTCCGCGAACTCAAGGAACGTGTGGAGGTCGTGGGTCGCGTCCAGGAGACCCAGGCCGCTCACGACGACGAGGGCCACCGCGGCCACCAGGAGGTGTACCGGGCTGCGTGGGGCGGGGTTCAGCAGGGCGGCGACCCGGCGCGGTACCAGGCCGGGGGCCTGGTGGTGTCCGAGGACGCCCAGTGCCGCCGCGGGCAGCCTGCGGGCGCGGCTGCGTTTCGTCGCCACCGCGGCCCGGGCGACGGTCTCGGCGACCGCGCGGCGGTCGCCGGTCTCCCGGGCTGCGCTCTCGTCCGCCCATCGTTCGACGGTGAACGCGACGGACGCGGCCAGGGGCCGCAACAGCGGGTTGGCGGCGGCCGAGATCTGGGCGAGGGCGACGAACGCGTAGTGGTGGTGTTCGAGGTGTGCCCGCTCGTGGGACAGGACGATGTCGTGGCCGGCCGGGTCGAGGGCGGCGAGCATGCCGTGGGAGATCACGATGCGGCCCGGGAAGCCAGGCATGGTGTACGCCTCGGCGTGCCGGCCGTCGGTGACGACGACGGGGTCCCGGCCGGGCAGGCAGGCCGCGTCCCGGGTGGCGGACCAGAGGGCCCGTACGCGCCGGACGGTGAAACGGAGGGTGGCCACCGCCGCGCCGGCGAGCAGCACGGCTCCCAACGCCGCCGCCGGCCAGGCCGCCGGGTCCTGGTGGGCGATCACCTGCGGTGAGTACCCCTTGAGCGTGGAGACGAGCGGGAGTCGCACCAGCCCGGCGAAGGCGAGCAGTCCGAGAGCGGCGGTGCTGGACGCGGCGAGCAGCAGCCCGGCCACGGTCAGCAGCCAGGTCGCCAGGCGGGGTTCCAGGCGCCGGGCCAACGGGCCCGCGCACACCCAGGCGAGTACGGGCAGCAGCAGCGGTACGTAGACGGCCAGGTGCATCGGTGCGCCGCCCCGCTACTCGTCGCCCGCGAGCAGACGGCGAAGCAGGTCTTCGTCGTCGTCGGACAGCTCGTCCACGAAGTGGGAGAGCACGGAGGCGCGGTCGGTGCCCGCCTCCAGGACCTTGTGCATGTGCCGGGCGGTCAGCCCCGACTCGTCGGTGACCGGCGCGTAGGCGTAGCTGCGTCCTCGCCGCGAGCGCTCCAGGACGCCCCGGCCGTGCAGCCGGGCGAGCGTGGTGGCGACCGTGGTGTGGGCGAGCGCGGTAGTCAGTCCGGTCACCACGTCACCGGGTGTCAGGGGGGACTCGGCGGAGTGCAGCAGCGCGAGGATCTCGGCCTCCAGCGCACCGTTCGCGCGGCGTCCGCCGCCCGCCCCGACCACCTCTTGCTGATCGCCCAACGCCGTCTTCCCGCCTCGATGGTCTACAGTCTCACTAACTTCTATTCGTGAATAGAAGTTAGACCCCGTCCGGCCTTCGCCGCTCGTTCTCCCCGAGCCAGGCCCGTCCCCAGGATGCCTCATGCCCCCTCCGTCTGCCCACCGCCTCCCCTTCCGGGGCCGGCGGCGGCGGCGGTCGGCGGCGATCGCCGCCGCGGTCTGCGCGGTCCTCCTGGCGGCTCTGGTCGTCGCGGTCGCCGTGCACCCCGCGCCCTTCGCCGTGGACGCCACCGTCCACGACTGGGCGCTGGAACACCGGCCTGCGTGGGTGCGACGGACGGCCCGCATGGTCACCGTGACCGGCAGCGGCGTACCGGCCTACGCGCTGGCGGCCCTGGCCGGAGCCTTCGCGCACCGCACCTCGGTGTGGCGCGGGGCCGCGGCGGGGCTGCTCGCCCTGACCTCGGCGCAGCTTCCGCGCATCGCTCTGGCCACGGCCGTGGCGAGGCCCCGGCCACCGGCCGGGGACTGGGCGGCCTCGGCGAGCGGCTGGTCCCTGCCCTCCGGGCACACCACGACATCCCTGGTGGTCGGGGTGCTGCTCGTTCTCGCCGTGGACCGCCGGGTGCGCGGCCGGGGACGCTCCGTCCTGCTCGCGGTTCCGCCGGTCTGGGCGGTCGCGGTGGGTCTCAGCCGTGTCTGGCTGGGCGTGCACTGGCCGACCGACGTCGTGGCGGGATGGCTGTTCGCGGCCTGCTGGACGGCATCGGCGGCACTCCTCGTACTCCTGCGACGGCACCGGGCAGCGGCCCCGGCCGTCCCCCTTCCCTCGGACGAAAGGTGGCTCACGTGAGCGCCATCGGCATCGGACAAGCTGCGATCCTCGGCGTGGTGGAAGGGGTGACCGAATTCCTGCCGGTCTCCTCGACCGGCCATCTGAAGATCACCGAGGGGCTGATGGGCATCCCCGTCGACGACGCCTCCGTCGTCGCCTTCACCGCCGTCATCCAGGTCGGGGCCATCGCCGCAGTCCTTCTCTACTTCTTCAAGGACATCGTCCGGATCGTCGGTGCCTGGGGACGCGGGCTGCGCCACCGTGACCAGCGTCATGACCACGACTACAAGTTCGCCTGGTGGGTGATCTACGCCACCATCCCGGTCGTCGTCGTCGGCCTTGCGGCGAAGCCGCTGATCGACGGCCCGCTCGCCTCGCTCTGGGTGGTGGCCGGTTCGCTGATCGCGGGCAGCGCACTGATGTGGGCGGCCGACCAGATGGGCCGGCACAAGCGCGGTGAGAGCGACGCCACGCTCAAGGACGCCATGCTCGTCGGCTCCTCACAGATCCTCGCGCTGCTCTTCCCCGGCTTCTCCCGCTCCGGCGCCACCATGTCCACCGGGCTCATCCTCGACCTGGACCGTGTGGCCGCCACCCGGCTCTCCTTCTTCCTCGGGATTCCCGCCCTCACCGGAGCCGGTCTGTACGAGCTGAAGGACGCCGTCGGCACGGGCACCGCCGTCGCGCCCCTCGTCGTGGGGACGGCGGTCTCCTTCGTCGTCGCCTACGCGTCCATCGCCTGGCTGCTGAAGTTCGTCGCCCGGCACAGCTTCAACGCCTTCGTCGTCTACCGGGTCGTCGTCGGCCTGCTCCTCTTCGCCCTGCTGGGCACGGGGGCCCTGAACGCCTGATCCGTCGGCCGGTCCGACGCCCGGTCCGACGCCTGCTGCGAACGCCCGATCCGTTTCGACACGTCCCCGCCCTTCAGCACCACTCAGCACCCCTCAGCACCCCTCAGCACCCCTCAGCACCCAGGAAAGTGACCATGGCACTGGCCCTCGGCCCGCACTGGATCGACCCCGACTACCTGATCTCGACCTTCGGACTCATCGGCATTCTCGCCGTCGTCTTCGCCGAATCCGGCCTGCTGATCGGCTTCTTCCTGCCGGGAGACTCCCTGCTGTTCACCACCGGGCTCCTGGTGGCCGGGAACGAGTACCTCACCCAGCCGCTCTGGCTCGTCTGCCTGCTCGTCGCGGTCGCCGCGGTCCTGGGCGACCAGGCCGGCTATCTCATCGGCCGCAAGGCCGGACCGGCGCTCTTCCGCCGCCCCGACTCACGGTTGTTCAAGCAGGAGAACGTCGAGAAGGCGAGCGCGTTCTTCCAGAAGTACGGGCCGCGCTCGATCGTGCTGGCGCGCTTCGTGCCCGTCGTACGCACCTTCACACCGGTCGTCGCCGGGGTCAGCTCCATGGACTACCGCACGTTCCTCACGTTCAACGCCGTCGGCGGCACGATCTGGGGAGTCGGCGTCACGGTGCTCGGCTACTTCCTCGGACAGGTCTCCTTCGTCGAGGCGCACATCGAACTCATCCTGATCGCCATCGTCCTGGTCTCGGTCCTGCCGATCGCCTTCGAGTACCTGCGCGCGCGGCGGACAGGACGGCCCGACGGCCGGTAGCACGCCTGGCGGGCCGTCGCTCGCGTCGGCGTCAGCGAGCGACCGTGCCCCGGGCCTCGCCCACCTCGTGGCTCATGTGGGCGATTCCCGTGATCGCGACACCCGTGGACAGTGTTACGGCCACGGCGACGACGAGCGCGAGCGACCTGGGCCTGAGCTCGGAGCGCGACGGCGGCGCGAGAAGAGCGGCGACCCGTCGCGGTACCGGACCTGACGTCACTCCGGGAGCCAGGTAAGGGCGTTGGGAGCCTCGGCCGTTCTGGCCGGCCAGAGCGGCACGGGCCACGGCACGGGCAGCCAGCTTGCGGTCCCCGACGGCCCGCGCCGCCGCCTCGTCGGCCGCACGCTCGGCGGAGAGCCGGATCGCCTTGCGCACGGCGCGCAGGGCGGGGTGGCAGTGGGCGGCGATCTCCGCGACGGCGAGGAAATAGTGGTGCCGCCCCGCGTTGTGGGCGCGTTCATGCGCGAAGAGGACCTCCCGCTCCGGGGCTTGCAGGGAGCGCAGCATCGAGGTCGTCACCACGATGCGGTTCGGGCGGCCGGGCAGCGCGTAGGCGTCGGGGTGGGGTGAGTGGACGACACAGAGGTCACCGGCCATCGGCAGGGAAGCGGCCTGCCGATGGGCCGCCCGAAGGGAGCGCCCGTGCCGGACGGCGGCCCGCCCGAGGGCGAGGGCGCCGACCGCGAGCGTCCCGGACGACACCACGGCCGCGCCGACGACCATGGGCAGCGAGGGCGTACAGAGCGGGTGGACGAGGTGTCCCATCCTGGCGAACACGGGTATGAGCAGCAGGCCGGTCAGGCTCAGGGCGCCGAGGGAGACCACACTCGCCACTGCGAGCGCCAGGGCACCAGCCGTGAGGATCCACAGTGCGGTGCCCGGGCGGGCCCACGCCATCACCCGGTTCGCGGCCGGCCCCAGCAGGAACGGCAGCAGGAGCGGCACAACGAACAGTGGAGTCAGCACCTGTCGTCCTTCGGTAGGGCAGGACCTCACGCGTGTGTCACGCGTGTGCCCGGATTGCTCGGGTGTCGTAGACCGTCCGGACAGAAACTGACCCGCCCGCTCCACCGGGGGGTGTCCGTACGGCCCTGCGATCGTCGCACCTCAAGTTACCTGCCTCGCCAAGTCGCCCACCCCGCGCAGTCGCCCCACCGAAAGCCGCATGCCCCGAGGTCGCTTCCCCGGGCGTTGCCCACTCTGCGCGCCGGCCGGGGCAGGGGCGGCGCCGGGACGGCCATGGGAGAAGATGGGAACATCGACGACTGCCGACCGATGCGGCCTGCAGGCCCGGCGGACGGCAGTTCGACGACGCGCCCTGAGGGGCGGCCGCGCCGGTCGCGGACCCAGCAGACCCTTTCGGGGAGAGGACAGTGCCATGGCGGACACCGAGGGCGAACGCCGGCCGGCGGGCGAGCTCGAAAGCAGCGTGCTCGCCGCGCTCTGGGCTTCGGAGAAGCCGCAGACCGCCGCCGAAGTCAGGACGGCCATGCCGCAACCGCTCGCGCGGACCACGGTGGCCACCCTGCTGGGCCGGCTCCACGACAAGGGCGTCATCGGGCGCACCTCGGCGGGCCGGGGGTACGCCTACTTCCCGCTGGAGGACTCGCACGGGCTGACGGCACGGCGTATGCACCGGGAACTCGACCAGGACGGCGACCGCAGCACGGTGCTCGCCCGGTTCGTCGACGGCCTCAGCGCGCAGGACGAGGCCGAGCTCAGACGCCTGCTGGACGAGGACGCCTGAGCCGTCCGCCCCAGGAAACGCGCCGGACGGCCTCCCCGTGCGGTGCACCTCGATGCCCGCCGCGGGGAAGCCGCCCGGCGTCGTGTTCCGTACGGTTCAGACCTGCGCGGCACGTTCCCGGCCGGCGTTCTCTTCCTTTTTCCTGCCGGGGCGCGGCGTGCGCGCGGGGGCGAAGAAGACCGCCAGGGTCGGGACGAGGTACAGGACCCAGACGACGACCTGCACGACGGTCGGGTCGGGCTGGAAGTTGAAAATGCCCTTGAGGAGCGATCCGTACCAGCTGTCCACCGGGACGGCGGTGTGGATGTCGAAGGCGAGGCTGTTCAGCCCGCCGATGAAGTCGGCCTCCTGGAGGTCGTGCACGCCGTAGGCGAGGACTCCGGCGGCAACGACGACGAGCATCCCGCCGGTCCAGGTGAAGAACTTGGCGAGGTTGATCCGCACCGCGCCGCGGTAGAACAGATAGCCGATGACGACGGCGGTGGCAAGCCCCAGGAGCACCCCGATCAGGGGGCGGTGGGTGCCGTCGCTGGACGCCTGGACGGAGGCCCAGACGAACAGCGCGGTCTCCAGCCCTTCCCTGCCGACCGCGAGGAAGGCGGTCACCACCAGGGTGAAGGTGCCCATCTGGAGGGCCGCGTCGAGCTTGCCGTGCAGTTCGGCCTTGAGGTGACGGGCGGTGCGCCGCATCCAGAACACCATCCAGGTCACCAGGCCCACCGCGACGATGGAGAGGGAACCGCCCAGGGCTTCCTGCGCCTGGAAGGTCATCTCCTGCGACCCGTAGGTGAGCGCGCAGCCGAAGCCGAACGCGATCAGCACGGCGACGAGGATGCCGGCCCACACGGGCCGCAGAGCGTCCCGCCGGCCCGTCTTCACCAGGTAGGCGATGAGTATGCAGACGATCAGACTGGCTTCCAGGCCCTCTCGCAGCCCGATCAGATAGTTGCCGAACATGCCGTCGTCACCTTCTTGTTCTCCGTGGTGTTCATGGGGGGGGTACGCGGACCGGGCGGTCAGGTGTCGAACAGCGAGCGGCCCCACCAGTCGTGGGTGTCGCGGACGCCGGGCGGGATCGCGAACAGGGCCGAACCGACGTGCTGGATGTACTCGTTGAGCGCGTCGTGGCGGGACAGCTCCCGCTGGAGGGGTACGAACCCCTTGCGCGGGTCCCGCTGGTAGGCGAGGAAGAAGAGGCCGGCGTCGAGCCTGCCGAGGCCGTCCGTACCGTCGGTGAAGGAGTAGCCCCGGCGCAGGATGCGGATGCCGCCGTTGCTGTCGGGGTGGGCGAGGCGGACGTGCGCGGTGGGCTTCATGCCCTTGAGGAACGGGGTCGCCCGCTCGGTGGCCTTGCCCGCGGGGGCGCCCACCTTCTTGTCGCGGCCGAAGACGTCCTCCTGCTCGCCGAGCGGGGTACGGTCCCAGGTCTCGATGTTCATCCGGATGCGCCGGGCCACGAGATAGGAGCCGCCCGCCATCCAGGGGGCGCCGTCCTTCCCGCTCGCCCAGACGTGCTCGTCCAGCGCCCCGGTGTCCGTACCGGGGATGTTGTTCGTGCCGTCCTTGAACCCGAAGAGGTTCCGCGGAGTCTGCGCGTCCGGCGTGGTCGACGAGGTCTTCCCGAAACCGAGTTGGGACCAGCGGATCGCGACCTTGCCGAAGCCGATCCTGGCCAGGTTGCGGATCGCGTGCACGGCCACCTGCGGATCGTCGGCGCACGCCTGCACGCACAGGTCGCCGCCGCTGCGCGCGGGGTCCAGCTGGTCCCCGACGAACTTGGGCAGGTCCGCCAGCGCGTCGGGCCGCTGACGGCCCAGATCGAACTTGGCGAACAGGGAAGCGCCGAACCCGATGGTGAGGGTGAGCTGGGACGGTTCCAGCCCGAGCGCCTCGCCGGTGTCGTCCGGGGGCGCCTCCGGTATGCCGCCGTACGCGCCCTCGCCGACGGTCCGGCCCTGCGTCATCCGGGCCGCCGCCAGCGTCCAGTCCTTGAGGAGCTGGACGAAGGCGGCGCGGTCCTCGGTGGTCACGTCGAACGCGGCGAAGTGGAGCCTGCCTTGGACCGGCGTCGCGATCCCGGCCTGATGCGCCCCGTGGAACGGCACGGCGTCGCTCCCGGCGTCGTCCGCCGGCCGGGAAGCGGCCAGCGCCGCCGCACCGCCCGCCGCGGCGGCGCCGACGACCAGGCCGGCGCCGCCCCAGCCGAGCAGCGCCCGCCGGGAGTGAGAGACGGACGTGCTCTCGTCCTCGGTCATGCCCAACCCTTTCGCGGGACCCGGGGGCCCGTGTCGCTTCGGTTCACGCTCCGTGGGCGACCGGCGCCCGGAGTGAGGTGGTGCGGGTGACGGCCCTTACTCGACGACGGCCGCGGCGAGCTTGGAAACGGGCTCGGCCAGGGCGTTCACGGCGTCCGAGAGCTTCTTGCGGTCGGCGGTGGAGACCTTGTCGTACGAGACGAACTCGTACGACGAGGAGTCCGGGCGGTACTGGTCGAGGAGCTTGTCCACACTCGCGAACTGGGTGTCCAGCTCGGCCGTGAGGGCCTGGTCGTTCTTGGCCGCGGTGGACTTGAGGAGGTCGTACGCCTTCTCGGCGCCTTCGATGTTGCCCTTGAAGTCGACGAGGTCCGTGTGCGAGTAGCGGTCCTCCTCGCCGGTCACCTTGCCGGTGGCGACCTCGGTGAGCAGGTCGTTGGCGCCGTTGGCCATCGAGGCGGGCGTGATCTCGGCGTTGCCGACGCGGTTGCGCCAGTCGGTGAGATCGCTCAGGAGCTGGGCGGCCAGCTTCTTGTCCTCGTCGGTGATCTTCTTGTCCTCCCAGAGGGACTTCTCCAGCTTGTGCCAGCCGGTCCACTTCTGCCCCTCCTCCAGCCCGTCGGCACGGGTGTCGACCAGCGGGTCGATGTCCCCGAACGACTCGGCCACCGGCTCGGTGCGCTCCCAGCCGAGGCGGGACGGCGCGTACGCCTTCTTCGCCGCTTCCAGGTCGCCGGCCTGCACGGCGTCGGTGAAGACCTTCACCTTCGGGAGGGTCTCGTCGGCCTGCTCCTGGGCGTAGGCACGGTAGGCGGCGACGGCCTTGTCCGCCTCGGGGTCGCGCTTCGCCGTGGAGGCGCCGGTGACCTTGAGCGGCTGCCGGAAGCCCTTGCCGGTCATGCCGGGGACACAGGCCACTTCGTAGGAGCCGGCCTTGAGTTCACCGGTGACCTTGTGGGAGGTGCTGGGCCCGATGTTCTCCCGCTCCGCCGCGATCCGCCCGTCGGGGTAGAGGATCTCCACCTCGGTGACCTTGGAGCCGGTGCTCTTGATGTCCAGCACCACCTTGCCCGCCGCCACGGATGTCGAGGAGGTCTCGCAAGCGCTGTCGCTCGCGGTCACCTTGACGGTCTGCCCGCCGTCGGCCTTGGCGTCACTCTTCTCCGTGCAGCCGGTGAGGGCGGCCAGGCCGACCACGGCGGCGGTCACGGTCATGGCGGAAAGGCGGGCGGTACGCATGTCGGGTCTCCTGGGTTCGGGGAAGGGTCGTTCGGTGCCCGCGTCCCGGATCCGATCGGTGATCCCGTGAGGTGAGGCTGACCTAACTTAGCCCCCGGAGCCGACCCCGATCGGCCCAATCTGCTGTGACATGCGCCTCATTGGAGCTCTCGACTCGTCAACGAACGCGCGATTTACCACGCTTCGCCCCAGGCGGAGTCAAGGAAGGGCAAAGCATCATGTGATATAAGGCCCGCGGAATTCCAACAGGGCATGCCTCGTACCGGAGTCGGCACCCCTCGAACCGTCACGGGCGGGCCCTCCCGGCTCGCACCGACCGGCCCCGGGGCAGCAATCGACACCGTTGGTCTACTGCACTGTAGACGATACGTGGGTGGGGCGTGTGGCGGGGCCACCGAGTCGGCGGAGCCTCGGGAGCGGAAGGGCGACGGGCTCCGCGCGGACACGGCGGGCAGCCCGGCCGCTTCCCGGTGAACGGGTGGGCCGGATCCGGTCGGGCCACTCCCCCGCACTCCTGCGTGCACGACCGCCCACGCCCGTCGCGCACGCCCCGCCCCCGACCCCGAGACGCATACGACCCCGGGCGGCCCGAAACGCCTGTGGCCCTGGGGCGGCCCGGCCCCGGCGTGCGGGCAGCACCACCACCCGCGGCACTACCCGTGAGAGCCCTGACGCCGTTTCGGGTCCGGCAGGTAGCTCGCGAGGCCCCTCAGGATGATCTCCAGGCCGACGTCGAACCTCTCCTCTGAGGAGTCCGTCACCAGCAGCCCGGACAGGGCCCGCAGATGAGGGAAGTCAGCCGCCGGCAGGGAAGCGAGGTAGGTCTGCATCTCCCCCGCCATCTCGCGCCGGTCGGACGGTTCCGGGGAGGGGTCGTCACCTTCGTGGCCCGCGCCCCGGTCCCGCCACATTCCTTCCTCAAGGACGAAGCCGTCGATGTAGGTGGAGATGATGTCGCCCGCCCTGGCCGCGATGCGGTCGGGCAGGCCCGCGACGCGGAAGACGGCCACCACGGCTTCGACGTGCGGCAGCAGTTCGGCGGTGAAGGGGGCGTGGGCCATCGAAATCCTGGCCATGTCCCGGTGGGCCAGGAGGCGTTGCCGTGCGGAGCGGGCGTAGTCGCGTACCTGCTCCCGCCACCGGGCGGGATCGGGCCGGGGAATCGAGAAACCATCGAAGAGGCGGGTGTACATCAGCTCCAGGAGGTCGTCCTTGGAGCTGACGTGGGCATAGAGGGCCGAGGCCGAGACCCCCAGTTCGGCCGCGACCTGGCGCATCGACAGGCCGTCGAGTCCCGCACGGTCGAGCACGGTGAAAGCGGCGTCGACGACCCGGTCGCGCGAAAGCGGCAGGCGCGCGGGGGTTCCTTGGGCGCGCGCGGGACGCGCGCGCGCCCAGGGAGAGGGCGGAGGAGGCGCGGGGGTACCGGTGGCCGGGTCGGTCATGGACACAGCCTAGGCATCGGGAGCGACGGAACGGGGGTACCCGCGGGTGGGACCCGCCCGGTCGCCCGACGCACGACGGTCGGGCCGGACGGTACGACGCCCTCGCCGAGGCCGCGCCGGGTCCACGTGCCGGAGAGGGCGGAACGCCGACGCGCCGACGGGACCACCGGGCTCGCCCGGCCGTGAGCGGGTGACATCGGGCCTTGTCGCGCGCGGCCATGACCGGATGCCGTCGAGCCCCTCGCGCCCTGTCACACAGCGCGATGACCGGGTGCCGCGCCGTCGGGCGCCGCGCCGTCGGGCGCCCTGCCGCGCAGCCAGGACCGGCTGTCATGCCGTCGAGCCCCGTGACCCAGCACTGCCCGGGTGGCGTCGGGGTCCTGTCACGCTGCCGCCGGGCGGCACACATCCTCGCTCACACCCCCACCACCCAATCCCGCAGGACGCGATATATCTTGTCCCGGCCGGACCATTGCGCTATATCTTGATGAACGCCGTTCTCTGACTGAACACCGTTCTCCCACGAGCGGTGTTCTCCGCTGCGGCATGCCATCAGTCCGACCATCAGGCGCCCCGTCCGAACGTGAGCGGCGCTGCCCTTCCACGAGGAGATCCGATGTCCACCACCGGTGTTGCGTCATCCCCGACGCCCACCGACTCCCCGGCGCCCTACCGGTGGCGCTGGGTCGCGCTCTTCGTGATCCTCGCCGCCGAGGTGATGGATCTCCTGGACGCCGTAGTCACCAACATCGCCGGTCCCTCCATGCGGGCCGACCTGGGCGGTGGCGCATCCACGCTGCAGTGGCTCGCCGCCGCGTACACCCTCTCGATGGCCGTCGGACTGGTCACCGGTGGTCGGCTCGGAGACATACACGGCCGCCGCCGGATGTTCCTGGTGGGCGCCGCCGGCTTCACCGCGGGTTCGCTGCTGTGCGCGATAGCCACCTCGCCCGGCATGCTGATCACGGCTCGCGTCGTCCAGGGACTGTTCGGCGCCGTGATGCTGCCTCAGGGCCTCGGCATGATCAAGGAGATGTTCCCGCCGAAGGAGTCGCAGAAGGCCTTCGGCCTCTTCGGCCCGGTCATGGGGCTGTCCGCGGTGTGCGGGCCGATCCTCGCGGGCTGGCTCGTGGACGCCGACTACTTCGGCACCGGATGGCGGATGATCTTTCTGATCAACCTGCCGCTCGGCGCCGCGGCCTTCCTCGGCGCTCTGCGCTACCTGCCCAGGACCCAGGCCGGCGACAAGCCTCGCCTGGACATCCCCGGCATGCTCCTGGTCTCGCTCGCGGCCCTGCTCGTCATCTTCCCGCTGGTGCAGGGCCGCGAGTACGACTGGCCCGCCTGGACGTTCGCGATGCTGGCCGCCTCGGTCGCCGTCTTCGTCGCCTTCGCCGTGTACGAGTCGCGCCGCAGCAGGGCGGGGCTGGACCCCCTGGTCGTCCCGAGCCTTTTCCGCAAGCGCGGGTTCAGCGGAGGCATGACCCTCGGGCTGGTCTTCTTCTCGGCCATGCAGGGCTTCATGCTCGTCTTCAATCTCTACACCCAGATCGGACTGGGCTACTCGCCGCTCAAGGCGGGCCTGGTGATGGTGCCCTGGTCCGGCGGCATGATCGTCGGCTTCGGACTGGCCCAGGCCGTGGCACGGTTCGGCCGGACCGTGTTGCAGGCGGGCGCGCTGGTCATGGGACTCGGCGTGTTCGGTGTCTGGCTGACGCTCGACACGGCGGGCGGCGGCGTCGGCCCGTGGCAGCTCCTGCCCGCCCTGCTCGTGACCGGCACCGGCATGGGCCTGCTGATGGCGCCGTTCTTCGACATGGTGCTCGCCAGCGTCGAGCAGCACGAGACGGGCTCGGCGTCCGGCACGATGACCGCCGTCCAGCAGCTCGGCGGCGCCTTCGGGGTGGCCATCCTCGGCACGGCGTTCTTCGGCCTGCTGGGCGGCTCGATCGCCAGTTCCGTCGACCACCACGCGGACGGTCTGCGCGACCGGCTCAGCGCCGTCCACGTCACGCCCGCGGCCCAGGACCGTGTCGTCGCGGACCTGCGCCGCTGCGCTGCGGACCGCGCCGTCGCCAAGGACCCCGCCGCGACCCCCTCCTCCTGCACCCGCCTGGAGAAGGACGCCCGCTCCGCCGCCACCTCACCCGAAGCCGCCACCAAGGTGCCCGCCGTGCTCCAGGACACCGCGTCCTCCGCTTTCCGCAGAGGCTTCGGCTCGGCGATGAAGACCGTGCTGTGGATTGTGGACGGCATGCTCGTCCTCACCTTCCTCCTCGCCTTCCTGCTCCCCCGCCACGCCCGTCCCGAGGAGACCCCCGCCCACTGAAACGGCCGCCTGGCCGATCCGCTGCTCCCGGGCTGTGGTCGGCCAGGCACGCCGCTCCCTCGGAATCGCTCCTGGGACGGGACGGGCGCGTTGGGGCAGCGGTGGCTCGCGCGCGAGTTGTACGGGAGCGCACTGGTTCACCTCCGCTCGCGCGGAGAGGACTCCGGTGACTACGTGGCCGCCGCCTGAGCCCGCGGTTCACCTCCGCTCGCGCGGAGAGGACCGCCCCATGACCTCGAAGGACTCACATGTTCGCGGTTCACCTCCGCTCGCGCGGAGAGGACCGCCCCATGACCTCGAAGGACTCACATGTTCGCGGTTCACCTCCGCTCGCGCGGAGAGGACCGTGGCGGGGGCCGGTGGCCGGTGCGGGGAGGCGGTTCACCTCCGCTCGCGCGGAGAGGACCGTCGGAACTCTCCCGCGAGTACGACCGGGTACGGTTCACCTCCGCTCGCGCGGAGAGGACCCGGAGAACGGATCTCCGCGTGGGTTATCGGCCGGTTCACCTCCGCTCGCGCGGAGAGGACGTGTCCGTCAGCGTGAGGTCCACCATCTCGCCCGGTTCACCTCCGCTCGCGCGGAGAGGACGGCTACTACTGGCTGCTCGGAGACCTGGTTTTCGGTTCACCTCCGCTCGCGCGGAGAGGACCGTGTGGCTCAGCGACCCGAAGGCGTTCCAGGACGGTTCACCTCCGCTCGCGCGGAGAGGACTCCTCGGCGCGGACGACCATGCGGCCGTGGGACGGTTCACCTCCGCTCGCGCGGAGAGGACCGGCGCACGGCCCGGAAGTACCGGCCGGACGGCGGTTCACCTCCGCTCGCGCGGAGAGGACATCGACGTCGTCATCATCGACTCGCTGACGCACGGTTCACCTCCGCTCGCGCGGAGAGGACGGGTGGGAGGCGGAGAAGCAGCCCTACACCAGCGGTTCACCTCCGCTCGCGCGGAGAGGACGCCAGCGTCGTGGTGTTCTCGACCAGGACGTCGGTTCACCTCCGCTCGCGCGGAGAGGACGTAGTCGGTGTTGCCGAGCGCCCGCCAGGCCACGGGTTCACCTCCGCTCGCGCGGAGAGGACGTAGTCGGTGTTGCCGAGCGCCCGCCAGGCCACGGGTTCACCTCCGCTCGCGCGGAGAGGACGTGTTGAATCCGGCGGAAACCTGCATCGTGGTCGGTTCACCTCCGCTCGCGCGGAGAGGACCGCGAGACCGGGTGGCGTGCGTGGGCGTAGTGCGGTTCACCTCCGCTCGCGCGGAGAGGACCTGACGACGGCCGCGCTGGTCCAGGTCGCCGACGGTTCACCTCCGCTCGCGCAGAGAGGACTCATCGTGGGAGTCCTCCGGGGATGTGTCGGGCGGTTCACCTCCGCTCGCGCGGAGAGGACTCCTCGGCGCGGACGACCATGCGGCCGTGGGACGGTTCACCTCCGCTCGCGCGGAGAGGACGGGAGGATCGGCCACGTGCTCTTGGCGTAGTGCGGTTCACCTCCGCTCGCGCGGAGAGGACCGCCACCAGGTGCTACAGCAAAGGCCCCGGGACGGTTCACCTCCGCTCGCGCGGAGAGGACTACTCGGCGTCATGGCGCAGGCGTCGCCACAACGGTTCACCTCCGCTCGCGCGGAGAGGACCCCGGAGATTTCGCCGAACCGGTCGCGCGCCCGCTGGTTCACCTCCGCTCGCGCGGAGAGGACCGTCTGGGACTCACCCCGGAACTCGAAACCGTGGGTTCACCTCCGCTCGCGCGGAGAGGACAGATGCGCATCATCGACCAGGTGCGCGAGGTGCGGTTCACCTCCGCTCGCGCGGAGAGGACAGCTGGGGCCCCTGCGCGGTCTGGGCGGCGGCCGGTTCACCTCCGCTCGCGCGGAGAGGACTTCCACAGCCACATGCCGACCGCAGCCAGGACCGGTTCACCTCCGCTCGCGCGGAGAGGACCCCCTCGCCGATCTGATCTGCCTCGGCCGCGACGGTTCACCTCCGCTCGCGCGGAGAGGACGCACGCGTCGGCCTTGAAGGGGCTGGTTGATCCGGTTCACCTCCGCTCGCGCGGAGAGGACGAACCACTCCGGTGGAAGAAGCCCCGCAAGGTCGGTTCACCTCCGCTCGCGCGGAGAGGACCCTTCGCGACCTGCCCATACTCGAGGGCTTTGCAGTCTCTTTGCCGAGCTTCGACGCGCATGCTCTCCGTCCCATCTCCCTCACGCAGAAGTGTAGATGTCGCTCTCCACACGATGCCGGTTGGGACTTCGGGGAACGTACCGCCGTGGCTCATGGCCGGTCGCTGCCGCGAAGCAGTATCCGCGCAGGAGCCTGTCGAGGAACAGGTACGACGCTTCGTCGAGCAAGATCACATCGCAGCCACCGGCCCCCGTGGGAGCGCAGAGGTTCTCTGACAGCGCCCCGGGGGCCTCGCTCATCAGGTGGCGTGGGTGGGAAGGGAAGTTCCGCCCACCTCAGCGACGGACGAGGGCCAGCACCTCGTCGCGCAGGGTCCGCATGGTGTGCGGGTCGCGGGCCTCGGCGTTGAGGCGGAGGAGGGGTTCGGTGTTGGAGGGGCGGAGGTTGAACCACCAGTCCGGGCCGCTCACGGTGAGGCCGTCGAGTTCGTCGAGGGTGACCCCGTCGCGGTCGCGCCAGGCGGTGCGGACGGCGGCGAGGCGCTCCGACTGGTCGGAGACGGTGGAGTTGATCTCGCCGGAGGCGGCGTACCGCTCGAAGGTGCGGGTGAGGGCGGACAGCGTGCCGTCCTGTCCGCCGAGGGCGGCGAGTACGTGGAGGGCGGCGAGCATGCCGGTGTCCGCGTTCCAGAAGTCGGCGAAGTAGTAGTGCGCGGAGTGCTCGCCGCCGAAGACGGCTCCGGTGCGGGCCATTTCGGCCTTGATGAAGGAGTGGCCGACGCGGGTGCGGACGGGGGTGCCGCCGTGCTCGCGGATGACCTCGGGGACGGACCACGAGGTGATCAGGTTGTGCAGCACGGTCGCGCCGGGCCTGCGGGCGAGTTCGCGGGAGGCCACGAGCGCGGTGATGGCGGACGGCGAGACCGGCTCTCCTCGTTCGTCCACGACGAAGCAGCGGTCCGCGTCCCCGTCGAAGGCGAGCCCGAGGTCGGCGCCCTCGGCGACCACGCGGGCCTGGAGGTCGACGATGTTGGCCGGGTCGAGGGGGTTCGCCTCGTGGTTCGGGAAGGTGCCGTCGAGCTCGAAGTACATCGGTACGACGTCGAGCGGCAGGCCCGCGAGGACGGTCGGCACGGTGTGGCCGCCCATGCCGTTGCCCGCGTCCACCACCACCTTGAGCGGCCGGATCGCGGTGAGGTCCACGAGGCCGAGCAGGTGGGCGGCGTACTCGCGCAGGGTGTCGTGGTGCGTGAGGGTGCCGGGTCCGGCGGGCGAAGGCGCGGGCGCGCCGTTGTCGGTCCACCGCTCCACCAGGGCGCGGATCTCGGCGAGGCCGCTGTCCTGGCCGACCGGCGCGGCACCGGCCCGGCACATCTTGATGCCGTTGTACCGCGCCGGGTTGTGGGAGGCCGTGAACATGGCACCGGGCAGACCGAACGCCCCGGAGGCGTAGTACAGCTGGTCGGTCGAGCAGAGGCCGGTCTCGGTGACGTCGGCACCCTGGGCCGTGGCTCCGCGTGCGAAGGCGCGCGCGAGGCCCGGCGAGGTGGCGCGCATGTCGTGGCCGGTCACGAGGGCGCCCGCCCCGGTGACCTGGACGAACGCGGCACCGAAGAGCTCGGCAGTGGTTTCGTCCCACTGGTCGGGTACGACGCCGCGCACGTCGTACGCCTTGACGAGTCCGGAGAGGTCGGTGCGGGGAGCGGGTTCAGTGGGCGCGGCCATGGCCGTCTCCTTCGGGGGACTGCGGATCGGGGGTGTCGAGGAGCCACAGGGCCGTGTCGGGCGGGATCGCGTCGCCGTCGAGCGGTCCGCTGGCCAGGACCGGGTGGCCGGTCACGCCGAGGGTGGTCCAGGTCAGGGGCCGGTCCGCGAGGTTGACGACGCAGGTCAGGCCGGAGCGGCGGAAGGCGAGGTACGGGTCGGGGGGCGCCGAGTACCAGTGCGGCGGGGCCGTCGGGTCGGACGCGGGGTGGGCGCGGCGCAGGCGCAGGGCCCTGCGGTACAGGGTGAGCGTGGAATCGGGGTCGTGTTCCTGGGCGGTGACGGTGTGGGGTCCCCAGTCGTCCGGCTGCGGCAGCCATGTGCGGTCGGGGTCCGCGGTGGTGAAGCCGTACGGGGCGCGGTCGCCGGACCACGGCAGCGGGACGCGGGAGCCGTCGCGGCCCCGGTCGGTGTGGCCGGAGCGCTCCCACAGCGGGTCGAGGATGCGGTCGTCGGGGATGTGGGCCTGCGGCAGGCCGAGTTCCTCGCCCTGGTAGAGGTAGGCGGAGCCGGGCAGGGCGAGCATGAGCAGGGCGGCGGCCCTCGCGCGGCCGGCGGAGCCGAGGCGGGTGACCGGGCGGACCGCGTCGTGGCTGGAGAGCAGCCAGGTGACGGCCCCGTCGCCGGGGGCACGGAACGAGGCGTCGATGACGCGGCGCAGCTCGCCCGGTTCCCAGGCGGCTTCCAGGAAGGCGAAGTTGAAGGCCTGGTGCATCTCGTCGGGCCGGGTGTAGCGGGCGAGCCTGGCCGGGTCGAAGACGGCGGACTCGGCGACCATGACCCGCTCGTGCGGGGGTACGGCGCCGGGCGGTGCCGGGTGGGTGTCGAGGAGGGTGCGCCACTCGCGGTAGAGCGGGTGCAGTTCCTCCTGGTCGTAGTAGGGCATGAGGTGGTTGCGCAGCGGGTCCTGGTGCTGTCCGGGTCCGGCGTCGGGAAAGCCCTCGGCCTTGAACAGGGCGTGGGCGACGTCGACGCGGAAGCCGTCCACGCCCCGGTCCAGCCAGTACGTCAGGATGCCGGTGAAGGCGTGACGCACCTCGGGAGAACGCCAGTTGAGGTCGGGCTGCTCGGGTGCGTGGAGGTGGCAGTACCACTGGCCGTCCGGTACGCGCGTCCAGGCGGGGCCGCCGAAGGCCGACTGCCAGTCGTTGGGCGGGAGTTCGCCGGCCGCACCGCGGCCCGGGCGGAAGAGGTAGCGGTCGCGCGCGGCGGAGCCGGGTCCTGCCGCCAGCGCCTCCTGGAACCAGGGGTGCCGGTCGGAGGTGTGGTTGGGCACGAGGTCGACGATGAGCTTCAGGCCCAGGTGGTGGGCGCGGGCGGTGAGTCCGTCGAAGTCCTCCGGGCTGCCGAGGTCGGCGGCGACGCCGGTGTGGTCGGCGATGTCGTATCCGCCGTCGGCGAGCGGCGAGGGGTAGAACGGCGTGATCCAGACGGCGTCGGCGCCGAGCTCCGCGATGTGGTCGAGCCGGGCCGTGGCTCCGGCGAGGTCGCCGATGCCGTCGCCGTCGGAGTCGGCGAAGGCGCGCGGGTACAACTCGTAGCAGACGGTGTCCTGCCACCAGCTCATGAGGACTCCTGGAGGTGCGGTGGTGCGGTGGGGTGCGGCGCGATGCCGGGGGCGGGTACGGGCTGTTCGGTGCCGGTGTCGGCGGCGAGGGTCGCCGCCTCGGCGACGGCGACGGCGGTGAGCCCGGCGAGCGCGTCGGCTACCGGGGTGCCGCCGTCGCGTGCGACGCGGACCAGGTCGGCGACGGCGGCGCGGACGCTCTCACGGTAGGCGTGCGGTTTACGGGCTTCGCCGCCGAGGTCGAGGACGGCGCGGACGTGGTGCGGCACGGTGCGGACCTCTCCACGTCCGCTCGCGGGGGCGGAGTTCCCGGCGTCACGTTCGACGGTGACGGTGACGCGTTCGCTTCCGTGGGGGCGGAAGCCGTCCACGTGCAGCAGGGCGGCGGCCCGGTCCGGCAGTTCCTCCCAGGCCCGGACGCCCGCCTCGTCGGTCCAGGCCGAGATCTCGGCGCGGACCGGGATCCAGCCCTCGACCCTGGTCTCGGCGAATCCGTGGTCCAGGCGCATCGTCTGGCGTTCGCAGCGGTGCGCGTGGGTGAAGGAGTGCAGGTGGGAGGCGAGGACGCCGCCGGGGTGGAGAACGTCGGCGCTGACCATGTCGACGGGTCCGCCGGGCCGTCGTACGGCGGTCGCGCGCACGCTGACCGGGTCGGAGCCCAGCAGGGCGCGCGCCGCGTCGAAGAAGTGGACGCCGTGCTCGACGAAGATGCCGCCGCTGTGCTCCCGGTCCCAGAACCAGTGGCCGGGGCCGAGGTCCTGGTCGGAGGCGTCGTTCTCGAACATGAACCGGCGCGGGGCGGCGAGCAGCCCCTCGGCCATGAGCCGTTCCAGGGCGCGCAGCAGCGGGTTGTAGCGCAGGACGTGGTCGACGACCAGGGCCCGTCCGGCGCGTTCGGCCTCGCGGGCCACGGCGCGGGCGTCCCGCGCCGTGGTGGCGAGCGGTTTCTCGCAGAACACGTGCCGGCCGGCGCGCAGCGCGGCGGTGGCCATCGCGGCGTGCGCGGCCGGCGGGGTGGCGATGGCGACGGCCGCCACGTCCGCGCGCTCCAGCAGCTCCTCCAGGGAGCCGAACGCGGGGACGCCGTGCCGCTCGCCGAGCGCCCTCGCCCGTACGGGGTCGGGGTCGGCGACAGCGGTCGGGCGCAGCCCGGGCAGGCCGGCCACGGCGTCCAGGACGTACGTCCCGAAGCCGCCGCAGCCGACCAGTCCGAGGCCGAGGGGGGCCGGCGCGGAGGTCATGCGGTGCGCTCCAGGAGGGCGACGCCGATGTGGGCGTCGGCCATGCCGTAGAAGACGTACAGCTCGCCGTCGATCTCCTCGATCGCGGTCGGGAAGACGACGTTCGGGACGGTTCCGGAGCGCTCCTCCTCGGTCTCGGGCGCCATCAGCGGCTCGTCGGAGCGGGCGAGGACCTTGGCGGGGTCGGCGGGGTCGAGGATCATCGCGCCGGCCGCGTAGGAGACCTTCTGGTTCTGGGCGAAGGGGTCCTCGATGTGGCCGGAGACGCCGTGGTGGATGAGGAGCCAGCCCTCGGGCACGCGGATCGGGGCGGGGCCGCCGCCGATCTTCAGGTCCTCCCAGGGGTATGCGGAGAGGGCGACGAGCCGGTGGTCGCGCGGGCGGGTCAGGGCGCGGATGTCGGCCTCGACCTCGGCGACGGGCACGTAGGAGATCCAGATGCCGGGCCGTTCGTCGGTGATCCCGGCCGGCAGGTGCACGCCCTCGCCGGGGCGGAACCAGCCGAGGTCCCACATCGGGCGGTGCAGCATCGCGTAGGCGGGCTCGCCGTCGGGGCCGGGTACGGGCTCCGGGAAGTGGACGACGTCCTTGTTCGGGAAGAGGTTGAGGTCGGTGTCGAGGTCCGGCTGGTAGGCGAACTGGATCGGGCCGAGGCGGGTCCACTCGGTCAGGTCCTCGGACACGGCGAGGGCCGGCTTGGGGCCGAGGGGGCCGTAGGCGACGTACGACATGACGTGCTTGCCGAGCGAGGGGACCCAGGTGACGCGCGGGTCCTCGACGCCGGCGTTGTTGGTGCCGCGCTCCCAGCCCTCGTCGGGCGCGAGGACGACCCCGCGCCGCTCGACGCCGCTGGGGACGCCGTCGGTGAAGGTGACCTCGGCGAGGCCGACGCGGGAGACGTTGCCCTCGGCGACCAGGCGGGGCAGCAGGTGCAGGCGGCCGTCGGGGGTGCGTCCCGACGCCGGGTTGAGGACGCCCTCCGCTTCGTTGGCCTCGCCGGGCAGCGGGGACATGACCAGGCCCTTGCGTACGAGGCGGTAGGGGATGGTCGAGGTGGTGCTGCTGGTGCTCATGCGGGGATCAGCCCTTTACTCCGGAGTCGATGTCGGTCGAGGTGAAGTGGCGCTGGAACAGGAGGAACAGGGCCACTGCGGGGGCGGCCAGCACACAGGCGCCGGCCAGCAGGGCACCGGTCGGGTTGGCGACCGTGCCCTGGAGGTTGGACAGGAAGCTGGCGAGGGAGACCGCCAGGGGTTGCATGTCGGCGTTCTTGGTGACCAGGAACGGCCAGAGGAACTCGTTCCACGGCCCGATGAAGGTCAGCAGCATCGCCGACAGCACGGCGGGCCGCGCCATCGGCAGGGCGATCCTCCACAGGATGCGCAGTTCTCCCGCGCCGTCGAGGCGGGCGGCCTCGAAGAGGGACTGCGGCAGCTGGAGGAAGAACTGGCGGAAGAGGAAGACGGCCGTCGAGTTGATCGCGAACGGGAGGATCATCCCGAGGTAGTTGTCGCCCAGCCCGTAGTCGCGGACCACGAGGACGTAGAGCGGCAGCGTGAGGAGCTGGAACGGGACCATCTGCACGAGCAGCAGCGAGGCGAAGACCGTGCCCCGGCCGCGGAAGTGCAGCTGGGCCAGTGCGTAGCCGGCGAGCACCCCGAAGACGAGGGTGCAGAGCAGGACGCCGATCGTCATGATCCCGGAGTTGAGCAGGGAACGGCCCAGCGAGATGGCTCCGTCGACCGCCGTGTAGCTGCTGCCGGTGAGCCCGGTGGGAGCGGCGGAGGACAGGTCACCGGTGGTCGTCTTCCGCAGGGAGCCGACGACCATGTAGTAGAAGGGGAAGAGGAAGGCGACCGCACCGAGCGAGAGAACGGTGTACTTGGCGGCCGTTCCCCAGGGGCGGTGCCTGCCGGTCTGTCCGGTGTGGTGCGGCAGGTCCGAGGAGGGCCGGTCCGTCCCCGGGGTGACCCGGGCGGTGGCGGGGTGGGAGGCGCTCATGTCAGTTGCCCCTCTCGGAGAGTTTGCGCGCGACCAGCGAGATGACGAGGACGAAGGCGACCAGGACCACGCCCAGCGCGGCGGCGAAGTCGGGGTGCCCCTGTTCGATGCCCTTCTGGTACATGAGCAGGACGGGCGAGGTGGAGGCGTGGTCGGGGCCGCCGCCGCCGGTCAGCAGGTAGGGCTCGCTGAACAGGTTGGCGCCGGTGATGATCGCGTAGATCAGCACGAGGGTCGTGGCGGGCCGTACTCCGGGCACGGTCACCGCGAAGAACTGCCGCACCCGGCCCGCTCCGTCGACGGAGGACGCCTCGTACAGCTCCTTGCCGACGTTCTGGAGTGCGGCGAGGTAGAGCATCACGAAGAAGCCGAGCTGCTTCCAGGTGACGAAGAAGGCGATCATCGGCATCGCGAGGTGCGAGTTGACCAGCCACGAGGGGTCCGGCGCGTGCGAGCCGAGGATGTGGTTGACGAAGCCGTCCGAGCCGAACAGGAACTGCCATACGGCGACCAGCGCGACGCTCGCCGTGATGTACGGCAGGTAGTAGGCGGCGCGGAAGAAGGCGCGGAAGCGGATCTTCGCGTTGAGCGCGGAGGCCAGGACGAGCGACAGGATCACCGTGAGCGGCACGTTGATCACGAGGAAGACGGCGATGTTGAGGAAGGCGCGGCCCACGACCGGGTCGGTGAAGACGTCCCGGTAGTTGGAGAGCCCGACCCACGGTGAGTCGACGTGTGTTCCGGGGGCGGTGAAGTAGAAGCGGTGGACGGAGATCCACAGGGTGTAGACCATCGGGACCGCGAAGACGAGCACCAGGAAGAGGACGTACGGCGTCACGAAGAGGGCGCCGGTCCTGGAGCGCGCCCGCCGGTGGCGGACTCCGGCCGCCTTGCCGGAGGCGCCGGCCGTGGCCGTGGCTGTGGCTGTGGCTGTGGCCGTGGCTGTGGGACGGAGCTTCGTCATGACGGGTCTCCGTACTCGTCGAGCAGCTTGGATATCTTGTCCGAGGCCTTGCGCAGTCCGGTTCCGGTGGATTCGTCACCGAAGACGACGGACTTCGTCCACTCGTCGCGGAACGCCTGCCAGATGTCGACGGAGCCCGGCACGTTGGGGACCTCGACGACGTGCTGGGCCTGCCGTGCGAACGCCGTGTACACGGGCTTCTTCGCGAAGAAGTCCGGGTAGCGGGAGGTCAGGTCCTCGCGCATCGGCATCTGTCCGGTCGCGTCGAGGAACTTTCCGTCCTGCTGGGCGGAGGTGGCGAACTTCAGCAGGTCCCAGGCGGTGGCCCGGTTGCGGCAGGCGCTGAACATGGCGGCGGACTTCTCGTCGCTGAAGGAGTACGTGTCGTCGGGCGACGTCCCCGCGGCGGTCGGTACGGGGACGACGCCGAGGTCCACGTTGTCCTTGTACGCGGCCACCGCCCAGGGCCCGACGGTGGCCATGGCGGCCTTCCCGTCGTTCACGGCGTCACCGGGGTATGCCTCCTGGGGCGCCAGCTTCTCGGCGTACATCGTGCGCCAGAAGGCCGCGGCCTGACGGCCGGCCGGTGAGTCGAACTGCGGCTTGCCGTCCTCGATCAGCTGTTTGCCGCCGCTCTGCGCGGCGAAGGCGGGGTAGAAGTCGTTCCAGGACTGGAAGAACTCGCTGCTGGGCGCGGGCCAGATCGCGGCCTTGGCCGCGCCGCTGTGCACGAGGGTGCGGCTGGTCTTCAGGAACTGGCTGTAGGTGGCCAGTCGGGGGTGTTCCGGGTCCAGGCCGGCCTTCGCGAAGATCTTCTTGTTGTAGAGGATCATGATCGGGTTGCTCTTCCACGGCAGTTGGTAGAACTTGCCGTCCTGCGACTTGTACTGGTCGGTGAGTGCGCCGCCGCGCCGCTGGATGTAGGCGTCGCCGTCCGGGAAGTCGCTGAGCGGTACGAGGCCGTTCTGCTTCTCGAAGGTCGGCACCGACGCCGGCGCGGTGTTGAAGACCAGGCAGGCACTGGTGCCCGCGATGATCGAGGCGCTGATCGCCTCCTCGGACGTCTTGCCCGCCGGGATCTGCTGGGCGGTGACGTGCTGGTCCGGGTGGCTCTTGTTCCAGGCGGCGACCATGCTCTCGCCCCAGGCCACTTCCTGGGCGTTGTTGGACAGCCAGACCGTGATGGGGCCGCGCGCGTTCGCCGCGGTCACCCCGTCCGGGGCCGACCGGCCGCAGGCGGTCACTGCACTCGCGAGGGCGAGTACGAGCAGCGAGTACGCCGTTCTCCTCAGCATGCAAACTCTCCGAACTGTTCACGCCCGGCCTCGTCGCCGGACGGACATTCCTTGCCGCGCCCCACTGGGCCGTCGGCCCGCCGTCAGGCGCGGGGCGCCGGGCCCATCGAGGCGCGGGGGACGAACTCGGCGGGCGGCAGCACGACGTGCGCCACCTCCTCGCCGGCCAGCACCCGGTCCAGGGCGCGGGCCGCCGCCTCGCCCCAGCCGCGCGCGTCGGCGCGGGCGGAGGAGAGCGGCGGGTGGGTGTAGCGGGTGAGGCTGGTGTCGTCGTAGCCGACGACGGAAAGGCGGTCCGGTACCGGAACGCCCAGCTCCTGGGCCACGGAGAGCCCGGCCATGGCGGCCAGGTCGTTCCCGTAGACGATCGCGGTGGGCGGTTCGGGGAGCGACAGCAGCTCGCGGGTGGCCCTCGCTCCGCCTTCCGCCGTGAAGCCGCCGGGCCGCACGGGCCCTTCGGGCAGGCCGAGGGAGTGCAGCGTCTCCTGCCAGGCCGCCCTGCGCCGGTGCGCGTGGCGGAACTCCTGGGGTCCTTCGACGTGCGCGATGCGCCGGTGCCCCAGCTCCGCCAGGCGTCGCACGGCTTCCACGTAGGCGGGCCGGTCGTCGAGGCTCACCGAGCTCAGGCCGTCGCTCCACTCGCTCTGTCCGACCACGACGGCCGGCAGTCCGAGCCGGTGCACGAGGCCGGGGCGGGGGTCGCCGTGGCGCAGGTCGGTGAGGAGCACACCGTCCACCCGGCGGTCGGCGGCCAGCCGTTCGTACACGGACCGCTCCCGCTCGGGGGTGGTGAGGTGCACCATGAGCCCGTCGCCGCGCTCCCCGAGGACCACCTCGACACCCGCGATGAACGCGGGGAAGAACAGGTCGGCGCCGATGAGGTCGGGCTCCCGGGCGAGAACGAGCCCGAAGGCTCCGGCCTTGCCCAGCGAGAGGGCCCGTGCCGGGCGGCTCGGCGTCCAGCCGAGTTCGGCCGCGGCGGCGAGGATGCGCGCCTTGGTCTCCTCGGCGATCCCGGGCCGGTCGTTCAGGGCGAAGGAGACGGAACTGCGCGAGACACCCGCACGCCGTGCGACGTCGTCGATGGTGGGCCTGCGGGCCATGGCGCGCCTTCCGCTCTCCGCCTTGCCGACAAGCGGGCAAAGGGGGTTGAAGTGGTTCTGATCGACCATCCGGCCTCTAAACCGGTTTAGGTGATCAACTGGCCATCACTAAACCGGTTTGAATCAGAGGCGTCAATGGCCCCAGGACAGTGATCTACGCCCTAGCGGGACGACGGGTTCATGGGGTAATCGCGCGAGGCGGCACACCGAAGGACGCTCCCGCACCGACACGTGCACGGCGGGCAGGCGGGACGTCGCGTCGAGCCGCACCGATGAGCACGGAGGGAGAAGTCCGGCCGGAAAACCGGGCCACAACCTGTTGCAGGGTGCTGGTGGGCCGCCGTATGGTCGCGCGGGCGATGATCATCGCAACGGGGATCGTGCCGACGGGCATCGTGAGGTCTCCCCCAGCGCCGCCACCCCGAATTGCCGCCCCGGGCCGACTCGCCGCCGTCGTCACCAGAACGACGGCCGTGAACAACCGCCCTGACCATCCGGCGGGCAGGCCGGTCCCGTACCGAGGACCCAGCGTCCACCGGCCAGGACGCGCCGCGCCGGGAGCTGTTCCACAACGGCGTGCCGGTCACCGCACACACCGAACGAGGAGAGAACGTGCCCACCCATCCGCTCACGTCGGACGACAGTGAACTCAGCCCGCTCCACCATGACTTCCCCTTCGATCCCACTCACGGCTACGACCTGCCGCACCTCCTCGCGGTGGGGGCTCCGCAAGGACCGGACGACTTCGCCGACTTCTGGCGGGAGCGCCACGCGCGTGCGCTGAGCACCGACCCGGAGCCCCGGATCGAGGGGCCCTGGACCACGGTGGACGGCGTGCGGGTCGCCGACGTCTCGTACACGTCGGCCGACGGCGTCCGCATCGGGGGCTGGCTGACCGTCCCGGCCGACGGGCACGTGACGCAGGGCTGCGTGTCGACGCACGGTTACGGAGGCCGGGAGGCCCCGGATTCCTGGCAGGCCCCACCGGAGACCGCGACCATCTGGCCCTGCCTGCGCGGGCTCGGAACGCGGAGCCTGCTGCCGGGCGTGCCCTCGCATTCGGCCGGGCACGTACTGCAGGGCATCGGCGCCCGGGAGTCGTACCTCATCGGCGGCTGCGTGGCGGACGTCTGGTGCGGGGCCACCGCACTGCGGCAACTGGTGCCCGAGGCTGCCGGCCGGCTGACCTACCTGGGCACCAGTTTCGGCGGTGGCATCGGGGCGTTGGCGCTTCCCTGGGACGACCGTTTCCATGCCGCCGGCCTGACGGTGCCGACCTTCGGGAACCATCCGCTGCGGGTGACACTGCCGTGCACGGGCAGCGGGGAGTCGGTCCGTACACGCCTCGCGGAGGACCCCTCGGTGCTGGACGTCCTCGCGTACTTCGACGCCGCGACGGCCGCCCGCCACCTTCGCATCCCGGTCCATGTGGCCGCCGCCCTCTTCGATCCGTCGGTACCCCCACCGGGGCAGTTCGCGATACACAACGCGCTGGCCGGACCGCGCGAACTCCTCGTTCTGCGGGCGGGCCACTTCGACCACCCGGGCGAGCCGGCCGAGACGGCGGCCGTGGAGGAGGCCCAGCGGCGCTTCCTGTCGACGGCGGGCCGTGCGGAGGAGTCGCACTCCCCCGCCTGACCCACCGCCACGCCTACGGGCTCCACCGGGCTCACCGGGTCCGGCGGCCCGGACATCTCCACCCTGTGACCTGGCGGTTCCGCGGCGCCGCCACTTCCTCCCCCGCCTGCCGTCGCGGAACCGCCCCGGTCGCCGGTTCCACGTACAGCCGTCGATCATGCGCGATATGCTGATGCAGATAGTGCAAGCCGTTTGCAAAATGAGGAGGGTCATGGCTACGCGGGGGACTGATGCCGGGACGAACCAGAGCGTCGAACGAGCGGTTTCGGTGCTGCGCGCACTCGACTCCGGCCGGCCCGAACTCCGTGTGTCCGACGTCGCCGAGCTGACCGGCCTGGGCTCGTCGACCACCTCTCGCCTGCTGTCCACCCTGGAGCGCCTCGACATGGTCGAACGTGATCCGGTCAGCAACCTCTACCGGCTCAGCCTCGGCCTCCTCCCCCTCGCCGCCACCGCCACCAACCGCCACCCCGTGCACCGGGCCGCCCGCATGGTGCTCCAGGGCCTCGCCACCAGCACCGGGCTCGGTGCCAACGTGGCCGTACGCCGCGGTGGCGAGCTGATGTTCCTCGGCAATTTCGAGGGCCCCCGCGCCCCCAAGTCCTACACGCAGGCGGGACACACCGCCCCGCTGCACGCCACGAGCATCGGCAAGTGCCTGCTCACCGGCCTCTCCCCCAGGGAGCGTCGCAAGCTGCTGGGCGATCCTCTCGACGCGCACACCGAGTACACGACCACCAGTCACGACCTCCTCGACGCCGAGATCGAGACCGTCCGGCGGACCGGGTACGCCGTCGAGGCCGAGGAGCGCGCCCTGGGCCGCGCGTCCCTGGCCGCGCCCGTCCGTGACGCGTCGGGGGACGTGGTCGCCGCCATCTCCCTGTGGGGTCCGGCCTCGCTGCTCGGGGAGCGTTCCGGCGCCGAGGGCCAGCGTGTCGCCCTCGTCCGCGAGGTCATCGAGGCCGCCGACGCCATCAGTCAGGCACTCGGCGCGCTCTGACGCGCACGGCGAAGGGGCCGGTGGAGGCTGATCGGCCTCCACCGGCCCCTTCGCGCGCCCGCTGTGCGGTTACGCGCCGTACGCCTTGAAGGCGCTCACGTGCGCGTGCCGTGCCCCGTGCGTCGCGTCGACCACGAGCCGGAGCGCCCGGGTGCGTACGGGGCCGCCGTCCGCGGTCTCCAGCGCGTGCACACGGTGGCGGCGCCGGTTGTCCGTCACCGTCAGGAGCGTGTGCCACCGGCCCTCGGCGTCCCGGCTCTGGACGCGGTAGTCGCGTACGAGCTCCGGCATGACCTCGTACGGCGTCCGGTGACGGTGCAGGTTGTTGAGGTACTCGTCGACGTCGTCGTCGAACACCAGGCGCGTCTCGGTGAGTTCCTGCTCGTCGTGCCAGTCGAGGCGGAGCCACTCCTCGGTGCCCTGCGGCGCGGAGGACCACATGTTCGGGCCGCCGTAGGGACGTTGGTATCCGCCCACGGCCCGTTCGGGGTGGAACGCCGTGGTGGCGGGGGCCGCCCGGAAGGCGAAGGTCTGCCGGCGCAGGCCGCGGGCCTGCCATTCCAGGACCAGTTGGCCCTCCTCCTCCGGGATGTCGTGGTCGACGGCCGCGTCTCCCTCGGCCTTCCGGCGCAGCGCGAGGACGCCGTCGGTGCGTTCGGGGAGCAGGACCAGGGCCGTGTCCGCGCAGGCCCGGACGATGAGGATCGCGTTCCGGGGGGTGTCCGGACGGTGGCCGAGGCGGGCCGTGACCCAGTGGGGGCCGCCGGACGGGACGGTGACCGTGGTCGTGAGGAGATGACCGGCGGGGACCGCGTTCTCGGGGTTGCCCGTGTCCCAGAGTTCCACGGTGAGTTCGCGTTCGTGGCCGTCCGGGGCTCCGTGGACGAGGAGGTCGACCGTGTCGAGTGCGGGGTCCACCGGCAGGAGGAGGGCGAGGTCGCGGGTGAGGGGGTACGGGGCGCCGGGCGAGGCCTCGGTGGGCTCGGCGGCCAGCCGGGCCAGGTGGGAGGAGGCGCTGACGCGGGCCGCGCGCGCCAGGTTGCCGGGGTCGTCGTCGGCGGCGCCGATGACCGAGGCGTCCTGGCGCAGCAGGGTGCGGCGCACCAGTTCCGGCCGTGCGGTGGCGAGTTCGCGCGGGGTGAGGCCCTCGGCGACGCACAGCGCCGCAGCGGTGCCCGCGGCCTCGCCGAGGGTCGCGCAGGTGGCCATGACGCGGGTGGCCCCGAAGGCGATGTGGGTGGCGGAGATGTTGCGCCCGGCGAAGTGAAGGTTGGTGACGTTCGCCGAGTACAGGGAGCGCAGCGGGATGTGGAAGATGCCGTCCGCGTACCGCTGGCGCGCGCCGGGCTCGTCGGCGTACATGCCCTGTACGGGGTGGAGGTCCACGGACCAGCCGCCGAAGGCGACCCCGTCGGCGAACTGGCGCTGCTGGAGGATGTCCTGCTGGGTGAGGACGTGGTCGCCGAGGAAGCGGCGGTATTCGCGCTTGCCGGGGAGGCTGCCGACCCATTCCAGGGTGAGGTTCGCCGCGTCCGGGAACTGGCCGGAGTTCTTGATGTGGTCCCAGATGCCCATGATCACGGCCTGGAGCTCGTCGCGGATGCGTTCGTTGTCGTGGACGGTGTCGAGTTCGCCGCCCCACTCGACCCACCAGTAGTCGCAGCCGTTGTCCCCGGTGCGCAGGATGCGGTTGCGCAGGATGGGTGTGGTCGACAGGTCCTTGGCGTAGGCGGGCGGTACGAACTTCGCCGGCGCTCCCGTGTCCCTGCTGTGGAAGAGGATCGTCGACCCGAGCAGCGAGCGGTCCGCCTCGGCCGGCGCCCAGGGCTCGTCGAACTCGGCCTGCGCCTCGCGGCCTATGCGGTAGTGGGCGCCGGCGAGGTGGCCGAGCAGGCCGTCTCCGGTGCAGTCGAGGAACTGGTCCGCGTGGAAGGTGATACGGCGCTCCGAGCCCATCATCCAGCCGGTGCAGGAGTGCACCCGGCGGCTGTCGTCGGGGCCGCTCGCGTCGACCTCGCGCACGTCGGTGTTGAGGTAGAGGTCGATGCCGGGTTCCGCGCGGACGGCGTCGAGGACGACCTGGTCCCAGTAGTAGGGGTTGCCCTCGGGGTTGCGGTACTGGTTCTCGGTGTACAACTCGCCCATGATTCCGGTCTCGCGGGCCCAGCGGTGCACGCCGTGTGCGCTGGCACCGCAGACCCAGACGCGGATCTCGCTGCTGGCGTTGCCGCCCAGGACGGGCCGGTTGTTGACCAGGGCGACGCGCCGGCCGAGCCGGGCCGCAGCGATGGCCGCGCAGGTCCCCGCCAGTCCGCCGCCGATCACGGCGATGTCGTAATGGACCTCTTCTTCCCGCACGGTGCGGCCTCCTCGGTGTGATGCTCGGATACTCCCCGCAGCAGCGGAGCGGCCTTGAACGTACATCACATCCATATTGTGCAACCACTGTTCAGCCAGTGGGATCCGTTGTAAGTTCCGTTGCGGCCACCGACCCGGCCGACGCGCGTCGAAGCACATGTTCGGCGCAGGTGGGGCGAGATCGCCGGTCCCGCACAGAACCGGCGATTCACCGACCAAAAGGGTTGACTCCATCGCACGATATGGAGAACGATCCCGCATGCTGCAACTTGTATTCACTGGAGCAGGGTTGGCGTTCCCACAGGGCCCCGGCGCTCCCGCCACCGTTTGAGAGGACAGACCCATGAGTACGGCCGCACCTCCCCAGAAGGCGCCCCCGCCCCGTCAGCGGACCAGTGGACGGCTCTCCGACGGTGCGTTCGCCCTGCTGCTGACCGCACCGGGACTCGCCCTCTTCGCGGCGATCATCTTCTATCCGCTGCTGTCGGCGCTGTTCACCGGCTTCTTCAAGCAGGATCTGCGGCTGCCGGGCCGGGAGTTCGTCGGCCTGGACAACTTCACCTACTGGCTGGACGGCGACTTCCTCACCATCCTCAAGCAGACGCTGGTCTTCACCGTCGGCGCGACGCTCGTCCCCTTCGTGCTCGGCCTGGCGCTCGCGCTCGCGCTGAACACGGGACTCAAGGGCAGCGGTTTCCTGCGGGGCCTGTTCCTGTTCCCCTGGGTGATCCCGGGCGTGGTGGTCTCCTTCCTCTGGATGTGGATCTTCAACGCGAACTACGGGGTGCTCAACGGCGTCCTCATGAAGGCCGGAATCATCGAGGAGTCCGTGGCCTGGCTCGGGCAGCCCGGTACCGCGATGCTCGCCGTCATCGTCACCAAGACCTGGGCCAGCTTCCCCTGGATGATGGTGATGCTCCTGGCCGGTCTGCAGACCGTGCCCAAGGAGCTGCACGAGGCGGCCTCGATGGACGGGGCGGGTTCGGTCCGGCGCTTCTTCTCCGTCACCTGGCCGCAGATCCGCGGTGTCGCCTCGATCGTGCTCCTGCTGGAGTTCATCTGGAACTTCCAGCACTTCGACACCATCTACGTGCTCACCGGTGGCGGACCGGCCGGCACCACCCAGACGTTCGCGACCGCCGTGTACCAGACCGCCTTCAAGGGCTTCGACATCGGCCGGGCCACCGCGCTGGGCGGACTGTGGATGCTGCTCCTGCTCCTCCTCGTCGTCGTCTACCTCAGGATCACCGAGCGGAAGGGCGACGCCTGATGACCTCCACCACCTCCACCCCGCTGTCCGCCGTCGACCGGCCGCGGCCGTCCGCCACGCGGGCGGGGCACGGCGCCCGGCGCCGTATGCGCAAGGACCTGCTGCGTTCGCGGATCGCCGCCTGGAGTGCGGTCGTCGTCATCGGCGCCTTCGGCCTGCTGCCGGTCTACTGGCTGCTCGCCACCGCGCTGAGCACCCCCGAGTCGACCTTCCAGTTCCCGCCGAAGCTGATACCCACCGACCTCACCCTCGACAACTTCACGGCCCTGGCCGACAACGACCAGTTGATCAAGTACATGATCAACTCGCTCATCGTGGCCTCGATCACCGCCGTGCTGAGCGTGGTCGTCGCCACGTACATGGGCTACTCGTTCTCCAAGTTCCGCTACCGGGGACGGCGGTCGCTGATGCACCTGGTGCTGGCCTCCCAGATGTTCCCCCAGGCGCTGCTGCTGGTGACCCTGTACACGGTCTTCTCCAGCTTCGGCATGCTCAACACGTACACCGCCCTGGTGCTCTCCTTCACCACGTTCACCATGCCGCTGTGCGTCTGGATGCTGAAGGGCATCTTCGACACCATCCCGGACGCCCTGCTGGAAGCGGCGTCCATCGACGGCGCCTCCCGGTGGCGGACGCTGCACTCCATCGTGGCGCCGCTGGCCGCACCCGGGATGGTCGCCGCCGGGCTCTTCGCCTTCGTCCGCGGCTGGAACGACTTCATCTTCGCGCTGACCCTGGCCGACAAGGAGAAGCAGACCCTGCCTCCCGGCCTGGTCTCCACCTACATCGGCGAATTCCAGACCTCCTGGCCCCAGCTGATGGCTGCGTCGCTCGTGGTCTCCATCCCGGTGGTCGTCGCCTTCATGTTCCTTCAGCGCTATCTCGTCGGCGGCATGACCGCCGGTTCGGTCAAGAGCTGACCCCGCGGGACCGTCCCGCGCCCGCACGTACCTCCCCTCCCGCACACTCCCCCATGGAGAGATCATGACCACCTCTGGCATCAGCCGCCGCGGCGCGCTGCGCATGTTCGGCATCGGCGCGCTCGGTCTGGCGGGCGCCGGTGTGCTCAGCGCCTGCGCGCCGTCCGGCGCGGGCTCCACCACCAACGGCGGCGACCCGAAGTCCAAGGACTTCGACTTCACCTCATGGTCGCTCAACGAGGAAGCCGCCAAGCCGTCGATCGAGAAGATCATCGCGGCGTGGGAGAAGGCCCAGAACTCCACGATCCGCGCGGTCTCGTACCCGTACAACGAGTACCTGAGCCAGCTCACCCTCAAGCTGGGCGGCGGGGAGACGACCGGCGCGGTGCACCTCGACATCGCCTGGCTCGCCGCGATGGCGCAGATGGGCAAGCTGGCCGACCTCGGCCCGGTGGCCGGCAAGGGCGGCTACACGGACGTGGCGCTGAGCAGCGGCACGTACGACGGAAAGCAGTACGGGCTGCCGTGGAACACCGGCTCGATCGGTGTGATCGCCAACTCCAAGCTCCTGGAGAAGGCCGGGATCAAGGAGCACCCCACCACCGTCGAGGAGTTCGAGGCGGCGCTGCGGGAGCTGAAGGGACTCGGCGGCGGTGTGGTGCCGTACGCGGCGGCCACCAAGGTCGCGCAGCTCAAGGACATCTTCCCGTGGATGCAGACCTTCGGCTGCAAGCTGCTCGACGGCGGGAAGGTCACCATAGGCGACGACGCCTCGATCGACGCGGTCACCTGGTACAAGAAGCTGCACGACGAGAAGCTGATCGCCGCCGACGTGGACCGCTTCGACGCGCGCGCCCTGTTCGGGCAGGGCAAGGCCGCGTTCTACGACGACGCGATCATCGGCAAGGGCGTGACCTCCGCCCAGTCGAAGGACAAGACGCTGGCCGACGCCATGCAGCCGATGGAACGACCGGTGCTCAAGGCCGGGGACACGCCGCAGGCACTGCTGTGGGGCGGTGTGATCGCGATCGTGAAGGGCAAGGGGCAGGACGCGGCGACCGAGTTCGCGCTGCACACCACCACGGACCTGGCCACCACCTCCCAGTACTTCGCCGAGCGCGCGCTGCCGCCGTCCACCACCGCGGGGCTCGCCGCTCCCGAGGTCGCCAAGGACACCTTCTCCACGGAGTGGACGAGCAGGATCACCAAGACGGCGACCGGCAGCCCCTTCTGGCAGTTCGCGCAGAACTCCCAGATCGAGGAGGCCGTCGCCAAGCAGGTGCAGGCCGTCCTCGTCGGCACGTCGAAGCCGAAGGACGCGATGAAGCGGGCCGGCGAGGAGATCGCCGCCTTCATCAAGCGCTGAGGCCCGGGCGGACACGGCCTCCAGCACCGCATCCCGGCCCGGCGAACGCGGCACGGCCCTCGCCGGGCCCCCGTACCCCACCCCGCACGACAGCCGCGGCCGGCGGGCCTTCGGGCCGCCGCCGTCCGCGTCATCTTCACGCCCGCACCCGCGAAGAGCAAAGGAGCTCATCATGCGACGTCCCACGGCACGCACGTACACCGCCTCGGCCACGGCCCTGGCCGCCCTTCTCCTGCCCGTACCGGCCGCCGGGGCCGATACCGCGCAGGGCACGGCAGCCGCGGCGACGGTGATCGAGAAGGTCCCGTACACGATGGACTCGTCGAACCAGGCCGCCTGGTGGACGCCGGTGGCCACGTACAAGGGCCGCGGCCAGTACACCTACTTCGCCTTCAACGAGCCGGGATCGACGGCCGCGACGCACCGGCCCGCCATCGCACGGCGCGACCCGGACGGAGTCTGGAGCAAGCTGCCGCTGCTGAACAGCGACGGGCAGCAGGCGGAGTTCGCCGACGACAACGGACACAACCAGCCGTCGGTCGCCCGTGACGGCAGCGGACGGCTGCACGTCTTCACCTCCATGCACGCCAACGCCTGGCGCTACTTCCGCACCGAGGCCCCCGGCGGCGACGTCACCGACCACGCGTCCGAACTGCCCGACCAGGGCGTGGGCATCACCTACCCGGTCATCACCACCGCGCCCAACGGCGACCTGTATCTGGCGGCCCGGGTCGGTGCGGGCTCCGACCAGCGCCCCGGCAAGCTGTACCGCTGGGACAACGCCAACTCCCGCTGGAGCACCGTCGCGACCTTCGCCGGCGCGCTGAACCGCTCCGTGTACCCCGACGACATCACGGTGGACGCCGCCGGCCGCGTGCACATCCTCTTCGAGTGGGCGAAGGCGCCGGCGACCGCGTTCCGCCACCAGCTCTCGTACCTGACCTACTCCCCGTCGACCGGCGCCTTCGCGGACAGTACGGGCGCGACCGTCACGACCCCGGTCACGCCCGCCACCTCCGACGTGATCCAGGACCTCACCGCGGGCGAGGAGTGGAGCATCGACAACGCCTACACCGGTCCGGCGGTGCAGAGCGCCAAGCTCACCCTCGACGGCTCCACCCCGAAGGTCGCCTACCGCTACCGCTCGGCCGACAGCGGCGGCGACTTCCGCGTGTACTACGCCTATCCGAGCGGCAGCGACTGGGTCGACAAAATCGTGTACTCCGGCGGACAGACCGCGGCCGCCCTCGGCATCACCTGGGACGAGGCGGACACCAAGCGGGTCTACTACGTGACCACTTCGGGCACCGACCGGGTCTACTCCGCGACGCAGTCGGCCGATGGGGCATGGACCGCGCAGTCCGCCGCGCCGGGCGTGAGCGCGGACCGGCTCGCGGTGCGACGGGACTCGGACGGTCACGATGTGCTCTACCTTCCGGACACCGCGCACAACTCCCTGTACTACGGCCTCCGCTGAGGGAGGAGCATGCCGTTCGCGCCGTCCGTACGGGGCAGGTCCGTCCCCCGTACGGACGGCGCGCTCCGTCAGGTCGCCGTCCTGCTCGCCAGGTACTCGTCCAGCCCCTCGCCCGTGAGCGGGTAGTAGTCGGAGAGCAGGCCCCCCTCGTCGAGGCGGCGGCGTGCGAACGCCTCGCGGTCCTGGTGCAGGAGCGAATCCTCGGCCAGCGGGACCGCCCGGTCCTGCGGTACGACCACGGCGCCGTCCTCGTCGGCCACGATCAGGTCCCCCGGTGTGACCAGAGTGCCGCCGACACCCACCGGCACGTTGAACGCGGAGGGGAAGAGCTCGGTCTGCGAGGCGTAGTGCGGAGTGACCCCGGTGCACCAGACCGGTACTCCGAGGGCCCGGATCCGGGCCGCGTCCCGCACCCGCCCGTCCACGACGATCCCGGCGCCGCCGCGCAGTTTGAAGTAGCGCACCAGCATGTCGCCGAGACAGCCGGTGAAGTGGCTCCCCTGCGCCGCGATCACCAGCACGTCGCCGGGGCGGATCGACTCCAGCACGCCCCACAGCGGGGTCCTGCGCTCGATGTCCTCCTGTTCGGCACCGTTGAAGACGTCCTCGCGCTGCGGAAGGAACTGAAGGGTCACCGCGCCTCCGGTGACCTTGACGTCCGGCTCCCGGTGCAGCGGAACGGGCCCGTCGATGAAGGTCCGGGTGATGCCCATCTGGTGCAGCTTCGCGCAGGCGGTCGCCGCGCTCACGTCCGCGAGCGCGTCCACCATCCGCCGTGTCGGTCTCCGGAAGGACGAGGTGTGGACCGGTGACCGCATCGACTCGTAGACCGGGGTCTCCCCCGCTGCGGACGTTCCTTGACTGCTGCTCGGGTTCATGTCCGTGCCTCTCCGCGCGCGTGCTCCGCGCGCAACACCAGTGACATCATCGCCTATCGATGGTAGATAACCTCCTATCGATTAGTGCTGTCAATCCGTCAGGAGACCTCCTTGCCCACTGCATCCGGCGGCTGGTTCCAGACCGCGCGCTTCGGCCTGTTCGTCCACTTCGGCCTGTACAGCCTCGCCGCACGGCACGAGTGGGTACGCAGCCGGGAGGCCATGTCGCAGGCCGGGTACGACCGTTACTTCGAGCGGTTCGACCCGGACCGCTTCGACGCCCGCGAACTCGCCCGGGAGGCAAGAAAGGCGGGGATGCGCTACGCCGTGCTCACCGCCAAGCACCACGACGGATTCTGCCTCTTCGACTCGTCGCTGACCGACTACACCTCGGTGCGCGCGGCCGGCCGGGACCTGGTGGCCGAGTTCGCGGAGGCGATGCGCGCCGAAGGTCTGCGCGTCGGCCTCTACTACTCGCTCCTCGACTGGCACCACCCCGGCTTCCCGGTCGACGAGCACCATCCGCTGCGCGGCCGGGCGGCCGGCCTGGAAACGGCGGACCTGGCGGGCTACCGCGCGTACATGCGGGGCCAGGTGCGCGAGTTGCTCACCAAATACGGCGATGTCGACCTGCTCTTCTTCGACTTCACGTACCCCGGCATGGGGCCGGAGCAGTGGGGTGCGAAGGAGCTCATGGAGACGGTCCGCGAACTGCGGCCCGGCATCCTCGTGAACGACCGGCTGGGCATACCCGGCGACTACGTGACGCCCGAGCAGTACCAGCCCGACCGACCGCTGGAGCGCGACGGAGTGCCGGTGGTGTGGGAGGCGTGCCACACCCTCAACGGGTCCTGGGGCTACGACCGCGACAACCACGACTACAAGGACCCGGCCCAGTTGGTCCGCATGCTGGTCCAGTCCGTCTCCTGCGGCGGCAATCTGATTCTCAACGTCGGCCCGGACGGCAGGGGTTCGCTCGACCGGCGGGCACGGGACACCCTGCGGGCCATCGCGGAGTGGAGCGCCCCGCACGCCCGCGCCGTGCACGGCGCCGGACCGTCCTCCTTCCGGCCGCCGGCGAACGCCCTGTACACGCAGGCGGGCCGTCGCCTCTATCTGCACCTGCTCGCCTGGCCGCTCAGGCACCTCCATCTCCCCGGTCTCGCCGGGCGGGTGCGCTACGCCCAACTGCTCCATGACGGCTCGGAGATCGCCTTCCACGAGATCGACGGCACCCGCCACGAACACAACAACCTGGCCCCGCCGAGCCAGCCGCCGGGCACCCTGACCCTGACCCTGCCCACGGCGCGGCCGGACGTACTGCTGCCGGTGATCGAACTCTTTCTGGAAAAAGAGGAGTTGGATGCATGACCGGGCGGAGGACGTGCGACCGGGCAGCAGGACGACGGAAGCAAGCGGTTTCGGCAGCACCCTTGAACATGCGGGACGCCACCCCTAGCATCAGCAATCGATAGGCGATTACTGCTACGCCTGCCGGGAGCCGCCCGCACCGTGCCGACGCGGCATCCCCCTCCCCTTCCTGCCGAATCCCGAACGAACGCCTGCGCCGCACTTCGGCTATCGATTATTCATGACTACGCAATGGAGCGTGTCCGATGAGAACCAAGTGGCACCGAGCCTCCGCACTCGCCGTGGCTCCGCTGGTGATGGCCTCCGCCGTCGCCTGCGGAGGAAGCGGGTCCGACGAGGCCGCGGGGGGCACCACTCTCCGCATCATCGTCAACATCTCGCCGAACCTGACGGAGCAGTACTGGAAGGGCCTCTTCGCGACGTACGAGAAGAGCCATCCCGGCGTGCACGTGAAGCTGGAGCTGACGGGCACCATCTCGGCCAACGCCAAGCTCACCCAGGACCTCGCGGCCGGCGACCCGCCCGACATCGCCCAGCAGATCGTCCCGGCCCCCGACACGGTCAAGCTCTTCGCCGACCTGTCCGACCAGGCCTGGACGAAGGACACTCCGCTGGTCGACCAGTACGCCGTCGACGGCAGGACGTACATGGTCGGCGTGGGCGAGCAGATCCAGTCGCTGGTCTTCTACGACAAGGCGGCCTTCGCGAAGGCCGGCGTGGACGCGACGGAGATCCGGACACTGGACCAGTTCACCGCCGCCATGGGCCGTCTGAAGTCGGCGGGCTACGCGCCGCTGCAGACCGCAGGTCAGTGGGTGACGGGCGGTCAGTTCTCGATGATGGCCGACGCCGGTGTGCTCACCGGGAACCCGCAGTGGATCAAGCAGCGCAACGACGGCGAGGTCTCCTTCGCCGACAGCGGCTATGTGCCGTACCTGAAGCGCTACGAGGAATGGATCGACAAGGGGTACCTCGGGAAGAGCGCGCTGGGGCTGACGTACACCGACGGGCAGACGTCCTTCCTCAACGGCAAATCGGCGATGTACATGATGGGTTCCTTCTTCGTGCCCGCGGCGGACGCGGCGAAGAAGAGCGACGGGATCGGTGTCTTCACCATGCCGACCGACGGCGCCTACCCGTCCGGCCAGTTCGGCAACGTCTCGAACCCCTACACGGTGGTCGACCAGTCGCACCACAAGGCCGAGGCGATCGAGTTCGTGAAGTGGCTGGTCACCGACAAGGAGGCGATCCGCAGCCAGCTGGCCGCGGACGGCAACCTGCGTCCGGGGTTCAGCTATCCGATGTCCAGCCTCGGGACCGCGGTGCAGAAGATCCTCGACGCGACGCCGTCGGTCCTGGTGAAGTCCGGTGAGAACCAGCCGGTCGCCGGGTTCAGCGACGAACTCAACAAGCAGATCCAGTCCTTGTACACGGGCACCTCCGCGAAGGATGCCGCGCGCGGATTGGACAAGTGGTGGAACTCGCAGAACTGACGCCGCGGGCACGGCGATCCGTCGCCGCCTCCCCGCGTGCGGACTCCGGCCGCAGACGGGCCCGCTTCCGCGAGGCCGCCGTCACGTTCGGCATGATGGGCCCGGCCGTGCTCCTGTACACGGTACTGACGATCGTGCCCGTGGGCGTGGCGGTCTACCTCAGCTTCACGGACTGGGACGGCTTCTCCACCGCGAAGCTCATCGGGTGGGAGAACTACAAGCACCTCTTCGATGACCCGAGTTCGACACAGGCCTGGTACGTGACCGCGCTGATCACCTCGATCGGCACCGCCCTGATGGTGGGCCTGGGCCTGGTGTACGCGTTGATCCTCAAGGACAAGTCCCGTACGAACTCCTTCTTCCGTGCCGTCGCCTACTTCCCGCACGTGATCAGCGCGTTGATCCTCGGCTATCTGTGGGCGGCGATCCTCGGCACGAACGGGGCGATCAACAACACCCTCGCCAAGTTCGGCATGGAGCCGGTCGGTTTCCTCTTCGACGAGAAGTTCGCGCTGTACACGCTGATCGGCGTCATCGTGTGGGCCGGATTCGGCTTCAACGTCGTCCTGTTCGTGGCCGCCCTGCAGACCGTTCCGGCCGAGCTCCTGGAGGCGGCGGCGATCGACGGCGCCAACAAGCGGCAGATCAATCTGCGCATCGTGGTCCCGATGATCGCGCCCGTCGTGACCGTGGCGACCGTACTGAACCTGGTCGGCCTGCTGAGGGCGTACGACATCGTGGTCAGCCTCACCGGCGGGGGTCCGGCCGGTTCGACGCAGACCTTCACCTATCTCATTCTCGCCCGGTCCTTCGAGGGCACCAAGGTCGGCTACGCGACGGCCCAGGCGGTCTTCCTGATGGTCGTCTCCGCCGCGCTCGCCCTCGTCGTGACCGCGCTGCGCAACCGCCAAGACCAAGCTGCGACCGGTTAGGAGCCGATGGTGGTCGTCACCGAACCAAGGGTCCACGACAGGCCGCGGACCGCACCGGTCTCCGCCGCCGAGGTCCATCCGACGGAACGGCGGGAGGCCAGTTCTCCCCTGCGCCGGGTACTCCTCGGCCTGCTGTTCGTCGTCATGATCGTGCCGGTGTACCTGCTCGTCGTGAACGCCTTCAAGTCCCAACAGGACATCCTCGAAAGCCCGTTCTCGATCCCACTGGGCGGTCTGACCTTCGAGCACATGTCCGCCGCCATCGGCAATCCGCAGTACAACGTCATCGGCGGCTACGGCTTCACGCTCTTCCTCGTCGTCGCCGTGGACGTCCTGTGCATCGCGCTGGCGGGACCGGCCGCGTACGCGATCGCGCGCAGCCTCAGGAAGCGGACGCAGCTGGTGCTGCTGTACTTCCTGGCCGGCACGTTCATCCCCGGTGCGGCCGTGATCATCCCGGTGATCTACGTACTGCGCGAGGTCGGCCTCGCCAACACCGTGACCGGCCTGGTCGCGCACGACGTGGCCTCGACGCTGCCCGTCAGCATCTTCCTCTTCGTGGGCTTCATCCGGGCGATCCCGGTGGACATCGACCACGCGGCGACGATCGACGGCGCGGGCCGCTACCGGACGTTCTGGACCATCATCTTCCCGCTGATGCGTCCGGCGGTCGTCACCGTCCTGATCCTCAACTCCATCGGGATCTGGAACGACTTCATCTCACCGCAGATCCTGCTCAGCCCGTCGTCCGGTCACTACACGGTGACGACGGCGATCTACGCGGGCATCAGCCAGTACTCCACCGATCTGACGAAGGTGTTCCCCAACCTTCTGCTCGCCGTCGCGCCCGTGATCATCTTCTTCATCTACATGCAGCGCCACATCATCAGCGGTCTGACGGTGGGCGCGGTGAAGGGATGAGCGGGCACGTCGTTTCCCTCCGGAGAAGAAAGGACCATTCAGTGTCGAGGAGATGGTGGCCACGCCCCCGTACGGGCTCGTGGTCCGCAGCCGCCCTGCTCGCTTCGCTCTCCGTGGTGACGGCCGCCGTTCCGGCCGCCGCGCACCCGCATCCGCACACGTCCCTGGCGGGCGTGGTCTACTACGTCGCCCCGTCGGGCCAGGACTCCGCCACGGGCACCACCACGGGTCAGGCGTTCCAGCACATCCAGCGGTGTGCCGACGTCATGGGGCCGGGGGACACCTGTCTGATCCAGTCCGGTACGTACGCGGAGACCGTGGTGCCGGCCCGGTCGGGCACCGCCGCACTGCCGATCACCTACCGGGCGGCGCCCGGGGCGGAGGTGACGCTGAGCGGAACCGCGCCGGTCCAGGGCTTCTCGCCCGTCACCGGCGCGGATGTCTCCGAGATCGCCGAGAGCGATCCGTACGCGCAGAACTCGGCGTTCAGCGCCGCGGTGGCGGCCGGACACGTCTACAGCGCCTCCGCCGACCTCGGCTCCGACGTGACGACCGTGCAGGTCTTCACCGACCGGAAGGCGGGCGTCGAGGCGCAGTGGCCCTACCCCGGGCTCGACCTGCTGGACCCCGCACTGCAGTACGCGGACACGGGCAGCGCGGACGCGACGATCGCGGACCCGGCCCTGACCCGGCCCGCCGGCTACTGGGACGGTGCGCGGGCCCTGACCGGCTACTGGTACATCTCGGCCACCGGCACGGTGAAGAGCTCGGCCGTCGGCTCGGTGACGCTCGACGTGGCGCCTCCGTGCGTGCACAAGGTCGTGCCGAAGGAGACGCGGTACGCCCTGTCCGGAAAGATCGGTGAACTCTCGCGCCCGGGCGAGTGGTTCTACGACCCCACCGCCAGGCGTCTGTACCTCTACAGCGAGGACGACCCGGCCGCGCACACCGTCGAGGCGAAGACCCGCACCCTGGCCTTCGACCTGACGGCCGTGAGTCACACGACGGTTGCGGGCGTCGGGCTGTTCGCCTCCACCATCAGGACGGGACCGACCAGCACGGATGTGACGCTGGACGCGATCGACGGTACCTACCTGTCGCACTACACCGACATCACGCGCGGCGCGACGGACTGCGGCAGCACGGTGACGCGCGGCGTCGGCGACACGGGCATCGTCCTCGACGGCACGTACAACAAGATCATCAACAGTGATCTGTCGCTGAGCGCGGGCAACGGCATCGCCCTGCGCGGACAGAACAACACCGCCACGAACAACGTGATCCACGACGTCGACTACATGGGGACGTACGCGGCGGGCATCGCCGTGCAGGGCAACAGCCAGACGGTCACCCACAACACGATCAGCCGGGTCGGCCGGAGCGGCATCAACCTCCAGTGGAACGCGGTGGAGGGCCTCACCCCGGACAAGGACCTGATCGCGTACAACGACATCTCGGGGTACGCCCGCCTCAGCCTGGACGTCGCCGCGATCTACACCTGCTGCAGCGCCTACATGATGGGGACGTCCATCGATCACAACGTGCTGCACGATCCGGAGCCGGCCACGACGCTCACCACCTTCGGGATCTCGGGCATCTACGCCGACAACGGGCAGAGCGACCTGGTGATCGCGAACAACGTGGGCTGGGGCAACCGGGAGGGCACGGTGATGCTCAACGGTCTGGGAACCGGCTCGCACGACAACGGGGTGTACAATAACACCGGCGGGATGACCCTGTTCTACGTCAAGGAGCCGGGGCAGTCGACCGGAACGAAGATCTACAACAACGTCGGCGCCATTCGCGGGCTGACCGGTGCCACCGACGGCGGGCTGGTGCTCTCGAACAATCTCCCCGCGGAGACCGATCCGCTCTTCGTCGACGCGGCCGGGCACGACTTCCGGCTGACCGCCGGCTCCCCCGCCCGGGGCCAGGCCATCGCGCTGCCGGGCATCAATGACGGCTCGACGGACGCCACGCCGAGTCTCGGCGCCTACCAGTACGGGGCGCCGAAGTGGGTGGCGGGGGCGATCCGTTGAGCGCGCTCCCGTAACACCCCCTGAAGCAGGAGGGCCCGGGCCGGATGTCCGGCTCGGGCCCTCGGCGCAGGGGGTGTCGCTCACTTCCTGGCCGCGGCCCTGCGTGGCTTGCTCTTCACCTCACGCGCGTCCGGGACCGGTCCGCGGCCGGCCGCGTGGTCGGCGAACGCTTCGGCCGCCAGCTCGGCGTCGCGGGACCGCAGCAGTCCGACGAGCCGGCCGTGCTCCTCCGCCATCGCGCTCCAGTCGCCCTCGAACAGGGGGTCGGAGATGGCCCTCAGGGTCCGCAGGCTCGGCTCGATGACCTCCCACATCCGGGCCAGGAACGGGTTGCCCGCTATCCGGCTGACCAGGGTGTGGAACTCGATGTCGGCGTCGCGGAAGAGGCTCACGTCGTTCGCGGCGACCGCGTCCCGCATCCGTTCGACCAGCGCGTCGAGTTCACGGAGGTGGTCGTCGGTGAGGTGTTCGGTGGCGAGCCGCGCGGCGAGCCGCTCCAGCGGTTCGCGCACCTGGCGGGCGTATTCGGCGTCCTGCGCGGAGATCTCGACGACGAAGTGGCCGCGGCGCGGGACGTGCATGAGCAGGCCTTCACGGGCCAGGCGCTTGACCGCCTCGCGCACCGGAGCCTGACTCACCCCGAGACGCCGGGCGATCTCCGACTCGACCACGCGCTCGTTCGGTCCGAGATCGCCGTCGACGACGGCCTGGCGGAGCAGCTCGTAGACCTGATCCGAGATCAGGGTCTTGCGGAACCGGTCCTTGTTCGTGGCCAGCGTGGAGACGAACCCAGCCGACGCGGTCGATGCCATGAATTCCCAATCCTGCGACGGGTGAACCAGTTGTGTCATGGTACGCGCTCATCGTCTATCGATGGAATCTAAGTGGAGAATGCACGAGAAGCGGCCCCCGGCCGTCAGGCCGGGCCGTCCAACTGCTCGGCCAGCCAGTCGAGTTTCACGATCTCGTGGGTGGGACCTCCGCCTTCGTGGTCGTTGAACGGATAGGCGCGTATCTGCTTGTCCGCCTGGTCGACCCCGCCTTCGGCACCGTAGTGGTTGAACGCCGCGTACCCCGTCGAGGGCGGGCAGATGTGGTCCATGAGCCCGACCGAGAACAGGGTCGGCGCGTTCGCCCTGCGGGCCAGGGTGACGCCGTCGAAGTACGCCAGCGTACGGGCGACCGTGCCCGCGTGCTCCCGGTGCAGCTTCACGAACTGGGTCACTTCGGCGAACGGCGGCTTGTCGGTGATCGTGGTGGCGCGCGGGAAGTGGCACAGGAACGGCACGTCCGGCATGACGGCCACGAGGTCCGGGACCAGGCCCGCCGCGGCCAGCGCTATACCGCCGCCCTGACTGGTTCCGGTGACCGTGACGCGCGTGGGGTCGACCGAGGGGTGCGTGCGTACGGCGGCCACCGCGCGGACGGCGTCGGTGTACACCCGTCGGTAGAAGTAGCGCCGCGGGTCGAGCACACCGCGGGTCAGGAAGCCGGGCGCGGCGATGTCGCCGGAGGCCGGGTCGGGGTCGGGCGTCTCGGCGCCCTGCCCCCGGGTGTCCATCACGAAGTGCGCGTAACCCGCGCAGGCCCACAGCCGCTTCTCGTGCGGGGCCCCGCGTCCACTGCCGTATCCCAGGTACTCCACGACGGCGGGCAGCGGTCCGGAGCGGGTGACGGGCAGGTGCAGCCAGCCGCGTACGGGGTGCCCGCCGTATCCGGCGAACGTCACGTCGTACGTGTCGATGGTGGCGAGCCCGTTGTGGACCGGTTCGAACGTCACGGTGGGAGCGAAGTCCCGCTGTTCGTCGAGGGTTTCGCACCAGAACGCGTCGAAGTCGTCGGGTTCGTCCAGGACCGGGCGGTACCGCTCCAGCTCGTCCAGGGGCAGGTCGAACAGGGCCATGTCGCGTCTCCGCATCGTCGAAGTCGGGGCCGGTCGGCCCGTGGATTTTTTCATCGTCTATCGATCATCGAGGGAATCGAATCAAGGTGGTCGGACGGGTGTCAATCACGCGGACCGAGTCCGTACACCCGGACGGCGTTGGTGTGCAGGATTCGCCGGCGCTCGTCGTGCGGGAGGCGGCCGAGTCCGAGGCAGGAGAGCTCCAGGGAGTCGGCGCGGCTGCCGCGGGGCAGGCACACCGGCCAGTCGGAGCCGACGAGGCACCGGTCGGGACCGAGTGCGCCCACCACGTGCCCGACCAGCTCCGCTGTGCGTTCGGGCGGCACACCGTGCTGCTGGGTGAGCAGGCCGGAGATCTTGACGACCACGTTCGGCGCCGAGGCGGCCCGCTCCAGGTCCCGGTACCAGTCCCCGGGGTCACCCGTCCGGAGATTCGGCGGGTTGCCGAGATGGTCGACGACCACGGTGAGTTCCGGGTGCCGGGCGGCCACCCCGGCCGCCGCCCGGAGCGCCCCCGAGCCCAGGTTGAGCTCCAGCACCACTCCCGCGGAGGCGAGTTCCGGCACCAGCGCGCGGGCGGACTCCGGGCAGTCCGCCCAGCTCGCACCGCCCAGGCGCATGCCGTTCGGGCGGGTGTCGCCCAGGTCGTGCAGCAGGGTGCGGAAGCGCCGGGGGCCGCCGTCGCCGTGGACGTGCAGGTTTCCCACGTACCCCGCGACGAGATCGGGGCGGCCGGTCCGCCAGGTGCGCAGGTCAAGCGTCTCGCCGGCGTCGCCGCGGGACCCCTCGACCAGGATCGCGCCGGTCAGGGCGGTGTCCTGCGCCGAAGCGTCCAGGTCTTCGATGCCGAACGCCCGGTGGTGGACGCTTCCCGGTCGGATCCACGGGAATCCCAGCGCCGGGTCCCACAGGTGCACATGGCAGTCGATCACGGTCCGGATCCTCCTGAGGTGCCGTTCCCGAGTATTGACAGAGCGACTCGCGCCGGTGAGTCTAACCATCGGCTATCGATGGTCGATTGTGAAGGGCGGATGTTCTTGATGTCCAGGGACCGGCGGACCAGTGGCGCGAACTCGGTCGAAGGGGTGGGGCGATGACGGGCGGCGTGGTGCCCGGTCCCCGTCTCCGGGCGACCCGCACCCTTGCCGAAGCACCCCGTTGGGCCGTCCTCCAGCGGGAGTTGTTCGCCCGTCAGGACCGGGCCTGGCGGCTCTTCTCCGACCGCTACACCGAGGGCGACGGGCGCCTCGTCTTCCGGGACACGCTCGGTGTGGGCCCGGACGGCCGCGACGGCGTGGACGACTTCTACGAGCCGTTCTTCAACTGGCCCACGCTGTACGCCCTCGGCGGCAGCGCGGATCTCCTGGCGGCGGCGCGGCGGCACTGGAGCGGCGTGTCCGCACAGCTCACCGAGATGGGCATGCTCCGGGGCGGGTTGGAGCGCGGCTACGACTGGTTCCACCAGGGCGAGGGCCTGCTGCTCTTCTACGGGCTGTGCCTGGCCGACCCCGATGACCCCGAATTGCGCGCGCTGGCGAGCAGTTTCGCCGACCTCTATCTGCCTGGAGGCCCCAACTACGACCCGGAGCACCGGGTCGTGCGCGCACCGCACAACGGATCGGCCGGTCCGCGCGAGGGATTCAGCGACGAGGAGCCGTACTTCCCGTGGAGCCTCGCGCTGCGCCCGTACGGGCTGCCGCTCGACGCGATGGACGACGTCACGTCCTTCGACCGGCTCGCTGCCGACCCCGAGCGCGCCCGCTCCTACGGGCGTGCGATGTGGGACCGGATGGGCCGCGGTGACACGATCGTCAATCTCGCCGCGACGGGGCTGGCCACGAACGCCTTCCTCCTCAGCGGCGAGCAGCGCTACGCGGACTGGGTGGCCGAGTACGTCGGCGCCTGGCACGAGCGGCTCGACGGGCACGAGGTCGTTCCCGACAACGCGGGCCTCAGCGGCAGGGTCGGCGAGTACCTGGGCGGCCGGTGGTACGGCGCGCACTACGGCTGGTCCTGGCCGCACGGCCTTTCCCCCGTGGGCAGTGCCACCCTGGTCGGAGCCTCCAACGCGGCCCTGCTGACCGGGGATACGGCCTACCTCGACCTGGCGCGCAACCCGCTCGACGCCGTACTGCGCCAGGGCGAGCAGCGCGGTGCCGACGGCCGGGGCACCCTCGGCGAACGCTGGAATCCGCATCTGCGTGGGATGAACGCCGGCCGGACGCTGATGGTCCCGCAGCGGCACAACGACTCCGGCTGGTTCGACTTCACCGTGATGCCGGGCCAACTTCCCCTCTCCCTGTGGCACTTCAGTCGAGAGGACCAGGATCGGGAACGGATCGAGCGGCTGCGTGCGGGCGCCGGCTGGGACTGGACGACGGTGCACACCCAGCGCATCAAGGACGAGGCGGGCCACGAGGAGCCGTGGTACGAGTTCCTCCAGGGCCGCAACCCCGGCTTCCCCGAGCGCATGCTGCGCAGCGCCCTCGACTCCTGCGCGGAGCGCGTCGAGGCCATCGAGAACGACACGGTGGACCCTGCGGTGGGCCCCGGCATCCTCGACATCCACCACTGGCAGAACCTCAACCCCGTGGTCACGGAGGCACTGCTGCAGCTGACCACCGGCTCCCCCCAGGTGCTCTACAACGGGGGCCTCACCCACATGCATGTGCGTTACTTCGACGCGGCCGGGCAGCGGCCGGGGCTGCCCGCGGACGTCGCGGCACTCGTCTCCGACATCCGCCCCGAGCGCACCGTCGTGGAACTGGTCAACCTCGGTGGCACCGCGCGCACGCTGGTGGTGCAGGCGGGCTCGTTCGCCGAACACGCCGTGCACACCGCGCAGGTCGACGACGGACCCGTCGAGGACGTGGGCAGCCCCTACTGCCGCGTGGAACTGCCCGGAGGCACCCAGGTGCGGCTGACCTTGACGATGACCCTGCGCGGCACCCGGCCCACCTGCGGCACCCCGTTCCGGAAAGAGGCGCGATGACCGGCCGGCTGCCCTTCAACCTGCCCCGCCTGGGCATCGGGACCGCCCCGCTGGGCGGACTGTTCGAGGAGGTGACCGAGGCGGACGCGGCGGCCACGCTGGAGGCCGCGGCCGCCGAGGGGATCACGTACTTCGACACGGCTCCGCGCTACGGGCACGGTCAGGCCGAGGACAGGCTCGGCCGCCTGCTGGCTCCGGCCGGCGTCACGGCGCCGCTGATCTCCACGAAGACGGGCTGGCTGCTGCGGCCGAAGCCCGACGGTTCGCCGGGCGAGGTCGTCACGGACTGGACGGAGTCCGGCATCCGCGCGTCCCTGGAGTCGAGCCTGGACCGCCTGGACCGGCCGTCGGTCGACATCCTCTACCTGCACGACGCGGACGCCTTCCCGGAGGAGGTCAGGCGCACGGCCTACCCGGCGCTGCGCCGCCTGCGGGACGAGGGGCTGGTGCGGGCGATCGGGTTCGGCATGAACAACAGTGCGCCGCTCGCCGCGTACGTGGCGGAATTCGACGTGGACGTCGTCCTCATCGCGGGCCGGTTCTCGCTCCTGGACCACGACGCGCTGGGAGCGCTGTTGCCGCTGTGCGCGAGGACCGGCACCTCGGTCGTCGTCGGCGGGGTCTTCAACACCGGTCTTCTCGCCGACCCCTCCCCCGGCGCGATGTTCAACTACCGTCCCGTTCCCGAGCGGGCCCTGGCCCGCGCGCGGCGATGCCGCGACCTGTGCGCGGAGTACGGGGTGCCGCTCGCCGCGGCGGCGATCCAGTTCCCCTCCCTGCATCCGGCCGTCGCGTCGGTCGTCGTCGGCTGCCGGTCGGCCGCCGAGGTCACGGCGAACGCGGCGGCCTCGCGGTTCCCCGTCCCGGACGCGTTGTGGCGGCGGCTGGGCGAGTCGGGTTTCGTTCCGCAGGAGTTGGTGCCCGGCCTCGCGTGATGCCGCCGAGCACGCAAGGGCAGCACTGCGGGACGGTGGCGTGATTCCCGCGAGTGGGGGCCCGGCCGCCGGGCCCCACGTCGAGTGATTCCGGCGGCCCCGGGGCCGGACGGCGGGACGGCCCGTCGTCCGGCAAACAGCGGCGGCGCCATCTGTCGCTCCGCGCTGCCCCCTGGGGTACCCGGCAGGGGGCACCGCTCGGGAAGTCGCGGTCACGAGATGGCCGGCGGCCTGCGTACTTCCGGGCTCGGCGGGCATATGGGAGCGGCGAGACGTTACAGACAGACAGTGGAGGAGGCGGTGTGACCGAAGAACTCGGAAGCGTCCTCGTTACCGTCGCCGCCCTCCCGGCGAGCGCGGCTGACGCCCGCGAACAGGTCGAGGCGCTGCTCGGTGAGCGGTTCGTCTCCGGCGACGACCGCCGGGACGGTGCCGTGCGGGCCGATGCCCTCCTGGTGACCTCGGAGCTGGTCACCAACGCATACCTGCACGGTGGAGGGCTCACCGCGTTCTCCGCGCGGATTGCGGGCGACGAACTGTTCCTGTCGGTCGGCGACGGAAGTACCGAGCTTCCCGTCACCCGCTCACGCACCCCCGGCCGGTACACCGTGGGCGGTTACGGCTGGCCCATGGCCGTCCGCCTGACGAAGAGCCTGTCGGTGACCCCGACCGGCACCGGAAAGACCATCGAGGCCGTCGTTCCTCTCTCCTGAGGCTTTCTGCCGCGGATCCGGCGGCTCGAAGAGCCGCCGAATCGCATCCGTCCGGCCTCTCCCCCCCGGCGGGAGGAATCCGACGTCGTCCTTCTGGCACGGTCCCCGGAGTGTCAGGCGTTCAGTTCGCCGGTGCGCACGGTGTCCGCGCCGGAGCACTCCATGACACTGAACGGGAATGTCCCGCCGCGAGGAAGCGGCTGGTGGTTGCCGTGGCGTCGAGGAGGCGGCGTACGGCCAGGGACGGTGCGACCACGTCTATGCGCATGTCCTGGGACTCCTGGGATCCGCTGCCGGACAGCGCGCGCAGAAAGGCGAGATCGGCGAAGGTGACGGCGGAACAATCGATCACGATGTGGGGAACCCGCGCCCGTCCCATCGCCTCATCGAGGACCCCGGTGGTGGCCATGTCGAAAACTCCCCGCGCGTACAGCACGCATCGACCATCGTGGACATCCTGGTACGCCGTGACCTCGGCCCGCCCACTGCTGTGCCGGGCGGTGTGAGCTGTGAGCACTGCAAACCTCTCTCGGTGCGTGGATGGCACGGCCGGCCCTGCCGCGGTGGGCCGCCCGCCCCGACGAGTGCCCTCGCCCTGCCGCCGCACACCCACGCGCCCGCTTCTGGTGACCGGTGCTTCGCGGCAGAGGCTCCGGCACTTCGTTTTCCGACCTTGAGGGCCCTCCCCGTGATTCCTGACGGGCCGGTGTGCGGCATCGACGCGGTGCTTCGCAGGGCGGAGGGGCGTTCGCACACTGGATGTACGCGGACGTTCCGGCGGTGCGGCGGTGCGGCGGTGCGGCGAGGTGCCGTAGCTGTTGTCCCGCACCCGTCGCGACCACGGGACGGCCGGTGGAGGAGATCGCCGCTCACGGGCCGATGTTCCCGAGCGGTCACCGGTGGGCCCAGCGCCGGCCCGGCAGCGCCCACGAACCGCGTGCGGCGGCGTCGTACGCTGAGGCGGGAATGCCGCGCCGGAGCGCGCATGGAGAGGCACGGATGAACACGGAGCGTTTCGACAGCGGAAGCCTGGAAGCGACGGAGGAGTTCCTGTCGCGCGCCTACACGCCGATGCGGATCGGCGGCCGGCCCAGCGACACGCGGACGCGCATCGTACGGACCGCTGCCGAAGGCCTGACCGTCGACCGCCTCACCTTCGGTTACACCATGTCCTACACCGCCAACCCGCTGGGCCAGGTCTGTCTGATCACCGTGCACAGCGGCACCATGGTGGACACCACCGAGGGACGTCACGAGGTCTACGGCGCAGGCGAAACCTTCCTCATCGCCCCTCCCGACCGCCCCTACACCGGCGCCCTGCACTCCGCGCGCTACACCACCTCCATGTTCGATCCTGCGGTGCTCGACCAGGTGGCCGCCGCAGGCGCTCACTCCGCCCCGGGACCGGTCCGTCTCACCGGTCAGCGTGCGCACGACGTCGATGCCAACCGTCGGCTGGGCAGTACCGTGGCCTTCCTCCGCGACCAGGTTCTGACAGGGCCCAACCCGCCGGACCCACTCGTCGTCGCCACCGCCACCCAGCATCTGGCCGCGGTCGCCCTGGCCGCGCTCTCCGGCCCCGCGTACCGGGACGAGTGCCATCGCATCGACAGCCGTGACGCCCACACCGACACCCTGCGCCGGGCCAGGACGTTCATCGAGGAGAACGCCCATCGCGCCATCGGCCTGGCCGACATCGCCGCCGCCGCGTTCGTCACCCCGCGCGCCGTGCAGTACGCCTTCAGCCGGCACTCCGGCATGAGCCCGCTCGGCTACCTGCGCCAGGTGCGCGTCACCCGCGCGCACCACGAGCTGAAGAGCGCCGAGCCCGGCACGGCCACGGTGACTCGGATAGCCGCGCGTTGGGGATTCCCGCACGTCGGTCGCTTCGCGGCTGCGTACCGCGGGCTCTACGGCACGACTCCAGCGGAGACCCTGCGCACCCGAGACTGAGAAAGCGGATGGCGCGGCGCGCGCCCGCACCTGTGCGCGGGGCGGGTGCTCAGGTGTTCTGCCCGCGCGCCCGGGTCAGCTGCTTCAGCTCGATGATGGTCGCGACGGCGTGCAGCCAGGTTGCCGCGGTGTCGTCGGCGGCGATCCCGCCCACGAGTTCGGCGCCGGTGCGCAGCCACGCGTGTACGAGGACGGCCGCCTCCCGGCCGGGCACGGGCTCGGGCAGTTCCACGGCGCGGGCGAGTCCGCCGGCGCGCACGGTGTCGGCGAGGAAGGCGACCGAGCGCGGCTCGGTGCCCAGGCGGTCCAGGACGACGGCCGCGGCCGCGGCGCCGTCGCCGATCAGGGCGGTGCGCCGGGGGCCGGGTCCGGCGGTGAGGCCGTAACGCAGCAGGACGGTGATGTCGAGCCGGGCCAGCTCGTCGTCGTCGAGGTTCGGCGGGTACGGGGCTTCGTTCATGGCGGGGCCTCGGCTATCTCGTCCCAGCTGGCTGGTCCGCTGCGGTCAGTTGACGGTGACGGTGTAGGTGATGCGCTCGGGAGCCGGCGAGGGGGACGGGGAGGAGGAGGCCGTCCCCGCGGCCGGGGTGGCGGAGGGGCCGGTCGAGTCGGGGGGCCGCGTGGAGGTGTTGCCCTGGCACGTGGTGAAGGTGCAGTGCAGCAGCGTGAACCGGGTGGTCCCCTTGCCCTTGGCCTCGAAGGTGAAGGTGAGCTTGCCCGCGGCACCGGGTGTCGGCTCGTCGCCGGAGTCCGACGCGTACTCCTTCCCGCGGTCGGCCAGCACCGCGCCGTCGGGCCCGGGGTCGACCAGGTACCAGTACTCGCGGGTGGAGGCGTTCTGGTCGACGGTGAGCGAGAAGCGCTCGCCCGGTTCGGCCGTGATGCTGGTGTCCTTCACCGAATGGCTGGTGACACCGGCCGGTCCGTCGCCGCCCGAGCCGCACCCCGTGGCGGCGAGGGCGAGGAGCGCGACGGCCGCGACCGCGGCACCGCCCCGGTCACCGCGGAAGATAGACGCTGTACGCATTGGGGAGATCACTGTTGGAAGCCTTGCCCATGTGGCCGTTGATGAAGTCGTCCTCGCTGACCCAAGTGGTCTCGCCCCAAGGGTTGTACACCTGGAGCATGTCACCTTCCTGGGCGATGATGGTCATCGCGTGGGCGCCCTCCTTGCCCGAGACGTCGACCGGCACCGGCCGCCCCTGCGCCACCGACTTCTCGACTTCGGTGAGGACCGCCCTGCGGTCGGTGGCGTTGTCCAGGTCCTGGCGCTGGTAATCGCTGCCGGTGGCCCGGCCGACGGTCGAGTCGTTGATCCGTTCCTGCCCCTCGGGCCCCATGCCGCCCCAGTTCTCGCCACCGTCGCCCTCGGTGTGCAGCCGGTGCTGTTCGTCCACCAGCCGCTGCCGGAAGGCGTCGGGGTCGTCCTGCTGCCCGTCGGGGCCGCCGGTGAGTTCGAGCGCGTACAGGGGGTCGACCATGGCGCGGGACGTGACGGTGGACGAGGCCACGCAGGTGCCCTCGGAGCCGTCGCCGCCCTGGATCCACCGCTGGCCGTCGAACGTGACGAAGTCCTTGTTGTTGTTCGAACCGTCCGATGCCAGGCCCTCGTCGTCCATGCTGTCCCCGGCGGTGACCACCGGAGTGAGGTGCCGGCGCATCCAGTCGGGGTCCTTGCCGTGGATCTTGTCCTGGAACCTCTCGATCTCGTCGACGCTGTGGCCCGCGGCCAGCGCCTTCATCAGATAGGCGCGTTCCTGGGGGCTGTCCGAGTTCGCCAGCATCCTTTCCATGGCGGTCTCGTCGTCGAGGCTGAGCTGGTCCATGCGTGTCGACGCGCGCTCGAGATCGCCAGCCGTGAGGATCTCGTTCAGCTCGGTGTTCGCGCCCGCGACACCGGTGTCGGCGAGCATCAGCTTGTCGACGGCGGTGAGTTCGCTGGTGCCCATCTTCCCGGCCCGTGCCTCGGCGGCCCACTTGTTCAGGTCCCGGGCCGCGACGCGGGTGGCCTCCTGCGCCTCGGAGACGGCGGCGTGCATCAGATCGACCGCGTAGGAGCCGAAGTGGGCGGCGTTCTTGCGGTCCCACTCCTCGTTGTCGTTCTCGTGCAGGTTGTCGAAGAATCCGTCCTTGCCGCCGAGCATCTGCTTCTGCTCCAGCAGCTGCCCGCGGCCCTGCTCGTCCTTGCGCCGCGCGGCGCCGATCGCGTCGGCCAGCGTGAGCAGCACCGTCGCGCAGCCGTGGAACGCCTCGCTCATCTGGGTGACGGACCGCCCGGCGGCCTTCACCACGTCGGAGGCGAGGACGCTCGTGTCGCCGACCCATGCCTCCGGAATTCCTTTGCGGCCCACCCGGTCGACTCGGTCGAAAACACTGCTGAGGGGCCCCACTTGGCCGCGGTAGAGGTCCGCCAGACTCTCCAGCGTGCCCGGGTCGCCGCCCGGTTCGGGCACCGACAGGGCCTGGCCGATCAGGTCGAGGACCTCGTTCTTGCTCCCGGCGCCGAGCAGCTTCTCGGAGAGCGCGGCGAGCGTCGCGAGGCGGACCGAAGGGGAATCGAACGGAGAGGGGAAGAGAGACACCGGCCCGACCTCAGTAACTCGACAGGGACGAGGCGGGACCGCCCTGCGCCGACCTGCCGGTGGAGCCGCTCGTCCCGCCGGCCGGGACGCTGTCCATACGCGTCTTCACCAGGCCTTCGGCGCCGTTGTAGGCCCCCTTGGCCAACTGCACCTTGCCACCGAGCTCGTGCAGCGCCGACGCGAGGTTCTTGGACTCCGCCTCCCACGCCTTGACGAACGCGTTGATCGCCGACGCGGCGTCATTGCCGCCCGCGTCGTCGTACGCGTACGTGGTGCGGGCCTTGACGGCCGAGCTGACGCCGTCCATGTCCGTTCCGGCTTCGTCGAGTTGCTGCGCCTGGCCGGTCAACCCCGCTTTGACTTGGTAGCCGTCGAACCCCACCGCGTCTCCCCCGTACATGTTCGATTATGACCGCAGGCAGGCTAACACCCGCCACGCAGGAGAAGGCCACCTCCATCCCGCGCGCACAGCTCCTCGACATCACCCACTCCACACCGTGCCGAGGGCGGCCGGGACAGCCCTCAGCAGGCCTTCCGCCATACCCCCAGTTCGAGCTTCTTCTCCATGGAGGACAGGCCCAGTCGGCGTGAGTCGGCGCAGAACTCCGCCGCGGGCACCTCGTACTCGACGTGGAGGACCGCCTTGCCCGCCCGGACGAACGGAGTCAGTTCGCCGCACTCGTCGTACGCGGCGCACTCCTCGTTGACCGCGAAGTCGAAGTCCTTCAGCAGCGCGGGGATCTGGGGCAGATCGTTCTTCAGGCCCACGGCCATGCCGCGTTCGTGTGCCAGCTTCGCGATCATCCTGTTGTACGCGAGCTGGTCCCCGGCGGTGAGGTCGAAACCGCTGTCGTTGCTGTACGCCTCGACGAGGTCCGGTTCCACCGCGTCGAACCCCTTGGCGCGGCACATGTCGAACCGCTTGGCCATGATCGGCCGCAACACCGCGATCTGCCGGATGTCCAGCCAGCGTTCGCCGTCCCAGTCGTCGCCGGAACCCAGCACCGACGCGGGGAAGGCGGCCTCGTCCGGCCGGAAGTCCTCCCAGGCGCCGACGTTGATGTAGCAGATCACCTTCCGCCCTGCCCGGTGCAGGCGGGCCACGTCGGCGGCGGAGTTCTCGAAGCCGTCGATGTCGTAGACGGCGACGTCCACCGACTGGTCGGCGCGGCCGTCGAGTTGCCACTGCCAGTCCAGTCCCGGCTTCGGCCGCCACCAGCCGGCGGGCCGGGTGGAGCCGCCCTTCGCCGATGCCGAAGGGGCGGGCCGGCCGGTCACCGGGGAGGCCGGGGACTCCGAAGCGGGTGGGGGGCGGGTCCCGGACGCCGCGGGTGTCCGGGAGGTCTGCGGGTCTCGCGCGGACGCGTCCGTGCTCGCGGAGCCGGGCCGGTCGCCCTCCGCTCCGGTCCGGCCCCCGTCCTCCGCCCCGGCGCAGGCCGTGAGCGCCGCCGCCGTCAGCAGCGCGACGAAGGCCGCCCGCCAGGTCGCCATGGTGTTCCTCATCGTTCCTTTCCGGTCAACGCGGGCGACAACGCGGCCCAAGGATTGGGCAGTTCGCCCGTTACGGGTCCGCACACGGCGGCCCCCCGCTCGGTGGCGGTGCGCACCGCGAGGGGCACCAGTGCCTCCGGCACCCCGTACACCAGATGGCAGAGCCGGTCCGCGAGCCCCTTGCCCACCCTGGGCGGCCGGGTGAAGGCCGAGACGTACGTCGACCAGGGCCCCTCGAAGGTGACGGTGAGGTCGGCGAGCCGGGTGTAGCCGGAGGCCGGCTGGACCCCCGGGTTCAGCACCACCGTCCGCGCCCCGGCCCGCCTGACCCGGCGCACCAGCCGGCGGCACGCCGGCAGGTCCTGCGAGGTCGAGGTCACCTGGTCCAGGAAGCAGCCGTCGACCCCGTACCACTCGCGGTGGAGGCCGAAGTCGGCGAGGACCAGGTCCGGTTCGCGGATGCCGTAGTCGGTGTCGACGTACCCGAGCAGCAGTGCGCCCGCCGCGCGCAGCGCTTCGGCGGCGGAGACGAACGCGGGGTCCGGTTCGGTCCCGGGTCCGCTCGCCGGGTTGAGCACCACGCCGTAGGTCCGGTCGGCGGCCGTGATCAGCCGGTGCCAGGCGCCGGGGTCCTCGGCGGGGTGCACGTACAGGGGGATGAGGAGGCTCACGGCGTACGGTCGCCTCCCCCGCCCGGCGTGTCCTCGCCGTGCGGCGCGGTGGCCGCCCACAGCTCGGCCAGCGACGCGCCGAGCGAATGGCGGGGCCGCCAGTCCAGTGCCGAGTCGGCCAGGGTGATGTCGGAGCACTGCCAGGACACCGCGGCCGAGCGCGCGGAACCGCCGGAGTTCTCCTCGATCCGCCCCTGGAAGGCGGCCACTTCGGCGAGCCGGTGCACCAGGGAACGTACCGGCACGGCCTGTCCGCCGCCGATGTTCAGCACCGGTGGCAGCGGCCCCTCGGCGGTCACCGCGAGGGCGGCGGCCCGTGCCACGTCCCGGGCGTCCACGAAGTCGCGGTACGCCGACAGGTCGCCCAGCGGCAGTACCGCGTCCCGGTCGTCGGCGGCCGTCCGCAGCAGGGCGGCGATCCGGCCGGGGAGTCCGGTCAGCGGGGCGCGGGCGCCCACCGGGTTGCCCACCCGGAGCACGACCGCGTCGAGGCCCGAGGTGGTCACGGTGACGGTGGCCGCGAGTTTGGTGGCGCCGTACGGGGCGAGCGGGCGGGTGGGGGCGGCTTCGGTGACGGGGGTACCGGGAGTACCGGGCCCGTACTCCGCGGCCGACCCGAACTGGACCAACCGGGCGGTGGGCGCGGCGAGTTGCATGGCCGCGCACAGGGCGGCGGTGCCGCGGGAGTTGACTTCCGCCAGGGTGACGGCGTCGCCGCCGGTGGCGCCCGCGCAGTTGATCACCGCGTCGGGCGTGGCCGCCTCCAGGGTCTTCGCCAACCGCTTGACGCTGTCGTCGGCCAGGTCGAGATCGAACTCCGCGTCCTCGGAGCGGCCCGCGCCGAGGACCCGCACACCCGGGAGGGTGCGCAGGTGCTCGACGACGTGGCCGCCCAGGAAGCCGGTGAAGCCCAGGACGAGAATGCGCATGGCGGGGGTCAGGCTCCCTTGAGCAGAAGCGACTTGCGGCTGGTGAACTCGGCGTTGGCCCGGTCGTAGTCGTCCGGACGGCCGATGTCCAGCCAGTATCCGTCGAACGCGTAGGCGTGCGGCGGGTTCCCGGCCTTGAGCAGGTCGAGGACGAGCTCGTCGAAGCCGAGCGGCAGGCCGGCGGTGTAGTTGTCGAGCGTGGACCGGGACAGACCGTACACGCCCATCGAGACCCGGTAGTCCATGCTGGGCTTCTCCGTGAAGGCGACGACCCTGCTGTCGTCCGTGGTCAGCACCCCGAAGTCGATGTTCACCTTGCGGGCGTAGGTGGCGATGGTCAGCGGGGCGTCGACGGAACGGTGGGCGGCGAGCACTTCCCCGAAGTCCAGGTCGGTCAGGACGTCGCCGTTCATCACCAGGAACGTCTCGGGCAGCCGGTCGCGCATGTTGAGCAGCGGGCCCATGGTGCCCAGCGGGCTTTCCTCGGTCGCGTAGTCGATCCGCAGTCCCCACTGCGAGCCGTCCCCGACATAGGCGCGGATGATCTCACCGAGATGGCCGATGGCCAGCGTGCAGGAGGTGAAGCCCGCGCCGGCGAGCTGGCGCAGCACGATCTCCAGGATCGTGTGCTGGTCGCCTATGGGTACCAGCGGTTTGGGCAGCGCGGTCGTGTACGGCCGCAGCCGGACGCCCTTGCCACCGGCCAGGATCACGACGTGCATGGTATTCCCCCTCGTTGTCGGACGTTCCAGTACGTGACGGACGATCAGATGTTGTAGATGCCGGTCTTGTAGCGGGCCAGGTTGGCCGGTTCGCGGAAGAACTCGACGGTCTGCGCGATCCCTTCCTCCAGGGTGTGCGCGGGCCTCCACCCGGTGGCCTCGCCCAGCCGGCTCGCGTCGGCGACCAGGCGCATCACCTCGGAGTTGGCCGGCCGGATACGGGCGGCGTCCTCGCGGACGTCGAGCGGGACGTCCATCACCTTGCCGATCAGGCCGACCAGGTCGCCGACCGAGATCTCCCCGCCGGTACCGGCGTTCAGGGTGCGGCCGACGACCTTCTCGGCGGGTGCGGTGCCCACCGCCAGGAACGCCTGCGCGGTGTCCTTGACGAAGGTGAAGTCGCGGGTGGGGCGCAGGTCGCCCAGGGTGATGGTGGTCTCGCCGGCGGCGACCTGGCCGATCACGGTGGGGATGACCGCGCGCATCGACTGGCGCGGGCCGAAGGTGTTGAACGGGCGCAGTGTCACCACGGGGGTGTCGAAGCTCGCGTAGTAGCTGTCGGCGAGACGGTCGCCGCCCGCCTTCGAAGCGGCGTACGGGGACTGGGTGTTGATCGGGTGGTCCTCGGTGATCGGCACGGTCTGCGCGGTGCCGTACGTCTCGCTGGTGGAGGTGTGCACCAGACGGGGCGTGCCGAGTGCGCGGACGGCCTCCAGCACGTTGAGCGTGCCGGTGACGTTGGTGTCCACGTAACTGTGCGGCGCCCGGTAGGAGTACGGGATCGCGATGAGCGCCGCGAGGTGGAAGGCGAGGTCGGCGCCCTCCAGGAGGCCGCGGACCGAACCGGGGTCGCGGACGTCGCCGAGGACGATCTCGACCTGGTCGAGCACGTCGGCCGGGAGGGTCTCCAGCCAGCCGTACGAGGAGAAGGAGTTGTACTGCGCCATGGCTCGCACCCGGTACCCCCGGGCGACCAGCGCCTCGGTGAGGTGGGAGCCGATGAATCCTTCGGCGCCGGTGACGGCGGCGAGTGGTGCGGAGGTCAACTGGGTGTTCCTTCCGGTGTGTCGGGTCAAAGTGGTGCGCTTGTGCTGGTGCGTGGTGGTGCGCTCGTCGGTGGTGCGCCGCGACGGTGCCGTGCGCGGCGGCGGCACGGGGCCGTACGGCCGTGACGGACCGGCCGGCGGCCGGGGCCCCGGCGGCGGTGCGGTGAGTGGGCCGTCAGGCGTGGGGCGAGGGGCGGCCGAGCATGCGCAGGACGCACACGATCAGCAGGAACGCGGCCGCGGAACAGCTCAGCGGCAGGATCGTCGCGCCCGGGGACAGTTCGAGCCAGGTGGCGAACGCCGCGGTGGCGGCCGCGAGGACGCAGATCGTCGCGGCCGGCCAGGCCGCGCCGAACGCCTGCAGCAGCAGGGCCGTCCACAGCGTGGCGGCGAGCGTGAGCAGGGTGGCCGGATCCGCGTGGCTGAGGAGCGCGGCCGGGTACAGCGGGCCCAGGTAGACGAGCAGGCACACGGCGAGTACGCCGGCGGAGCGGAGCAGGAATCCGGTAGGCGTCGCCGTGGCGCGCAGCGCGTTCACCGACATGCCCCGGTAGCGGTACAGCAGCCACTCCGCCGGGCCCATGCTGACGGTCAGCACGATCACGGCGTACGCGTTGACCGTGCCCTCCAGCAGCACCAGCGTGCCCGCCGCCAGGCCGAACAGGCCGTAGGGCAGCGACCACACCAGCTTCGCACGGCGCCCGGCGGCCTGCGACGGTGTGCGCAGGCAGCCCCGCAGCGCCACCCCGCACACGATCAGCGTGGCCATCAGCGCCAGCAGCGGCAGTCCGGCCCGCAGTTCCCTCCCCGGTTCCCACCAGGGCAGGGCGGCCGCGCCAGCGATCAGCGGGCTCAGTGCGGCCAGCAGCAGCCGCTCCCGGCCCAGTACCAGCAGTACGCCGGCGGCGGCGAGGTACACCGACTGCGCCCCCGCCACCAGCGTCACCGGGCCGAAGCCGTCAGCGGCACCGGCCGCGGCCGTGGCCAGTACGGCCCCCAGGGGCGCGCCGAGCAGCAGGGTCCGGCCGGCCTCGCGGCGGCCGGTCGCCATCCGCAGGTGCGCCCGGTGGCCCAGCGCCTGTCCCCAGGCCCAGGAGAGCAGACCCGCGACGACCAGGACCGCGGTGTGCCCGCCCGCGTCCCACAGCGGCGCCGTCAGCCAGAACGCCAAGCCGGGCAGCGCGAAGAGTGCGCCGCGCAGCAGACACCGCAGGGTGTCGGGCCGCCAGGGGTCGGCCGGCAGGGCCGGCTGCGGGAACGTCCGCGGCACCCGTTCGAACAACGCGGTGGCCAGCGAGAAGAGGTTGGGGTGGCCGTAGCGCTCGTGGATCAGCGAGGCGGTCAGGCCCTCGGACTCCAGCAGCGCGGCGACCTCGTAGGGGTGCACCGCGGGTCCGACCCGGTCCGCGAGGTCGGCCGCGAGCATGCTGACGGCCTCCTCGTCGGGCTCGAAGCGGAGGATCCGAAGGGCCATCGTGCGATCGTGCGAGACGCGCCGGGCGATCCGGCGGGTGTCGAGGAGCACCGTATGGTCGTCCGACACCTTGCGGACGCTCCGGCGGGTGTCGGCCAGCCGCAGGGCGAGGGTCTCCTGCTCGGGGCCGCCCGGTTCGAGGGATATCGGCCCGCTCATCCGGCCATGCTCCTCGGTCCGGCGGGGACGGCGGCGTGGCTGCCCGTCGCGGTGCGGCGGTGTGCGCCCCGCGCGCCCTTCGGCCGGGGCCCGGCGGCTCCGCCGGCGGCACTCCCGGCGGCACGACCGGCGTCCCGCGGGTCGGCCCGGTGGTGCCGGCCGAGGGTCGGCAGCTCCAGGTAGATCGCGCGGAAGGTGTCGACGGTCTGCCGGAGGGTGAACTGCTCGACGACCCTGAGGCGGGCCGCCTCGCCCATCGCGCGGCGCCGGCCGGGGTCGCCCAGCAGTTGCAGCGCGGCGGCGGCCATCGCGGCGGGGTCGCGCGGAGGCACCACGAGTCCGGTGTCGCCGACCGCCTCCCGTACGCCGCCCACGTCCGTGGAGACGGTCGCCCGCCCGCAGGACATGGCTTCGATCAGAGTGAAGGGGAATCCCTCGCTGATGCTGGAGAGCATGACGACGTTCCCGGCCGCGTAGGCGTCCTTGATGTCGTCGACGCGGCCCTCGAACACCACCGCGTCGCCGTGGCCGAGTTCGGCGGCGAGCGCCTCGCACCGTTCCCGGTACGCCTCGCCGCCGCGCGGGGTGCCGCCGAACAGCCGCAGCCGGGCGTCCGGCATCTTCTCGCGGACCAGGGCGAACGCGCGGATCAGCGTCTCCAGGTCCTTGATCGGGTCGACGCGTCCGGCCCAGCTCAGTGTGGGCTGCAGGGGTTCCGGTCCGGCCATCGGGAACGCGGCCGGGTCGACCCCGTTGTAGACGGTACGGATGGACTCGGGGGCCGCGCCGCCCTGTTCCTCCCAGAGGCGGTTGTACCGGTTGCCGGGCGTCACGAGGGAGGCACGCCGGTAGGTCTCCTCCGCGAGCAGCCGGAAGAAGCCCAGCACGACGGCCTTCACCGGCCAGCGGTAGGGGGCGGTGCGGTAGCCGAGGTAGCGCTCGCGCAGGTAGACGCCGTGCTCGGTCAGCAGCAGCGGGACACCGTGCCGGTCGAGGGCGGAGAGTCCGGGCAGGACCGCCACTCCGCCGCTGACCGCGTGGGACACCCCGTGCTCGGGGGGCTTCGCGGACAGCGGGCGCAGCGCGTGTTCCAGGAGCGACACGGCGGTCAGGGCGTCGTGCAGGCTCGGGTCGGATTCCCGGATGGTGAGCCCCGGCCGGTTCCACACCGACGTCAGGACGCCGATGGCGGTGTCGCCGCGCAGGAACGGGCTGAGCATGCCGGCCGAGGCGGCCCGCGCCATGGTGTAGAGGGCGGGCGCGAACCCGCTCTCGGCGGAGGGGTCGACGAGCGCGGTCAGAAACCGTTCCCATGCCTCGGAGAGCCGGTTCCGGGCCCGGCCGCGCGGGGCCTGCCCCTGCGGGGGTTCTCCCCACATCGGGACGGAGTCGACCCGCGCCACCTGGGCGGGCAGGTCCCACACCAGCGGTTCGCGTCCGGTGCCGGTGACGGCGATGACGTCGAAGTCGATGTCGGGCATTCCTTGGACGAGTTGGTCGCACCAGACACTGACACCGCCGTGACTGTGCGGGTAGGTGCCTTCGGTGAGCAGGGTGACGTGCGTGGCGCCGGTGCGGCGCCTGCCCTGTTGTACGTGCATCGCTGGGGCTCCACGGCCGAAGAGTGGGGTGGGACCGGTGCCGGATCGCACCGGTCCCACCGGGGACGTACGCGATCTACTCGGTGACACCCGGGGGGACCGTCGTGCCGGGGGCGGTGGACGTGGTGTCCGCCGGACCGGCCGGGGTGGGTGTCGCGTTCGCCGGGACGGCCGTGGAGGGCAGCGTCAGGGCGAGGGCGGCGCCCGTCGACGCCGTCCAGCCGGAGCGCTCGCCGGCGTAGGCCGTCCCGTACGCGGAGCCGTCGAGGGTGGTGCCGGCCGGCACGGTCACGGGGACCCGGGTGCCCGAGGGCGCCTCGACGGTCACGTCGTCACCGATGCGGAAGGCGGTCACCGTGCCGGCGGACAGGGCGCTCTTCCAGGCGGCGCGGCGCTGGAGCTCGGCGCCGATGTCCTTCTGGCGCAGGTTCACGACCGGTGCGCTGTCCGCGTAGAGCGCCCGGTACTGGGAGAGCACGGAGGTCAGGACGGGGTAGAGCAGCCGGTCCTCGGTGAGGTTGGACTGGTGCACGTAGTGCGGCCGGGGGTCGTTGCCCAGGACGTGGCCGAGGGCCTGGCGGCTCTCCAGCGGCACGATGTAGTCGTCGAAGCCGGTGGTGGTGGAGAGCGGGGAGGCGAGGCAGGTGGTGGTGGCGGGGTTGTCCTCGCAGATGCCGCTGCCGCCCTGGGACCGGCTGCCGTAGATGTAGTTGTACTCGTCGACCTCGTCGGCCTTGGTGCCCGCGTTGTAGTAGATGTTCAGCGGGTAGCGGGGCACGGTGAGCGCGGAGCCGACCTGGCGCTGCTGCGGGTCGCGGGAGTTGTCGGAGCCGGCCCACTGGATGCCGTTGGCCGTGAAGGCCGGGCCGAGGTTCGGGTTGTCGACCGGCTGCTGCGGGGTGACGAAGAAGCCGGAGTGCTCACCGGTGATCAGCTCGGTGCTGTCGATGGGCAGGCCCTTCGCCTGGCCCCAGGTGGCGTTGTCCGAGATCTCGCTGGAGATCTGTGCCTGGGAGACCCACTTGGTGGAGCCGTCCGCGTTGGTCGCGCACACCCAGGGGACGACGGTGGTGTTCTGCACGCAGCCGAGGAACTCGTGGGAGTAGGTGTGGTTGACCCACCGGAAGTCGTCCTTGCCGGCGACCAGGGAGGTGAGCAGCGGGTCCGAGCCCTCGTGCTCCTCCTTGTAGTCCTCGCTGCCGAGGGCGTTGTAGGCGAGGTCGAGGGTGAGGCCGTTCGTCTCCTGCCAGGACGTGGCGTAGGCCACGTCCGCGGGGGTCATGCGGATCGTCGACCCGGTGGCGCCGGGGACGGTGCAGTCGACGTCGCCGGGCGTGCAGTCGTACGTGCTGTTCCAGCGGTCGTCGGAGGCGAAGACGTCGTCGACGTGGACCGCGAGGTAGTTGTGGGACGCGCCGAGGTGGACGCCGTCCGTCATCCAGTCCACGATGCCGCGGGCCAGCAGCTTGAACTGCTGCTGGTACTGGTTGTAGACGAAGCCGACGACCAGTTCGCGCCGTCCGTCGTGCCGGTACTCGCCCACCAGGGAGGCCCGGCCGGTCGATCCGGGCACGGGGGCGTCCACGTACGTGGTGAAGTCGGCGCCCACGACGGGAACCGCGAGGTAGCCGTAACTCTCGCTCACCGAGGCGTCGTTGTCCTCGAACGGGACCGATCCGTCGAGGTAGCCGAACGGGCCCGCGCTGCCCGCGCCGGTCACCCCGGCGGTGACACCGTCGAGGCTGCCGGCGTAACCGCCGTAGACGTAGTACTGCAGACCGACCTCGGGTCGCGCGTAGGTGTAGGCGTCCACCTGGGGAATCGCGTAGGTCTGCTCGTACGCGGCCAGTGCGGCCATCTCGGCCGAGCCCGTCGCGAACGGGTTGTCGTTGGGCAGCACGACTGCCTGGAACTTGGCCCGCGGCCGGCCGTCCACCGTGTCCGAGAGGAACGCGGCATCGATGACCGGCCGGGACGCGGAGTTCAGGTCGACCTCGGTGTACGGCGTCCCCTCGCCGTCGAGTTCGGCCTCGATGGCCTGGGCCGCCGGGCCGCCGTCGGTGACCACGAGCACCCTCAGGTCCACGCGGGGTGCGGCCGTGTCGGCCTGCGCGACTCCGGCCGGCAGGCCGAGCGCAGCGATGAGCGCACAGGCTGTGAAGGCGGCCGTGCGTATGGTCCGCTTCATGCGGTTGTGTTTCCCCTCCCCGGGCAGGGGTGGATACGGCTCCGGGCACAGCTGTGGAGCGGACGCACCCCCTGCCGTGACGCCGCATCCCCCTGAGAAGCCGGTCGTCACGCATCCGTCGCACTAATAGTGAGGGATGTGTGTAGCTTCCGTGGTCACGCTCCGGCAGTTGGCGGAAAAATGCCGACACTTGCCCGCCGGCGGTCGCATCCTTCATCCCCTTCGGCGGCCGCCATGGAGGCCGCTCCGACCACCCGGGAAAGCGCTGTCAGCCATGTGCGGCAAGGACCGGCCGTCATGCGGACGACACCGGTCCGTCCGCGCCGCCGCCAGTGGACTAGACCTGCACGGGATGAAGCACCAGCGATTTCCAGACAGCCTCAAATGCGGCCCCAGAAACGGAAGTTACCAATCCGCGCCTGGCGGGGGCTCAACAGGGGTACGAAATCGCACGCCCGAGGGGCACACCCCCCGGCATGGCAGGAGGCGGCCACCGGGACGGCCGAAATCTTTCAGCCACCTGTGCGAGGACGCGGCCCGCCCCATCGGCGACACATCGGGGCGACACCCCGGGACGCGGTCCGTATACGCCGGAAACGGACCCCCGGGCATCCTTGCCGGGCGGAATGATCAAAGGCACCGCGGGACCTTGACACCCTGGCGCGGCAGGAGGAGCATCCTCCCGTCGTTGACAACGTTGTCGGGACTGGTTCGCCCGTGCAGGCAACGGTGCTTCCGTTCCCGCCCGTTGACCGTCCGTCACACACGAAGGGCAGGACCGGTGTCAGACACGCACAACCGTCGGACCCACCCCGGGCTCAGAGCTGTCAGCTGCGTCGCGGTGACCGCCATGGCCGCTCTGGGGCTGGCCGCCACAGCCGCCCCCGCATCCGCGGCGTCCTCGTACGACACCGTCAAGGACCCGGTGTCGTACGTCCACCCGCTGATCGGCACCGCGAACGCCGGCAACACCTACCCGGGCGCCGTGCAGCCGTTCGGCATGCTGGCCTGGAGCCCCCAGAACTCGCGCGGCAAGCAGGTGTCGACGCCCGCGCCCGGCGGCTACCAGTACGACGCGACGAAGATCCGCGGCTTCAGCCTGACCCATCTGAACGGCGTGGGGTGCTCCGGGGCGAACGGCGACATCCCGATCATGCCGTACGTGGGTGACGTCGACACCTCCCCCACCTCGGACGCGACCGACGCGAAGTACGCGAGCGACTTCTCGCACGCGGACGAGACGTCCACCCCCGGCTACTACAAGGTGGCTCTGGCCGGCGGCGCTTCGGCGGCGCTGACCACGACCGCCCGTACCGGCACAGGGCAGTTCGGCTTCCCGGCGGACAAGCCCGCCACCATGCTCTTCCGCACGTCGAACTCGGAGAGCGGCAGCACCGCCGCCACGGTGAAGATCGACAAGGCCGAGCGGACGGTGACGGGCTCCGTCACCGCGGGCAACTTCTGCGGTCCGCAGAGCGCGAACAACCGCAAGGACCTCTACACGCTCTACTTCACCGCCCACTTCGACAAGGACTTCGCGAAGGTCGGCACCTGGACGGACGACACCATCCAGCCCGGGTCCACCTCGGCGTCCGGCGGTACGGGGTACAGCTCCTCGGGCAACCCGGTGGCGGGCAAGGGCTCCGGCGCGTACGTCACCTTCGCCGACGGGACCACCGCGGCGCAGGCCAAGGTCGCCGTCTCCTACGTCAGTCCGCAGAACGCGGAGGACAACCTCCGCACGGAGAACGGGCGTCACGAGACGTTCGACTCCGTGCGGAAGCAGGCCGCCAGGAACTGGAACAAGGCGCTGAAGACGATCGAGGTGGGCGGCGGCACCGACGCCCAGCGGTCCACCTTCTACACCGCGCTCTACCACTCGATGCTGGAACCCACCCTGACGAGCGACGTGGACGGCCGCTACCTCGGCGCCGACCTCGAGCCGCACAAGCTCGCCAAGGGGCAGAAGGCGCAGTACGGCACCTTCTCGGGATGGGACCAGTACCGCGCGCAGGTCCAGTTGATGACGCTCATCAACCCGCGGGCGGGCAGCGACTACGCGCAGTCCCTCTACAACTACGCGAGCCAGCGCGGCGGTGAGTGGGACCGCTGGCTGCTGGAGAACGGCAAGACCAGCGTGATGTCGGGCGACCCCTCCGCCGCGGCGGTCGCCGGGATCTACGCCTTCGGCGGCCACGACTTCGACGTCAAGGGCGCGCTGAAGTCGCTGGTGACGGCGGCCACCGTACCGACGGCGAACGACTCCGACAGCGCGGGCTGCAACGTCGAGTGCGTCGGCCAGCGGCCCGCGCTCGACAAGTACCTGGAGCTCGGTTACGTACCGGCGGACGGCTGCCACTGCTGGGGCGGCGCCGCCGAGACGCTGGAGGACGCGGCGGCCGACTACGGCCTGTCCGAGCTGTCCCGGCAGACCGGGAAGACCGCCGAAGCGAAGAAGTTCCTTGCTCGCTCGGGCAGTTGGTCGTACGTCTTCGACGCCAACGCCACCCCCCAGGGCGGCTACATCCGCGACCGCAAGGCCGACGGCACCTGGGCCGGCACCTTCACCCCGGGCACCGGCACCGGCTTCGTCGAGGGTTCCAGCGCGCGGTACACCTGGATGGTCTACTCGGACATCGCGGGGCTCTCCGCCGCGATGGGCGGAGACGACACGACGGTGAAGCGGCTGGACGCCTTCTTCCGCACGCCGGACGGGAAGTTCGACTTCACGGCGAAGGACGCCACCCGGTACGACCCGACCAACGAGCCCGACATCAACGCCCCGTACCTGTACGACTACCTCGGCGCTCCGTACAAGACGCAGGAGACGGTCCGCGCCGAGGTGGACCAGCTGTGGACCGACACCCCGGGCGGCATCCCCGGCAACGACGACGCCGGCACGATGTCGTCCTGGTACGTGTTCTCGGCGCTGGGCATGTACCCGCAGAACCCGAGCCGCGCCGACCTGGTCCTCACCGCTCCGCTGTTCCCGCACGCGGTGGTGCACACCGGCCACGGGAAGAGCATCACGATCGAGGCGCCGGCCGCCTCGTCGGCCAACACCTACATCCACGGCCTGAAGGTCGACGGCAGGAAGACCGGGAAGACCTGGGTCCCGGCCTCGTTCGTCACCCGTGGCGGCACGCTGGACTACACGCTCGGCGCCACGCCGGACACCTCCTGGGGCAGCGCGGCGGCCGACGCCCCGCCGTCCTTCCCCGGCGGTGGCGTGAAGTACTTCGCCGGCGCGACTCCTGAGCAGGTGAAGACCGAGCCCGGCTCGGGCGGCGCGGAGACGACCGTCAAGGTGCAGACCCTGGAGACCAAGGCCACCTCGGTCCACTGGACGGCGACGGCTCCGGCCGGTGTCACCGTCACCCCCGCGGAAGGCGACTTCACCGTCCCGGCGGGCGGCTCGGTGAGCGCGAAGCTCACCGTGTCGGCCGCGGCGGACACGGCCGAGGGCCACTACACGGTCCCGGTGACGCTGAAGTCCTCCGACGGCACCGCCCTCCCGAAGACTTCGGTCGCGGTGACCGTCGCCGAGAAGAACGGCATGCTGTGGAACCGCAACAGCACCGGCATCTCCACCGACGACACGAACCCGCAGGCCAACTTCGACGGTGAGGGCTGGAGTTACTCGGCCACCGCACTCGCCGCGGCGGGCACTAAGCCGGGGGGCACGGTCTCGTCCAACGGCTTCGACTTCACCTGGCCCGCGGCGGGTGCCGGCGACCCCGACAACATCGAGGTCACCGGAACCACCCCGCAGGTGCTGAACGTCCCCTCCGCCGAGGGCGACACGAAGCTGAGCCTGCTGGGCAGTGCGGCCGAAGGTGCGGCCACCGGCAAGCTGACGCTGACCTACACCGACGGCACCACGCAGCAGGCCGACATCGGCTTCAGCGACTGGACGCTGGGCGGCGGCTCACAGCAGCCGTCGTACGGCAACACGGTCGCGGTCCACACCACGTACCGCGACGTCCAGGGCGGCGGCAAGGACCCGGTGGGCACGGAGGTCTTCTCCTCGGCGCCGATCGCGCTCCAGGCGGGCAAGCGGCTGGCGAGCGTGACACTGCCCTCCACCACGAACGGCGGCATCATCCACGTGTTCGCGGTGGCCACCGCCTAGGTGGTGGCCGCCGGCCCCTCCGTCCCGCAGGACCGACAGACCCCCGGGGCCGGGACCGCCGCTCGTGCGGCGGGACCGGCCCCGGGGTGCGTCGGAAGGCGAGCGGCCGGGACCGCCGGCCCGGCCGCTCGCGGGCGTTCGCCGGGCCTCCGCGCGGCGGTGGTTCAGCAGAACACCTCCCAGGCGTTGTTCGCGTCCGTCCCCGTGGAGGCGAGAGGTTGTCCCGTGGCGTCGCGGACGACGGCCATCACCGTGATGCAGGTGGCTCCCGGAGCGAAGACCTGCATGCCGAACGAGCTTCCGGCGGCCGGGTCGTACTCGTAGTTCTCGTAGAACCCGAGCCAGCCGCCCTGCCCGTCCGGCTGGCTGGAGAAGCGCCGGATCCCCTTGGTAACCGTGTTCGAGCTGGTCGCGGCGTTCATCACGGCGCGCACCCAGTTGGTCCGGCAGCTCGGCGAGTAGCGCACCTCCATCGTGCCGAAGACGGCTGCGGGGCTGCGTATCTGGCGTGTGCCGATGGTGATCGCGTCCGCCGCGCAGCCGGTGGCGTACGGATTCGACCCGGTGTAGGGGTCGTACGGCGCCGCGGTGGCCTGCGTGGCCGTCAGCATGGCGGCGCTCATCACGAGCGCGGATACGAGCAGTGTGCGCTGTCCGGATCTTCCCATGAAGCCTCGGTTCGGTAGACGGTGCCCGTTTCGGTCCGGGCCAGACAACAGCGGACGCCACACGGAAGGAAAGGGCTTTTCAGGCCGTATGCCAAAAGTGGGGTGAACGGGTCCTCCGGGTTGACGCGTCGGACTCCGTGCGCCCTCTCCGGCCACATGCGGCCGGCCCGCCGGCCCGCACCTGGACACGCTTCGCCGGTCGTCGGCGTTTCGGCCAACTCCGTTCTGTGCGTGGCTCCTTGCGGCGCAAGGGTCGATGTAACCGGCATGCTCGTACGACCCCGGTACCCCCGGAGCCGGGCACGACCGAAACACACGCGTTCGACGTTCCACCCCTGTCGTTAGGCCTCACGAACCCGGCCGGAACGACCACCAAAGGGGACTCTCATGACCACCGCACGGCATCGCCACCCACTGCCCCCGGACTTCGAGCACGTCCCGCCCCCCGCACCGGCACGCGGGCCCGCCGGTTCCGGAGCGTGTCCCGGCGCGGGCACGTACCGCACCACCGCCTCCGGTTCCGTACGCGTGGACGCGAGGTGGGCCGCATGAGCGAGCCGGCCGACACGTCCGAGAAGGGCGTCCCGGGGCCTCGTACCGGCCCCGCGACGCCTTCCGCACCGCAGGAAGCGCCGGCCGGCGGGCCCGGAGCCGCCGAGGAGCCGCAGATGCGGTACGTCGACCTCACCGGCAGCCGGGAGGCAGCCGGGCGCTCCATCCGGATGCGCGACATGGCCCGGCGCCTGCCCCAACTGGTGCGCCGCTCGCTGGCCCTCGCGTGGCGGGTGGACCGGCGGGCGACCACCGGCCTCCTGCTCTGCCAGGCCGCAGCCGGAGTGCTGCAGGCCCTCGGCCTGGTCGCCATCAGCGGTACCCTCACCGCGCTGCTCACCGGCGGCGACGTCTACGACCGGCTCATCGAGGCCTGGCCTTCCGTCGTCCTTCTGGCCGGCACCGCGGGGGCCCGCGCCCTCCTGGGGATCACCGTCGCCTGGCTCTCCTCCCGCCTCGGCCCGCTCATGTCGCGCGAGGCCGAGCAGATGCTGCTCACCGGCTGTGCCGAGGTGGAGCTCCGCGCCTACGACGAACCCGACTTCAACCGCGACCGCGAGGCCGCCGACCGGGGGGCGCAGGTCACCGGCGACCTGATCGACGAGGGCCAGGACCTCATCGCCTCGGCCGCCAGCTTCCTCGCCGGGGCGGTCGTCCTGGCCGGGGTGCACTGGATCCTCCTGCCGCTTCTCGTCGCGGCGAGCCTCCCCCAGGCCCTGGCCCAGGTCAGCGCCGCCCGCGTGCGCTACCTCGCCAACCTCCGCAGCAACGGCGACCAGCGGATGCTGTCGGTGCTGCGCTGGCACATCTACACCAAGGACGCCGCCGATCAGATCCGGGCCGGCACCATGGGCGGTTTCCTGTCGGGCCGGTACCGCCACACGGTCGCCCGGATCAACCGCGAGGACCGGGCGGCGGCCGACCAGGGCGCCCGCACGTCCCTGGTCGGCGCGGTGTGCGGCGGGCTCGGATCGGCGGTCGTGTGGGCCGCGGTCGCCTGGCTGCTGACCGCGGGCCACATCACCGTCGGGCACGCCGGGACGGCCGTCTTCGCCCTGCAGACCGTGGGCCAGTCGGTACGCGGCCTGGTGGCCGTCGGCGCGCGTGCCGTGCGCACCGGCCTGTACATGGACGACTGGAGCGGCTTCCTGGACAAGGCCGGCGGCTACCGCATGCGCCGAGGCTCCCACCGCCCCGAGCCGCCGAAGGCGATCGAGATCGCGTCGGTCACCCACCGCTACGCCGGGAAGGACCGCGACGCCCTGTCGGACGTCTCCCTCACCCTGCGGCGCGGTGAGGTCACGGCCCTGGTCGGGTTCAACGGATCGGGGAAGTCGACGCTGTCGAAGCTGGTCAGCGGGCTGTACCTGCCGACCGACGGGCAGGTGCTGTGGGACGGCACCCCCACCGACGAGGCCGATCCCCAGGCGCTGTGGCAGCAGGTCGCCCTGGTGCCGCAGGACTACGCGCACTGGCCGCTGACCGTGCGGGAGAACGTGAACCAGGGGCAGCCCACCGCGCGGGGCGACGCCGCTGTGCACGAGGCGTGCGAGGCCGCCGGCGCCGACGAGGTCGTCGACAGACTCGGCTCGGGCCTGGACACCCTCCTCGCCCGGGAGTGGCTCAACGGGGAGGAGCTGAGCGGCGGCCAGTGGCAGCGCATCGCCCTCGCCCGGGCCTTCTTCCGCGAGGCCGGGCTGCTGGTCCTCGACGAGCCGACCGCGAACCTCGATCCCCGTGCCGAATACCGGATCTTCCAGCGGCTGCGGGACCTCGCCCGGGACCGGGTGGTGCTGCTGGTCACCCACCGCATCACCAACGTGGCCGTGGCGGACCGGATCGTGGTGCTCGACGAGGGACGGATCGTCCAGGAGGGGACCTACTCCGAACTCGCCCGACAGCCCGGCCTGTTCCAGCAGCTGCTCTCCTATCAGGTCACCTCGGAGGCGGACGGCGAGAAGGACGGGACAGCCGCGTGAGGTGATGTCACCCGAGCGGACCGGCAGATGACGGAGCTGCTCGGCCGATGACGGCGGGTGCGACGCCGGACCGGGCCCCGCATCGGGACCGGTCCGGCCTGCACGGCGTCCGGAGGGCCGGGTCCGGCCTGCACGGCGTCCGGAGGGCCGGGTCTGGTCCCGGTTCGCGTGCGCGGGGTACTTTCCCCTGCGTGGGCCAATTCCATTCCACATACATCTGTTTGGTAGGCGACAGAAAGCGGAGGGCCGCGTGTCCACTGAACTGAACCCGGACTTCGGACTGACGGCCGAGGACTACACCCGCCACCGCGCCGGCTTCCCGCCGGAGATCATCGAGCGGCTCGGCCGCCTCGGAGCACAGGTGCGGGACCGGGACGTGCTGGACCTCGGTACCGGCACCGGCAGTCTCGCCCGGCTCTTCGCCCGGGCCGGGGCACGGGTCACCGGTATCGACCCCGCCGCCGCACTGCTCGAACAGGCAAGGGGACTCGACCGTCAGGCGGGTGTCGAGATCGCGTACGAGGTGGCCACGGCCGAGGACACCGGACTCGCGGACTCCTCGTTCGACGTGGTGTCGGCGGGCCAGTGCTGGCACTGGTTCGACGCGCCCGAGGCCGCGGCCGAGGTGGGGCGGCTGCTCCGCCCGGGCGGGCGCGCCGTCATCGCGCACTTCGACTGGCTGCCGCTCCCCGGCAACGTCGTCGCGGCGACCGAGGAGTTGATCACCGCGTACAACCCGGCGTGGAACCTGGGGGGCGGCACCGGGCTGTACCCTCGCTGGCTGACCGATCTGGCCACCGCCGGCTTCGGCGCCATCGAGACGTTCTCCTTCGACCTCGACGTGCCGTACACCCCACAGGCATGGACCGGGCGGATCCGGGCCAGCGCCGGCGTGGGCGCGAGCCTCACCCCCGAGCGGGTCGAGACGTTCTCGGCCGATCTGGACCGCATCCTGCGCGACCGCTTCCCCGGTGACGTCCTCCACGTCCCGCACCGCACCTGGGCCGTGGTCGCGGTCAAGCCGGCCGAGTAGGAGGAGGCACGGGCCGGCCCGCCCCTTCGCCGGCCCCGGCCCCGTCCGGCCCGGACAGCCCTTCCCCCCTGCCCCGTCACTCGTTCGTGTGACGGGGCAGTGCTGTGCGCCGTCCGCGCTCCGCACCGGTCCGCCGCGACCGACGTGCCGGAGCGGTGCGCCGCCGACCGACCACCTTTCGGCCACAAACGGGCTCCGGCCAAACGGAGTCCGCGCCACCGGCCGGCGATCCCGGTGCCGGTCGTACCACCCGGCGCTCCTCGTTGGCCGAGAGGCGCCCCACCCTGGGCCACACACCGGACGGCCGCTGTCGTCGACCCGGTGGGCGGGCGTCACAGCTGGTGCGGAAAGCCGCCCTCGTGGTCTCCGTAAGTCGCTCCGCGGAGCCGTTCCAGGCGACAGAACTGGACAAAAACCCTTGGACCCTGCGCCGACGGCTACGGGAGACTCCGCTCTGCTCACTCACCACAGGACGAAACGGGTCGCGATGGGATCAATCGAATCGGGCGAAGGCCTGCCGAGCAAGGGCTCGGTACTCCTCGCCCTCCGCTACTACACCCGGGAACTCACCCGGCTGCGACGGGTGGCCGCGCCCGCTCTGCTGCTGCCGGCCCTGGGCAACATCGGCCTCTACTACATCGCCCCGCTGATCGTCGCCAAGCTCGTGGGCCACGTGGCGGGGAAGGACGGGGGCGACGTCGGCGTCGGCCCGATGCTGCCGTACGTCCTCGGGTTCGCCGGGGTCCTGCTGTTCTCGGAGACGCTGTGGCGGATCGGACTCCACTGCCTGAACCGCGTCGAAGGCCGGGGCATCGCGCGCCTCTACGTCACCGGTATGGACGAGATCTTCGTCAAGGACTCCGCGTTCTTCCACGACAACTTCGCCGGATCGCTGACCAAGCGGGTCCTGAGTTTCGCCTCCCGCTTCGAGGAGTTCGTCGACACGCTGACGTTCTCCATCATGGGCAACCTCGTGCCGCTGGCGTTCGCCTCGGTGGTGCTGTGGAGTTACGACCCGCTGCTGGTGGTCGGGCTCCTGACGCTCATCGCGCTCACCGCGCTGATCGTGACGCCCCTGATCCGGCGCCGTCAGGCGATCGTCGCCAAGCGCGAGCAGGCGATCGCCCGGGTGTCTGGCCACGTCGCCGACAGCCTGACGAACATGGAGACGGTCCAGTCCTTCGCCGCAGAGGACCGCGAGGCCGCGGAACACCGTTCCCGGGTAGGCGAGTTGCGCCGTCTCATGGTGCGTTCGTGGGACTACGGCAACCTGCGCATCGACACCCTGGTGGCGCCGCTCTCCGTACTGACCAATGTGGTGGGCCTGATGCTCGCCATCACTCTCGCGGGCGGGGACCTCGGGGTGGAGGCGATCATCGTCGCCTTCACCTACTACGCCAACGCCACCCGGATCATGTTCGAGTTCAACCAGATCTACCGCCGTCTGGAGAGCTCGATGACGGAGGCCGCACAATTCACCGAACTGCTGATGCAACCACCGACCGTCCTCGACCCCGCGTCCCCCGAACCGCTGCGGAACGAGGGATCGGACGTCCGCTTCGAGAAGGTGACCTTCGCGCACACGGGCGGGAGGCCGCTCTTCGACGGCCTCGACCTGGACGTCGCCGGAGGAACGAAGATCGGTCTCGTCGGCCGGTCCGGCGGTGGCAAGACCACGCTCACCCGGCTCCTGCTGCGGATGGCGGACATCGAAGGGGGCCGCATCCTGATCGGCGGTCAGGACATCAGCAAGCTGCGCCGGGCCGACCTGCGCAGCAGGATCGCGTACGTCCCGCAGGACCCCGCGATGTTCCACCGCACCCTGCGGGAGAACATCGCCTTCGCCCGTCCCGGCGCCACCGACGCCGAGATCCGCCGGGCGGCCGAGGCGGCGCACGTCACCGAGTTCGCGGACGCGCTCCCGGACGGTTTCGACACCATGGTGGGCGAGCGCGGGGTGAAGCTCTCGGGCGGCCAGCGCCAGCGGGTCGCTCTCGCCCGGGCGATCCTCCGTGACGCGCCGATCCTGCTGCTCGACGAGGCGACCAGCGCCCTGGACTCGGAGAGCGAGATCCTGGTCCAGGACGCCCTGTGGCGGCTCATGGAGGGACGGACGGCTCTCGTGGTGGCGCACCGCCTGAGCACCGTCGCCACCATGGACCGGCTGGTGGTCCTCGACCGGGGCCGGATCGTCGAACAGGGCACGCACCAGCAGCTGCTGACCGCGGAGGGCGCCTACGCCAAGCTGTGGCAGCACCAGTCCGGTGGGTTCCTCGACGAGTCCGCCACCACGGAACCGGGCGCGGGAGCGGCCGGGGAATCCCTCGCCGGAGCAGCCTTGGAGGCGTAGCCGGACACCGCCCGAGCGGTGTCCGGATCGGGCCGGATCACCTGAGACCGGGGGCGGCACCCGGCCGCCGCCCCCGGACCGTGCCGGATGCGCCCGGGAAGCGGTACGGCCGCCGGACCTCCGCCAGGCTGATCAGCGCCGCCGCCTGCGTGTACAGCGGGAACCGGGGGCCGTGCACGTTCTACCGTTCACCGATGCGATATGTCCCCTGGTGGGTCCTCTTCTCCTCGGTGTGCGCTCCGATCCTGCTCGTCGGCGGCTGGTCGGTCTCGGCGGAGCTCGAGGGACCCCGTTACGACCCCGCCTCGACCACCATCAGCATCCTCGCCGCCGACGGGACGCGCGGGTACTGGGTGATGACGACGGCCCTGGTGGCGCTGGGCCTCTGTCATGTGGTCACCGCCTGCGGGCTGCGTCCCGCCGCGCCGTTCGGCCGGCTGGCCCTGGCGGGCGGCGGGCTCTCCGCGATGCTGCTGGCGTTCTTCCCGGCACCGGTGAGCGGCGGATCGTTCGCGCACGGGGTCGTCGTGACGGTGGGGTTCTCACTGCTGGCGCTGTGGCCGGTACTGGCGGCGCGGCGGGAGGCGCAGCGCCCGCCGGGCCGGCTGGTCCCGGTCTCGGGGGGAACCGTGCCGTGGGGCCTGCGGCCCGGTCCCTCCGTCGGTGCGACCACCTTGATGTGGCTGGGCGGGGCGTGGTTCCTGCTCGCCCTCTTCGTGCTCGACATCGCGGGGGCGGCCGAGCGTGTCATCACGTTCGTCCAGTCGTTCTGGCCCCTGGTCGTGGTCCTCTCCTGCGCCCGGAGGATCGGCGGTCAGGAGCCCGGCCGCTGACCGGGGGACGCGACGGGGCACCGCCGTGACGCCCGCTGCCGTGCCCCGTCGCAGGGCGCCCGGGGTGCGGCCGGAGGCCGTATGACGGGCGGGGCGGGCGGGGCGGTGGATCGCCGTGGGCCGGTGGATCGCCGTGGGCCGGTGGATCGCCGTGGGCCGGTGGATCGTTTCAACACGCGTCGGCGGGCACGCCGGCGGAATCACCGCGGGATGAGGGTGGACTGACGTACGACCAGCTCGGGCTGGAGGACGACGCGTTCGTGGCGGTGGGCGAACGCGTCCTCGGCCGCCTCCAGGAGCAGCAGCTCGGTCGCCCGCGCACCGATGGTGAGCGCGGGCTGGCGCACCGAGGTGAGGGGGACCGTCGCCGCCGCGGCGAACTCGATGTCGTCGTACCCGACGATCGCCATGTCTTCGGGGACCCGCACCCCGGCCGCGTACAGGGACTGCAACACCCCCAGTGCCAGAAGGTCGTTGGCGCAGAAGACACCGGTGGGGCGCTGGGCGAGTCCCAGCAGCCGGGCTCCGGCGTCGCGTCCCGCCGCGACGTCGAGACGCGCGGCAGGAACCTCCCGCATCGCCTCGGGAGGGAGGCCGGCCTCGGCGAGCGCGGTGAGGGCGCCGGTGCGCCGGTCCCGCACCTGGTTCAGGTGGCCCGGTCCGCTGACGTAGGCGAGGGACCGGTGTCCCGCCGCCGTCAGATGACGGACCGCCAGGGCGCCGCCGGCGACGTCGTCGACGGAGACGGAGCAGCCGTCGCCGTCCCCGGCCACGCGGTCCACGAGGACGAAGGGGATGCCGTGGCGCCGGAACTCCCGGAGGCTGCTTCCGTCGGAGTCGGCAGGGGTCACCAGCACTCCGCGGACGCGCTGTTCGGCGAAGAGGCCGAGGTACTCCGCCTCGTCCTGGGGGTTCTGGTCGCTGTTGCAGACCATGACTCCCAGGCCGGCGGCCCGGGCCGCGCGTTCGGCTCCCCTGGCGATGTCGACGAAGAAGGGGTTGCCCATGTCGAGGACGAGCAGCGCCATGATGCGGCTGCGTCCCGCCCGGAGTTGACGGGCGTGCTCGCTGCGTACGTATCCCAGGGCCGCGATGACCCTTTTCACGTGCCGCCGGGTCTCCTCGGACACGTGTTCCGGCTTGTTGATCACGTTGGAGACGGTGCCCACCGAGACGCCTGCCTCGCGTGCCACGTCCTTGATGCTCACCGCTCTTGCGCCTGCCGCCACCGGTCCCACCCGATCCTTCGTGTCGCGTTCTCCCCTCCTGGCGGTGCCCCGCCGGGAGGGCCACACGGTCCTCAGACGAGGTGGAAGACCTCGGTGAGCGGTCGCATGGCCGCGTCGGGTGCCTGTCCGTCGAGTGCCTCGAAGAAGTCCGCCATCTCCGCCTGCCAGCGGGCATTCACGTCGGTGGCGTCCATGGCGGCGCGGGCCTTCTCGAAGTCGGGGGTCTCCAGGTAGCCGACCAGCAGGCCGTCCTCGCGCAGGAAGAGCGAGTAGTTGTGCCAGCCCGCTTCGGTGAGAGCGGCCCGCATCTCGGCCCAGACGGGCTGGTGCCGTCGGCGGTACTCCTCGATCCGTTCGGCCCGGACCTTCAGCAGGAAGCAGACACGCTGCACGGTGACGCCTTTCTCGAACGGGGGTGGGGCCGCCCCGACGGCCGGTCGCGGCCCCACGGCTTCTCCTGGACCGGAGGGAGAGCGGGGATCAGAACTGGAACTGGTCGATGTTGTCCTGGGTGAAGACGGTCGGCGCGCCGAGCGAGACGACGCCGTCCTTGCCGATGGTGAACGACCCGAGGTCGCCGGCCTTGAAGGTCTCGCCCTCCGCGCCGGTGATCTGCCCCGACTGCAGGGCGACGGCCGTGTGGGCGGCGAGCGCACCGAGCTTGGCCGGGTCCCACAGCTCGAAGCCCTCGACGGTGCCGTTCTTGACGTACGCGCGCATGTCGTTGGGCGTGCCGAGGCCGGTCAGCTTGACCTTGCCCTTGTACTTGGAGCCGGACAGGTACTGGGCGGCGGCCTTGATGCCGACGGTGGTGGGCGAGACGATGCCCTTCAGGTCCGGGTGCTCCTGGAGGAGGCCCTGGGTCTGCTGGAAGGACTTCTGGGCGTCGTCGTCGCCGTACGCGGTCTTGACGAGCTTGATGTCCTTGTACTCCGGCTTCTTCAGCTCGTCCTTCATGAAGTCGATCCAGGTGTTCTGGTTGGTGGCCGTCTGGGCCGCCGAGAGGATCGCGATCTCGCCCTTGCCACCGATCTGCTTCGCCAGCAGCTGGATCTGGGTGCGGCCGAGGTCCTCGGCGCTGGCCTGGGAGACGAAGACCTGGCGGCAGTCGGTCTGGGTGTCGGAGTCGTACGTGACGACGCTGACGCCGTTCTTCATGGCCTGCTTGAGCGAGGTGCACAGGGCGCCCGGGTCCTGGGCGGACACGGCGATGGCGTTGACCTGCTGCTGGGTCAGGGTGTTGACGTAGCTCACCTGGCCGGAGGTGTCGGTGCCGCTGCTGGTGCCGACCTCCTTGTACGTGGAGCCGAGCTCGGCCAGGGCCTTCTTGCCGCCGTTGTCCGAGGTGGTGAAGTAGGGGTTGTTGACCTGCTTGGGCAGGAAGGCGACCGTGAGACCCTTCTTGGTGGCGCTGTTCGGGTCCGCCTTGCCGGTGGCGGCGGCCGGGCCGGCCTCCTTGCCGGCGGAGTCCTTGGTGGTGCCCGAGCAGGCGGTGGCGCCGAGGGCGAGGGCGGCGGCGGTGGCGAGGGCGGCGGTCAGCCGGACGCTTCTGGCGGTGGCGGAGAACATGGCGGTTTCCTTTCGCTGCCGCGAGCGGCAGGGGCTGCCGGGCGGTTGCCCGAACGGTGACGGGGGTGCGCAGGGCTCGGTACGCCCGGGGTGGTGCGGGCGTGTGGAGGTGCGAGGTACGGGAGGGTCAGGAGCTGCCGGGCGAGGGCACGGTGGACGTCTTCCTGCGGGCCCGCGCCTGGACGGCCTGGCGGCCGACCCGGGGAGCCAGGACGGAGATCACCAGCAGGACGCCGGTGACCACGATCTGGGACTGGGCGGAGACGTTGACCAGGCTCATGACGTTCTGCAGGGTGCCGAGCAGCAGCACACCGGCGATGGCGCCGCCGAGCGTGCCCTTGCCGCCGTCGAAGTCGATGCCGCCGAGCAGCACGGCGGCGATGACGGAGAGTTCGAGCCCGGTGGCGTTGTCGTAGCGGGCGCTGGCGTAGTGCAGGGCCCAGAACACGCCGGTGAGCGAGGAGATCACGCCGGTGGTCACGAACATCGAGAGCTTGAGGCGCTTGACGCGGATGCCGGAGAACCGGGCGGCGTCCTCGCCGGCGCCGGTGGCGAAGAGCGAGCGGCCGACCGGGGTGGCGTGCAGGACGAGTACGGCCACGACGAGGAGGACGACGAAGGGGATGGCGGCGTACGGGATGAAGGTGGAGCCGATCCGGCCGGCGCCGAAGTCGAGGTACTGGGTGGGGAAGTCGGTGACCGAGTCGGAGCCGAGGATGATCTGTGCGATGCCCCGGTAGGCCGCCATGGTGCCGATGGTCACGGCGAGCGAGGGCAGTCCGAGCCGGGTGACGAGCAGTCCGTTGACCAGACCGCAGACCACGCCGAGGACCAGGCAGAGCGGGATGATCGTCTCGATCGCCATGCCGTTGTTCCAGAGCGCCCCCATGACGGCACCCGAGAGGCCTGCGGTGGAGCCGACGGAGAGGTCGACCTCGCCGGAGACCACCAGCATGGTCATGGGCAGGGCGATGAGCGCGATCGGCAGGGTGTTGCCGATGAGGAACGACAGGTTCAGCGCGTTGCCGAAGTTGTCGACGAACGAGAACGAGCAGATCAGCAGGGTCAGCAGCAGCGCGCCGACCGCGGTGTCCCAGCGGACCGCCTGGCCGAGTCGGGCGAGGGCCGGGGGCTGGGCGGACGCGTTTTTGGTGGTGTCAGACATGGCGGGCGCTCCTCATCTGTGCGGCCTTCTTGCGCAGCCCGGCGGCTACCCGCAGGGCCAGGATCCGGTCTGCGGCGATCGCGAGCAGCAGCAGGATGCCGTTGATCGCGGTGACCCAGACGGAGCTGACGCCGATGGCCGGGAGCACGCTGTTGATCGAGGTGAGCAGGAGGGCGCCGAGGGCGGCTCCGTAGACGGTGCCGGAGCCTCCGGTGAAGGCGACGCCGCCGACGACGACGGCGCTGACGACGGTGAGTTCGTATCCGTTGCCGGTGGCGGAGTCGACGTTGCCGAAGCGGGCGAGGTAGAGCGCGCCGGCGAGTCCGGCGAGCGCGCCGCAGAGCACGTACGCCGTCATGATCCGGGCCCGTACGGGGATGCCGGCGAGCCGGGCGGCCTCGGGGCTGGAACCGAGCGCGTAGAGATCGCGTCCGCTGTGGTAGCTGCGCAGGTAGTAGGCGACCGCGACCAGCACGACGACGGCGAGCAGGGCGAGGTAGGGCAGCACCCAGATCCCGTCGTGCCCGAAGTCGACGAAGCCGTCGGGCAGGGCGTCGGCGGTGATCTGGCGGGATCCGACCCAGATGGAGTCGATGCCGCGGACGATGTACAGGGTGCCGAGGGTGACGACGAGTGCGGGCACCTTGCCGAGGCTGACCAGGGCGCCGTTGAGGACGCCGAAGAGCACGCCGAGGGCGACCGCGATCACGACCGCGACCAGGGGGCTTCCGCCGTCCTGGAGGTAGACGCCCGCGCCGAAGGCGGAGATGCCGAGGACCGAACCGACGGAGAGGTCCACGTTGCGGGTGATGACCACCACCGCCTGGCCGACCGCGACCAGGACCAGGATGGTCGCGTTCAGCATCAGGTCCTTGATGCCCTGTTCGGACAGGAACTCGGTGTTGGAGAGCTGGGTGACGCCGAGCATCACGACGAGGACGAGGGCGACGGCCAGTTCGCGGGCCTTGAACACCTTGTCGACAAGTCGTCGCGAGGCGACGGACTCGGGTGCGGGTTCGTGCCGCACCGGCTCTGCAGCCATGGTCATGCCGCGTTCCTTCCTCGGGCGGCACGGCCGGTCGCCGCCGCCATCACGGTCTCCTCGGTCGCCTCGGACCGGGGGATCTCGGCGGTCAGCCGTCCTTCGTGCATCACCAGCACCCGGTCGGCCATGCCGAGAATCTCCGGGAGGTCGGAGGAGATCATCAGCACCGCCACGCCCTCGGCCGCCAGGGAGGAGAGCAGCCGGTGCACCTCGGCCTTGGTGCCGACGTCGATGCCGCGGGTGGGCTCGTCCACGATGAGCACCTGCGGGCGGGTCGCCAGCCACTTGGCGAGCACGACCTTCTGCTGGTTGCCGCCGGAGAGGGTCCCGACGACATCGGCGAGGCGGGCGTACTTGACCTGGAGCTTGACCGCCCAGTCGACCGCCCGGTCGCGCTCGGCGCCGCGGTTCATCAGTCCGGCCCGGGTGGTCTCGGCGAAGCCGGTGAGGCCGATGTTCCGTTCGATGGACATGTCCATCACCAGGCCCTGCGCCCGGCGGTCCTCGGGTACGAGGGCGAGTCCGGCGGCCATCGCCAGGCTCGGGGCTCCGGGGTTCAGCTTCTTGCCGAGGACCTCGACCTCGCCGCCGTCGAAGCGGTCGACGCCGAACACGGCGCGGGCCACCTCGCTGCGTCCGGCGCCGACCAGGCCGGCGAGGCCGACGATCTCGCCGCGGCGGACCTCGAAGGAGATGTCGGTGAAGACGCCCTCACGGGTCAGCCGGCGCACACTGAGGGCGACTTCGCCGGTCTCGGTGACCTGCTTCGGGTAGAGCTCGTCCAGATCACGGCCGACCATGCGGCGGACCAGGTCGTCCTCACCCAGACCGTCGAGCGGCTCGCTGGAGATCCAGGCGCCGTCGCGAAGGGTCGTGACGCGCTGGCAGAGCGCGAAGATCTCTTCGAGGCGGTGCGAGATGAACAGCACAGCCGCGCCCTGCGCGCGGAGCGCCGCTACGACGCCGAACAGCCGGGCGACCTCGCCGCCGGTGAGCGCGGCGGTCGGTTCGTCCATGATCAGCACACGGGCGTCGAAGGACAACGCCTTGGCTATCTCGACCAGTTGCTGGTCGGCGATGGAGAGGCCGCGGGCCGGCTGATCGGGGTCGAGGTCGACGCCGAGGCGCGCGAAGAGGTCGGACGCCGCCTGCTTGACCGCACGGTGGTCGACCCGGCCGAGGGAGCGGCGGGGCTGGCGGCCCACGAAGATGTTCTCCGCGACGGACAGGTCCGGGAAGAGAGTCGGCTCCTGGTAGATCACCGCGACTCCCGCGTCGCGGGCGTCGGCCGGGCCGTGGAAAACGACGGGCTTTCCGTCCAGCAGCACGGTGCCCGCGTCGGGGCGGTGCACGCCGGCGAGTGCCTTGATCAGGGTCGACTTCCCGGCGCCGTTCTCGCCGGCGAGGGCGTGCGCCTCTCCGGCGTACAGCCGCAGCGACACGCCACGCAGGGCCCGTACGGCACCGAAGGACTTGCTCACCCCCTCCAGCGCGAGCACCGGAGTCGTCTCCGGTTCGGGGTGCGTCATGGATCTCTCCCGTGCTTGTGTCGGACGGAAGGCCCGACATGAAATGTTTCAGTGGAGTTGCCGGGAAGCTAGCCCCGCCTTGTCGAACACGTCAAGGGGTGTTCCGCACCGAACACCGCGAAACATCCGGCACATCCGGCGGATCCACCAACCCTCGGCCCTGAACTGCGCATGCGGGGGCAGCGAGGCAGTTGTGGCCGGAGCGAAGACACGATCCGGTAACGCGCCGGCTACCTCGCCGGAACTCTTGACGGCCCTCACGCGGGCGACTAACTTCTCCCACGCAATGAATCGATTCATTACATTCCTCCCGGCGGCTGCTGCTCGGGCCGCCCGCACATCCCGAGGTGGACATGCCTGACATCGCCGCAGTGAAGGCCGCACTCACCAGCCAGCGGATCGAGACACCGTCCTGGGGCTACGGCAACTCAGGTACACGCTTCAAGGTGTTCGCGCAGGCCGGCGTGCCCCGGAACCCGTACGAGAAGCTCGACGACGCGGCGAAGGTCCACGAGTTCACCGGGATCGCACCCGTGGTGTCCCTGCACATCCCGTGGGACCGGGTCGACGACTTCGGCGCGCTGGCCGCGTACGCCGAGGAGCGCGGCCTGGAACTGGGTGCGATCAACACCAACACCTTCCAGGACGACGACTACAAGCTCGGCAGCGTCTGTCACCCGGACGCGAAGGTCCGCACCAAGGCCCTGGGTCATCTGCTGGAGTGCGTCGACATCATGGACGCGACCGGCTCGAAGGACCTGAAGCTCTGGTTCGCGGACGGCACCAACTACCCCGGCCAGGACGACATCGCGGACCGTCAGAACCGGCTGGCCGAAGCGCTGACCGCGGTGTACGAACGCCTCGGCGACGACCAGCGGCTGCTGCTGGAGTACAAGCTCTTCGAGCCCGCCTTCTACACGACGGACGTTCCGGACTGGGGCACCGCGTACGCGCACTGCCTCAAGCTGGGGCCGAAGGCGCAGGTCGTCGTGGACACCGGGCACCACGCCCCGGGCACCAACATCGAGTTCATCGTCGCGACGCTGCTGCGCGAGAAGAAGCTCGGCGCCTTCGACTTCAACTCCCGCTTCTACGCCGACGACGACCTGATGGTCGGCTCGGCGGACCCCTTCCAGCTCTTCCGGATCATGCACGAGGTGGTCAAGAACGGCGGGCTCGCCTCCGAGACGAACGTCAACTTCATGCTCGACCAGTGCCACAACATCGAGGCGAAGATCCCGGCCGTCATCCGCTCGGTCACGAACGTCCAGGAGGCGACGGCCAAGGCCCTGCTCGTCGACACGGACGCGCTGACCGCCGCCCAGCGCGCCGGGGACGTACTCGGCTCCAACGAGGTACTGATGGACGCCTACAACACCGATGTACGCCCCCTGCTGCGCGAACTCCGTGAGGAGCGGGGCCTCGCACCCGACCCGGTCGCCGCCTACCGCACGTCCGGCTGGCAGGAGAAGATCGCGGCCGACCGCGTCGGCGGCGACCAGGCCGGCTGGGGAGCCTGACACACGCCGCCAGGCCGTGTCCGACCACACCCCTCCCGCTGTCCCGCACCCCCAGATCCCGAAGGACTCCTGCCATGGCCTCCGCCATCCACACCACGGCCGCCGCGCTGATCGCACGTTCCCGCCGTCTCGGCTCCGACCCGCGCAACACCAACTACGCGGGCGGCAACACCTCCGCGAAGGGCACCGGGACCGACCCGGCGACCGGCGGCGACGTCGAACTCCTCTGGGTCAAGGGATCCGGCGGCGACCTCGGCACCCTCACCGAATCCGGCCTCGCCGCGCTCCGGCTGGACCGGCTGCTCGCCCTCAAGAACGTCTACCCGGGGGTGGAGCGCGAGGACGAGATGGTCGCCGCCTTCGACTACTGCCTGCACGGCAGGGGCGGTGCGGCCCCCTCCATCGACACCGCGATGCACGGCCTGGTCGGCGCCGCACACGTGGACCACCTCCACCCGGACTCGGGCATCGCGCTGGCCTGCGCCTCGGACGGCGAGAAGCTGACCGCCGACTGCTTCGGCGACAAGGTCCTCTGGGTGCCCTGGCGCCGCCCCGGTTTCCAGCTCGGCCTGGACATCGCGGCGGTCAGGGAGGCGAACCCGCAGGCCGCCGGCTGCATCCTCGGCGGCCACGGCATCACCGCGTGGGGCGACACCTCCGAGGAGTGCGAGGCGAACTCGCTCTTCATCATCCGTACCGCCGAGGAGTACCTCGCGCGGAAGGGCAAGGCCGAGCCCTTCGGCCCGGTGCTCGCCGGGTACGAGCCACTGGCCGAGGCCGAGCGCCGGGAGCGCGCCGCCGCCCTGGCCCCCGTGATCCGCGGGCTGGCGTCCCAGGACCGCCCGCAGGTCGGCCACTTCGACGACACCGAGGCCGTCCTGGACTTCCTGTCCCGGACCGGACACCCCCGGCTCGCCGCCCTCGGCACGTCCTGCCCGGACCACTTCCTCCGTACCAAGGTGCGCCCGCTGGTCCTGGACCTGCCGGCCGGCGCCCCGCTCGACGAGGCGGTCGCACGGCTGAAGGAGCTGCACCAGGAGTACCGGGCGGAGTACCGCGCCTACTACGACCGGCACGCCATCCCCGGCTCCCCCGCCCTGCGCGGGGCCGACCCGGCGATCGTGCTGGTGCCGGGCGTCGGCATGTTCTCCTTCGGGAAGGACAAGCAGACCGCCCGGGTGGCCGGGGAGTTCTACCTCAACGCCATCAACGTGATGCGCGGCGCCGAGGCGGTCTCCGCCTACGCGCCCATCGAGGAGTCGGAGAAGTTCCGCATCGAGTACTGGGCACTGGAGGAGGCCAAGCTCCAGCGGATGCCGAAGCCGAAGCCGCTCGCCACCCGGGTCGCGCTCGTCACGGGCGCCGGCAGCGGCATCGGCAAGGCCATCGCGCACCGTCTCGTCGCCGAGGGCGCCTGCGTCGTCGTCGCCGACCTGAACGCGGAGACCGCCGCGGCCGTCGCCGAGGAACTGGGCGGCCCCGACAAGGCCGTCGCCGTCACGGTGAACGTCACCTCCGAGGAGGAGATCACCGAGGCGTTCAAGGCCGCCGCCCTCGCCTTCGGCGGTGTGGACCTGGTCGTCAACAACGCCGGGATCTCCATCTCCAAGCCGCTCCTGGAGACCACGGCCAAGGACTGGGACCTCCAGCACGACATCATGGCCCGCGGCTCGTTCCTCGTCTCGCGCGAGGCCGCCCGGGTGATGACCGCGCAGGGTCTCGGCGGCGACATCGTCTACATCGCCTCCAAGAACGCCGTCTTCGCCGGACCGAACAACATCGCCTACTCCGCCACCAAGGCCGACCAGGCCCACCAGGTCAGGCTGCTCGCCGCCGAACTCGGCGAACACGGCATCCGTGTCAACGGCGTCAACCCCGACGGGGTCGTCCGGGGCTCCGGCATCTTCGCCGCGGGCTGGGGCGCCCAGCGTGCCGCGACCTACGGCATCGAGGAGGAGAAGCTCGGCGAGTTCTACGCCCAGCGCACCATCCTCAAGCGGGAGGTGCTCCCCGAGCACGTCGCCAACGCGGTCTTCGCGCTCACCGGCGGCGACCTCACCCACACCACCGGGCTTCACGTCCCGGTCGACGCGGGAGTGGCGGCGGCCTTCCTGCGCTGACGCTCCGTCCGGGGGTGCCCGGGTGCCGGTCGGGCACCCGGACACCCCCGGCCCGCCTCTCCTCTCCTCTCCTCTCCTCTCCTCTCCTCTCCTCTCCTCTCCTCTCCTCTCCTCTCCTCTCCTCTCCTCTCCTACTGACCTCTCCTGATCACCGATCCCCGGACCTCGATCAGCCGTTCGCCGCGGAGGCGATTCCCGTGACCACGACACCGCCCTCCTCGGCATTCCGTTCCACGTTCGCCGCGGTCGACCTCGGCGCAACCAGCGGACGGGTGATCCTGGGCCGGGTGGGCCCGGACAATCTCGATCTCACCGAGGTGCACCGCTTCCCCAACACTCCCGTGCGCCTGCCCGACGGACTGCGCTGGGACGCCCTCGCCCTCTTCCAGGGGGTGCTCGACGGGCTGCGCGAGGCGGCCCGGACCGGCGGCGTCAGCTCCATCGGCGTGGACACCTGGGCCGTGGACTACGGGCTCCTCGACGCGGACGGCGCACTCCTCGGCTCGCCCCACCACTACCGGGACACCCGCACCGACTGCGTGGCCGAGCGGGTGTGGGCCACGGTCGGCCCCGAGCAGCTGTACCGGATCACGGGCCTCCAGCACCTGCCGTTCAATACCGTGTTCCAGCTCGCCTCCGCCGCCGGGAGCGCCCAGCTGGGTGCCGCGCGCACGCTGCTCCTCGTGCCCGACCTGCTCGTCCACTGGCTGACCGGTTCCGTCGGCGCCGAGGAGACCAACGCCTCCACCACCGGTCTCCTGGACGCCCGCACGGGCGGCTGGTCCAAGGACATCCTCGAACCGCTCGGGATCGACCCCGCGCTGCTGCCCGCGCTGCGGGCGCCGGGCGACCCGGCCGGCACGCTGCTGCCGCACGTCGCCGCGTACGCCGGTCTGGACCCCCGTACCCCGGTGACCACCGTCGCCTCGCACGACACCGCGTCCGCCGTCGTCGCCGTCCCGGCCACCGAACCGGACTTCGCCTACATCTCCTGCGGCACCTGGTCGCTGGCGGGCCTCGAACTGGACGCTCCAGTGCTGACGGAGGCATCCAGGACGGCCAACTTCACCAACGAGCGAGGCATCGACGGCACCATCCGCTATCTGCGGAACATCATGGGCATGTGGCTGTTCGAGGAGTGCCGGCGCACGTGGGAGCAGCAGGGGCTGCCCACGCACATCCCGGCCCTGCTCGCCGAGGCCGCCCGGGCCACGCCGTTCGCCGCGCTCATCGACCCGGACGCCCCCGAGTTCATGGCCCCCGGCGACATGCCGGGCCGCATCCAGGAGTACTGCCGCCGCACCGGCCGGCCGGTCCCCGACGGCCAGGGCCCTCTGGTCCGCTGCATCCTGGAGAGCCTCGCGCTCGCCCACCGGCGTACGCTGCGTCAGGCCGCCGAGCTGGCAGGCCGCGACATCACCCGTGTCCATCTCGTCGGCGGGGGCTCGCGCAACGACCTGCTCTGCCAGCTCACCGCCGACGCCACCGGGCTGCCCGTCGTCGCCGGACCCACCGAGGCCACCGCGCTCGGCAACATCCTCGTCCAGGCCAGGTCCACCGGACTCGTCGGAGACCTGGCGTCGATGCGCCGCCTCGTCGCCACCACCCAGCACCTGCGGCACTACCGCCCCCGCGGTGACGCCGCCGCCTGGGACGCGGCCGCCGCCCGGCTGGAGGGTCGTCCCGGCGGGTGAGGGGCGGCCGTTCGGGCCCGGCGGCACGGTCCGCCGGACCTCTGCCGCAGGGAAGCACTCCGGTTCAGTGCGTCCGCGCGTGGTCGAGTGCCGCGATCTCCGGGTGGTGCAGGTCGAAAGCCGGGCTCTCGCTGCGGATTCGGGGCAGGGACACGAAGTTGTGCCGGGGAGGCGGGCAGGACGTGGCCCACTCCAGCGAACGGCCGAATCCCCAGGGGTCGTCGACGGTCACCCGCTCGCCGTACTGGGAGGTCTTCCAGACGTTGTGGAGGAAGGGGAGGAAGGACAGACCGAGCAGGAACGACCCGATGGTGGAGAGGGTGTTGAGCATGGTGAATCCGTCTGCTGCCAGGTAGTCCGCGTACCGGCGTGGCATGCCCTCGGCACCCAGCCAGTGCTGGACGAGGAACGTCAGGTGGAAGCCGGTCGTCAGCACCCAGAAGGTGACTTTCCCGAGACGTTCGTCGAGCATTCTTCCGGTGAACTTGGGCCACCAGAAATGGAATCCGGCGAACATCGCGTACACCACGGTCCCGAAGAGCGTGTAGTGGAAGTGCGCGACCACGAAGTACGAGTCCGAGACGTGGAAGTCCAGCGGGGGTGACGCCAGGATGACGCCGGTCAGACCGCCGAAGAGGAAGGTCACGAGAAATCCGGTCGCCCAGAGCATCGGCGTCTCGAACGACAACGAGCCCTTCCACATCGTGCCGATCCAGTTGAAGAACTTCACCCCGGTCGGCACCGCGATCAGGAACGTCATGAAGGCGAAGAAGGGGAGCAGCACTCCGCCGGTGACGTACATGTGGTGGGCCCAGACGGTGACGGACAGTCCGGCGATGGAAACCGTGGCGGCGACCAGGCCGATGTAGCCGAACATCGGCTTGCGGGAGAAGACCGGCACGACCTCCGAGATGATGCCGAAGAACGGCAGCGCGAGGACGTAGACCTCCGGATGGCCGAAGAACCAGAAGAGGTGCTGCCACAGCAGGGCCCCGCCGTTGGCGGCGTCGAAGACGTGGGAGCCGAACTTCCGGTCCGTTTCCAGGGCGAGCAGGGCGGCGGCGAGGACCGGGAAGACCAGGAGGACGAGCAGCGCGGTCAGCAGCACGTTCCAGGTGAAGATCGGCATGCGGAACATCGTCATTCCCGGTGCCCGCATGCAGATGATGGTGGTGATGAAGTTGACCGCGCCGAGGATCGAGCCGAAGCCGGACAGCGCCACGCCCATGATCCACATGTCGGCTCCGACGCCCGGCGAGTGCACGGCGTCGGACAGCGGGGCGTAGGCGAACCAGCCGAAGTCCGCGGCTCCCTGAGGAGTGAGGAAGCCTCCGGCGGCGATGAGCGAGCCGAAGAGGAACAGCCAGTAGGCCAGCATGTTCAGACGGGGAAAGGCCACGTCCGGCGCGCCGATCTGCAAGGGCATCAGCCAGTTGGCGAACCCGGTGAACAGCGGCATGGCGAAGAGCAGCAGCATGATCGAACCGTGCATCGTGAACGCCTGGTCGAACTGCTCGTTGGACATGATCTGCGTGCCGGGACGGGCCAGCTCCGCGCGCATCAGCAGCGCCATCGCGCCACCGACCACGAAGAAGGCGAACGCGGTGACGAGGTAGAGCGTGCCGATCTGTTTGTGGTCGGTCGTGGTCAGCCAGGACACGACGAGCCGTCCGCGGGAGGGACGGCCGCCGGACGGGTGGGACGGCGAAGTCGTGCTGCCGGAGTGCGGGCCGGATGTGCCGCGCCGGACGGAGGGGCCGGAGGCGGCGTCCGGTCCGTGCGAGTCGGAAGCGTCGCCCGAAGGGCCGAGCGGGCCGGTTCCGGCGGGCAGGTGCCTGCCCGGTTCGGGTGCGGTCTGCCCGCCCTGCGATTCCCGTGCGTCCACCGGACCGTGTCCTCCAGCTCTCGGTACTCCGTGCGGCCCACCCGCCCCGGGCGGGCCGGAGCGGGGGCCGGAAAGGTCCGCGGTCACGCGGGGGACGGGAGCGGGCCTTTCCGGCCGGGATCATGCTCTCCGCGATCGGTGTCGGTCCCCAGGGGCCGGGCGGCACCTGACGACCCGGCCGGCAGGGCACCTCCCGGAGGGCCGACCGGCCGGCGTACAGGGCCGACCGGCCCTGTACGGGCCGGGGAACGAGCCGGACCGGGCCGAGGCGCGGACGGGCCGAGGCGCGGACGGGGCCGAGGCGCGGACGGCAGAGGGCGCGGGCGGGCGGGTGCGTAGACTGGCGGGCTGCGGCGGACCGGCCAGGCCGCCGGCGTGGCGGACCGCCACCCGGCGGCACCCGGATGGAGAGAGCGGCACCCCATGACAGATCCCGTATGCCCGGTGTCGCGCTCGTCCCCCGCTCCCGCCCCGCCCGCCCCGGGCGTAGCTTCCGACCCCGCCGGAGGTCACTCCGGCACCTGGCCGCAGCCCAGCCGTCCGGACCGGATGCACGGGCTGCTCGACGCCGTGATGGGCCTGGGCCGGGGACTCGAACTCCCCGAGGTGCTGCGCGGCATCGTGGAGGCCGCCGTGTCGTTGACGGACGCGGAGTACGGGGCACTCGGCATCGTCGGGGACGGGGAGACGCTGCAGGAGTTCCTGACCGTCGGCATGGAGCCCGAGCTCACCGCCCGGATCGGGCGGACGCCGTGCGGGCGCGGCCTTCTCGGCGAGCTCATCCGGCATCCGCGACCGCTGCGCCTCGACGACCTCGGCAGCCATCCCAGCAGCTTCGGTTTCCCTCCTGACCATCCGCCGATGCACAGCTTCCTCGGCGTCCCCGTGCGGGTGCGTGACGAGGTGTTCGGCAACCTGTACCTCACCGAGAAGCGGCATGGGAGGAGCTTCGACGCCGACGACGAAGCGGTGCTGACCACCCTCTCCATCGCTGCCGGGGTCGCCATCGACAACGCCCGGTTGTACGAGGAGAGCCGTCGGCGTGAGCGGCGGCTGGAGGCCTTGGGCGAGATCACCCGTGCCCTGCTCTCGGGGACGGACGCCGACGAGGTGCTGCATCTGGTCGCCGAGCGGGCGATGGAGGTCGCGGACGCGGACCGTGCGGCGATTCTGCTGCCCGCCCCGCGGTCGGGCGCAGCCGCGCGGGCGGGGCGGCAGCCGGCGCCCGCGGACGCGGCGCGCCTGGCGGTGGCCGTCGCGCACGGACGGGACGCCGAGCGGGCGCGGGGGCTGTCCGTCCCGGCGTTCGGATCGTTGACGGGGCTCGCCGCGCGCACCGGAACTCCGGTGCACTGCGCGGACGTCCGTACCGATCCCCGGGCCCATCCGTTCGGCGACGGCGCCGACGAAGGTCTGGGGCCGGTGGTGGCGGTCCCGCTCCGGGTGGACGACGGGGCCATGGGCGCGCTGCGGCTGGGGCGTCCCGTCGGCCGGCCGCCGTTCGACGAGTCCGAGGTGGAGTTGGTGTCCGGCTTCGCCGATCAGGCGGCGATCGCGCTGGAACTGGCCCGCGGGCGGGCGGAGTCCGAGGAGCTCGCGGTCATGCACGACCGGGACCGGATCGCCCGCGATCTGCACGACCTGGCGATCCAGCGGCTGTTCGCGACCGGGATGACCCTGCAGAGCACCACCCGGGCCATCGCCGACCGCCCGGAGGCGGCCGAACGCGTGCGGCGTGCGGTGGACGACCTGGACACCACGATCCGGATCGTCCGGTCCACCATCTTCGATCTGCGGACGGCGGACGGCTCGGGCCGCAACGGGCTGCGGCGGCGCATCTCGGAGACGGCCCTCACGGCCGCCCGCGTGCTCGGTTTCCGCCCGTCGGTACGCATCGACGGGCCGGTCGACACCGCGGTCCCCGACGATGTGGCGGAGCATGTGGCGGCCGTCGCGGCGGAGGCGGTGTCCAACGCGTCCCGGCATGCCCGGGCGAGTCGTATCGACATCGTGCTGACCGCCGACGAGGCGGTGACGCTCACCGTCACGGACGACGGCACCGGCCTGGGCGCCCCTGCCGCCGAGGGACAGCCGGGTGGCGGCGGGCTGGCCAACATGCGGACCCGGGCGGAACTGTGCGGCGGCACGCTGACGGTCGGGCAGCCGGCCGCGGGCGGCACCCGGATCAGCTGGAGCGTCCCGCTCCGCTGAGACCGCGCACCGGGCCGGCCGTGATCCGCCTACCGCTCGCCGCGCTCCCGGATGCGGCCGGCGAGCATCGCGGCCTGGATGCGGCGGCCGACCCCCAGTTTGGCGAGGATCGCGGAGATGCGGTTCTTCACGGTCTTCTCCGCCAGGAAGAGCCTTTCCGCTATCTCACGGTTGGTGAGCCCCTCACCGATGAGATCGAGGATCTGCCGTTCCCGCGGTGTGAGCCTGTCGAGTTCGGACGGCTCGGTCTCCACGGCGGGGGGCTGCGAGGTCCCCCGTAGCCGCGCCATCACCCGGGCCGTTGTCCGGGGGTCGAGCATGGAGGTGCCGGACGCGACGGTGTGGACCGCCGAGACCAGGCCGGCACCGTTGATCTGCTTCAGCACGTAGCCGGCCGCGCCCGCCATGATGGCGTCGAACAACGCCTCGTCGTCGTCGAACGAGGTCAGCATCAGACAGGCGAGTCCGGGCATCCGGGCCCGAAGTTCGCGGCAGACCTCGATACCGGCGTGGTCGCCGCCGGGGTCGTCGCCGAGCCGCACGTCCAGCACCGCGACCTGCGGTCTGGCCGCGGGCACCCGGGCCAGCGCCTCCCGGGCGTCCCCGGCCTCACCGACGACCTCGATGCCGCCGTCGGCCTCCAGGAGGTCGCGTACGCCGCGTCGCACGACCTCGTGGTCGTCGAGGACGAACACGCGGACCGGGAGAGTGGGCTCCGGCGAGGAGCCGCTCGGCCGGGAATGTTCGGGATCGTCGTTCACACCATGCTCGATCGGTCGGGGGCGGGTGGTGTCCGAGTGGACGCGCACCAGTATGTGCCTGCCGCCGGACGAGTGCGCGAGGGGGTGTCGAGGCATGTCGCGGTGCCGGGCGAAAGGGGCCGAAAGGCCCTGTGGCCTGGGCCGTTCAGCGGCGGGGCCCCGGTGCCATACTGGCGCCGCCCGTCCGGTGGGCAGCCCGTCGGACGTCTCCGCGCAGGTCCCCGCCCTGCTGTCCCGAGGAGCAGACCCCCGTGAACAACACCCCGAGCGAGAGCTATCACGCCCTCCTGGCGCGCCACGACGCGATGCGGCTGCGCCGGCACATCCTGGAGCCGGCCCGTGACGGGGCCAGGCCCCGCAGGGCGGACCCGCCGCAGGTGTACGGCGGTCACGACGCGGCGGCCGACCAGTCGTTGATCGCGGCGTCGCTCGGGGTCGTGGGCCCGTTGGAGGAGTTGATCACCGGGCTGTACCAGGTGCTCTTCGACCGTCATCCGTACCTGCGCTCGCTCTTTCCCGAGTCGATGGCGTTCCAGCAGGCCCATCTGGCGGGCGCCTTCCGTTTCCTGATCGGCGAACTGCACCGGCCCGATGCGGTGACCGGCTACTTCACACAACTGGGGCGCGACCACCGCAAGCTCGGGGTGCGGCCGGCGCACTTCGCGGCGTTCGAAGCGGCCCTCGTCGAAGCGCTGCGCGCACGGGCAGGCGCGCGGTGGAGCGCTCCCGCGGAGGGCGCGTGGCTGCGGATGCTGGGGCTGGCGGTCTCGTCGATGGTCAGGGGGGAGAACGAGGCGGTCGCGGAACTCGCCAGCTGGGACGCGACCGTGACCGCCCACGAACTCCGCGCGCCCGGTCTCGCGGTCCTGCGGGTGCGTCCGCAGCAGCCCTACGTCTTCCGCGCCGGTCAGTACGCCTCGCTGGAGACGCCTCTGCTGGAGCAGGCGTGGCGGCCGTACTACCTGGCACGTGCTCCGCACCCGGACGGTGAACTGGAGTTCCACGTGCGGGCCCGGGGCGCGGGTGGGGTCGGCGACGCTCTGGTCCACGGAGCGCGGAGCGGGGACACCGTCCGGATCGGCGCGCCCCGGGGCGCGCTGACGCTGCCCGACGGCGCGCACTCCGGTGAACTCCTGCTCGTCGCCTCCGGCACGGGATGGGCGCCGATGAAGGCGCTGCTCCAGCAGCTCGCGACGGTGCCGGTGGCCGCGCCCCGGGTACGACTGCTGCTGGAGGCGGCGGCACCACCCGGGGACGCGAGGACGGACAACGACTTCCACGACATGGCGTGGCTGGAGACGTTCCGGCGGAGGTGGCCGTGGCTGACCGTCATCCCTGCCGACGCGGGCGAGTGGACGGCCGGGGCCCCGCCGAGGGCCCTGGACGGTGTCCTGCCGGCCCGCCCGGGGGCCGCCGGACATCTGCGTGTCTTCATGGCGTTGGAGACCGGACGCCGAGGGGACGCGGCGTCCGGGACCCGGCGGGAACGGTCCGTCGTGGATGCGCTGACGGCCGCCGGAGTGCCGGCGGAGCGCATCCACCGGGACGGGCCGGGGATCGCCGAGGCCGGCGGGTTGTCCGGACGTACGCCTGGGGCCGGACCCCGGTAGCCGCCGATGCGAGGCGGCGGGTCGCGGTCATGGTGGCGAGGGCGTCGGATGAGCAGTTCTCGCCATGGGGGTGCCGCTCCGTCAGGGACACGTCGGTCTCGTCGGTGAACAGCGGGTGAGTGCCGTCGCCACCAGCGGGACGGGTCGTACGAGCGGTCGTCCCGTCCGGTCCCCCAGCGGGAGGGCGCTGCTCCGGCAGCGGTGTGCCGAAACCGTGCGGGGAGTGAGCGCAGCCCTCGGTTCGGCACGCCGACCCGGGTCCGTGCGGGTCCGGTCCCGGCCAGTGCCCGCGGCGGTGCGTACGGGCCGGCGGCGGTGCCGGGACCGCTCAGCCGATCCGGGCCGCCAGGATGGCGATGTCGTCCGTCTTGCCCTTGCCGAAGGTGTCGAGCAGCGTGTCGCAGAGCTCTTCCAGCTGGGGCGGGGCGGCGGCGAGGGTGCGGTCGAGGGCGGCCATGCTGTCGTCCAGGTCCTCGCCCGGGACTTCGATCAGCCCGTCCGTCAGCAACAGCAGCGTCGAACCCGCGGGCACCTCATGGGGTACGGCGGGTGCGTGCGGAAGGCTGAGTCCGAGCAGCGGACCGTGCTCGGTGAGATACCGGGTGGAGCCGTCGGGGTGTCGCAACAGGGGCGGGATGTGGCCCGCGTTGGCGATGTGCACTCGTCGGCCGCCCGGCTCCACCAGTACCAGGCAGACGGTGACGGTGATGGACGGTCTCAGGCGGACGAGCAGGGCGTCCAGCCGGGTGAGCAGGGTCTGCGGATCGTGGCCCTCGATGGCGTACGCGCGCAGGGCGTGGCGTACCTCGCCCATGATCATGGCGGCCTTGAGCGAGTGTCCGGCCACGTCGCCGATGGCCAGGAGCAGCCCGGCGGGGGTCTCGATGGCCTCGTAGAAGTCGCCGCCGATCTCCGCGAGGTCGGCGGCCGGTTCGTAGCGGACGGCCATGTCCACGCCAGGCACGTCGGGCAGCCGGTCGGGCAGGAACGTGCGCTGCAGCGCCAGCACGAGGGCGTGCTCCTCGCTGTGGCTGCGCAGCGCCTCCAGGGCCAGCGCGCACGCCTGGGCCAGCTGGGAGAGCAGCTCGCGGTCGTCGGCGCCGACGAGTGTCGCGGCGTCGACGGCGAGCGCGACCGGCGGACGGCCCCGCTTGGTACGGGCGAGGACCAGTGCCACCCGGTCGGGGAAGACGTCGGCGTGGCTGTTCCCGTCCCGGCAGGCCACTTCCCTCCACTCGGCGCCCGACAGGACGGCGATCTCCGTGCCGGTGGCGTCGCCGAGTGCCTTCTCCGACAGGAAGTCCAGCAGGCGGGGGTCGCCGTGCGCGAGGGCGGCCGGCGGTTCTCCGGTGTCCCGGGAACGGCCGGCCTGTCGCGGCGCCAGGTAGACGGTCTGGCCGTCGGGGCTGAGGGCGACGGCCACGGCGGGCGAGTACATCAGCGCGGCGGCTCCGGCCGCCGCCGCGTGGGTGAAGGCCTCGCCGTCCCGTGCCGCGTACACGGCGAGGGTGCTGCTGTTCAGCGCGGCGACCCGGGTCGCGAGCCGTTCGGCGCGGCGGCGGGCGCGGGCGTACCGGAGGGCGGCGGTGACGGTCGCCAGGAGTTCGTCCGGGGCGATCGGTTCGGTGAGGTAGGCGTCGGCGCCCCGGTGCAGTCCCTGGGTGCGGTCGCTCACCTCGATCGCCGTGGCGGAGACGTGGATGACGGGCAGATGGGCGGTCCGGGGCTCGGCCTTGATCTGCTCGCACACCTCGAATCCGCTCATGTCCGGCAGTTTCACGTCGACGATCGCGAGTTCGGGCAGCAGCGCTTCGGGAGACTTCGCGAGCAGCGCGAGGCCTTCGGCACCGTCGGCGGCCTCCACGACCGTGTGCCCGGCGCGGCGCAGCCAACTTCCCACGATGTAACGATTGGTGTCGTTGTCGTCGAGAACCATGACCGTGGCGACCGCGCTGTCCGCGTGCGGGTGGGGGCTCATCTCGTGCCGCCTTCTTCGGCCCCGCGGGGGGATTCGTCCGGGGTCCGGGTCTGCCCCGGGTAGGTCCCGAACGCCTCGGCCAGCCGGGGAAGGTCCAGCGTGGACTTGTCGAGGACGGCCCGTGCGTGGGTCAGGCGTTCGTGGTCCAGCGTCTCGTCGGCGGCCGAGGTGATGACGATCACCGGGATGCCGGACAGGTCGCTGTCGCCCGCGAGTTCCGCCAGTACGTCGTAGCCGTCCATGTCGGGCATGTGCAGGTCGAGCAGGACCGCGTCGGGGTGTTCCCGGCGGATCGTGTCGGCCGCCCGGCCGCCTTCGCCCACCTCGACGACCCGGTCGGCGAGTCGCGCGAGTACGGGGCGCAGAGTGCTGCGGAAGACCTCGTCGTCGTCGACGGTGACGAGGAGCGCCAGCTGTGCGGGGGTGAGGTGCTCGGCGTGCGCGGGATCGCCTCCGGGCGGAGCGGCGGGAAGCCGTACGGTGACCTCGGTACCCTGTCCCGGCGTGCTGACGAGGACGAGGCTGCCGCCGAGGAGTTCGGTGAGGCGCCGCGCGTAGGGCAGGCCGAGACCGGTCCCGGAGCGGCCGCGCTGGTGCGCTCCGCGGACCTGGTAGAACTCCTCGAACACCTGGTGCTGTTCCTCCGGCGGGATGCCGACGCCGGTGTCGGTCACGGTGAAGACGACCTCCGCGCCGCGTTCGCCGTTCCCGGCCGCCACGTCGAGCCGGACGGTTCCCTCCTCGGTGAACTTCAGCGCGTTGGTCAGCAGGTTGCGCAGGATGCGGGTGAGCATGACCTCGTCGCTGACGAGGGTGGCGCCCGGGCAGGGCTCGGCCACGGAGAGCGTGACGCCTTCCCCGGTCGCGTACCCCCGCAGGGTGCCGTGCAGTTGGCCGAGGGCGGCACGCAGGTCGACAGGCTCCCAGTGGGGTTCCAGACGTCCGGATTCGGCCTTGGCGACGTCGAGCAGCTCGTCGACGAGGGCGAGGAGGGTGGCACCGGAGGCCGAGATCATCGAGATCCGCCTGCGCTGCTCCTCGTCGAGGCTCTCCCCGTCGATGTCGAGGAGCAGTCGGGCCAGGCCCACCACGGAGTTGACCGGGGCGCGCAGTTCGTGGCTGACGTTGGCCCAGAACCGGGTCTTCGCCTCGCTCGCGTCGCGCAGCTGACTCGACTTCTCCTCCAGTTCGGCGTAGAGGGCCACCACTCCGCGGTTGGTCTCCTCCAGTTCCTCCGACAGTTCGGAGTAGAGGGCCACCACCCCCCGGTTGGTCTCCTCCAGCTCTTCGTTGAGGCGGCGGAGTTCCTCACGCTGGGCCCGCGACTCCTCCAGAGCGGCGATCAGGTCGATGGTCTGCGCGCGGGCGTCCTCCAGCTCCGTCGATCCCCGGTGCGCGCTGAGAACGTGCTGGGCCCGCCGGAGGCTGTCGGGGGTGGTGGCGGCGGCCGAGAGCTGCTGTTCGATCGTCACGGCCCGTCCCACCGGGTCGTGCTGGGTCGGTACGAGCCGGGAGGCGGCCTCGATCGACTCGCGCCCCGGGCCCGATCCGTCCTGCCAGAGGACGGCGACCCGCAGCACCGGGGACGCCCCCGGCACCGTTCCGAACGTGACCCTGAGTCCGGACGAGCCGAGGACGTCCCGGCCCAGCTCGCTGAGGGCGGTGGCGAGGCGTATCTGGTCCTGCCGTTCGACCCCCAGGGCTTCGGCGACCGCCTTGCCGCTGCGCCGGAGCACGAAGATGTCCTGCTCGGTGGCGAGCGTGATGGTGGCCAGAGGAGCGGATCCTCCGGTGATCGGAGGCGTCACCATGCCCCCTTCGCGACCGCTACTCCGGCGTCGTCGCGGCGTACTCCGGCCTCGCGCAGCAGCTGGGCCGCTGCGACGAGCGGCGAGTGCGCCAGCAGACCGGGCAGGGACGCCGGCTGCCAGCGCTCGGTCAGCCCGTCGGAGTGCATGATCACGCCACTGCCGCGGGGCAGCTCCTGGCTGACCGTTCGCAGGGTCGGCAGCTGGTGGCCGACGATGCCGGGCGCGGACAGCAGGGAGCGGCGGGTGTTCGTGGCCGGGTCGACGACGAAGGTACTGACGTTCCCCACCCCGCAGAAGGACACGGTGCGCGCACCGGGTTCGATGCGCACGACGGCGACCGCTCCCCCGCGTCCGCCGCGCAGCGCCGTGTGGATCTCCCGGATCACGCCGTCCGGGGACTGTGCCCGGCCGTCCCTGAAGGCGGTGACGGCGGCGTCGGCCGCACGGCCGGCCAGTGGCCCGTGGCCGAGGCCGTCGCAGAACATGACCAGCAGCGCGGGATCGTCCGACGACGGATCGCTCCCCGGCTCTCCCTTCTCCGGCGCGTGTGGCACCACGGACAGGGTCGGGGCGTCGGTGCGGGACCTGCCGAATCCGGTCAGCGCGGACCAGTCCAGGGGGTCGGGCACTTGCCGTCCGGCGGTACGCCGTGCGGGCCGCGGCTCCGGTGCACGGGCTCCGACGGGCCGGGCCGCCCAGGCGTCCCCGCACGCTTCTTCGCCGGTGATGGGCCGTGTGAGCCCGGCGACGACGGGCTCACCCGCGGCCGCGGTCCGGCGCGCAGCGTCCTTCGTCCAGAAGCGGGCGGCCAGCACGGTTCCGCGCCCCGGCACGGAGTGGATGTCCAGGGTGTCGGCGAGGCGTGTGATCGCGCCGAGTCCGATGCCGAGCGTGCCGGCCGAGGACACGCCGTCGGTCAGCGAATGGCTCACGTCGGCCATGCCCGGGCCCGCGTCGATCGTGACGATTTCGACGCCCGCGTCGTTCGCCGTACGTACCGCGCGCAGCAGCAGGGTGCCGTCCACCGCGTGCCTGTCCAGGTTGGTGGCCGCCTCGCTCACCGCCAGGGCGACCTCGGCGCACCGCTGCTCGTCGAAGCCGAGGCGCCGCGCCAGGGCGGACGCGGCTCCTCTCGCGGCGGCCGGCAGGGAGTGGGTGTCGCGGAACCAGGCGATGTCCTGCGAGTCCAGCATCGGCAGGGTCAGCGTGCCCATTTGGTCACCGCGATCTGGGTGCCGCGGCCGACCTCGGTGTCCAGGGTGAAGTCGTCCACCAGCCGGCGTGCTCCGCTGAGGCCGAGGCCGAGTCCGCCGCCGGAGGTCCATCCGTCGGTCAGGGCGAGGTCCAGGTCGGGAATGCCCGGCCCGGAGTCCTCGAAGACGGCGGTCACGCCGAGGCGGCCGTTGCGGCTGACCAGGCCGGTGCGCATGACTCCGCCACCGCCGTACACCAGGGTGTTGCGGGCGAGCTCGCTGGCCGCGGTGACCAGCTTCGTCTGGTCGACCAGCGACAGCTTGCAGCGCTGGGCGAGGGTGCGCACGAGTTGGCGGGCGCGGACCACGTCGTCGTTCGACACGACCGGGACCGTCTCGTGCTCGCCCTCCGGAACGGACGGGAGCCCGCTCACGGCCGTGCCGGACGGCGGTGGTCCGACCGGGCCAGGATGTCCAGCCCCTTCTCCAGGGTCAGGGCGGTACGCACCCCGCCGAGGGACAGGCCCAGTTCGACCAGGGTGATGGCGACGGCGGGCCGCATGCCCACGACCACGGTCTCCGCGTCGAGCATCCGCGAGATGGCCGCCGTGGTGGCGAGCATCCTGCCCACGAAGGAGTCGACGATCTCCACCGCGGTGATGTCGATGACGACACCGCTCGCACCCGTGGCGACGATACGGGCGGCGAGGTCGTCCTGCAGATCGAGAACGGTCTGGTCCTCCAGGTCCACCTGGATGGACACCAGGAGGACCTCACCGATCTTCAGTACGGGTACGCGCTCGCTCACGCCCGGCCGCCCGAAGTGGTGAGGCCGTTGTCGGCACGGCGCAGCGCGTGCTTCAGCGCGTCCGCGAGCGTCGCCTTGGTGACGATGTCGCCGAACTGGATGCCCAGCGCCACGATGGTCTGGGCGATCTGCGGGCGGATGCCGGAGATGGTGCACTCCGCGCCCATGAGCCGGGCGGCGACCACCGTCTTGAGCAGGTGCTGGGCGACCTCGGTGTCCACCGCGGGGACACCGGTGATGTCGATGATGGCCTGGTCGGAGCCGGTGTCGACGAGTGTCTGCAGCAGCTTCTCCATCACCACCTGGGTGCGAGCCGAGTCGAGCGTGCCCACGAGCGGAACGGCGACCACGCCGTCCCACAGCTTCACGACCGGGGTGGAGAGTTCCATCAGCTGTTCGGACTGGGCGCTGATGATCTCCTCGCGCGCCTTGGAGTAGACCTCGATCGTGTACAGGCCGAGGGCGTCCAGGAGCTTGCCGAACCGCAGGTAGGCGTGGATGTCGGCGGCCGACGTGTCCACGGTCGGCGCGAGGAGCTCCTTGCAGGCGAAAACGCTGGTCGCCGTCTCCGTCGGGGTGAACCCCTGGCGGGCACGGTTGCGCGACAGCTCGCCCAGGAGCGCGCGGACCTCGGCGAACTCCTCGGCGTGCGCGTCCAGGCCTCCCACGCGCATCGCCTCCACCAGAGCGGTGTACAGCTCGCGCAGTTCACGGTCCAGCTCGGCCAGGGAGACGCGCCCCCGCAGCGTGCGCGAGACCGACTCCACCCAGGCGGCCTCAAGCGATTCACGCTGCCCGGTGAGAAGCGTGACGACCCTCGCCGATATGTCTTGTTCCGCCACCACGGCGATCCCCTCCAGTTGCGTCCCGTGGATACGGGACGTTCTTCGCAGCGTAAGCCATCGTTTCGCCGCTCCGGGCGTCACCCGGCTTGCGACAAATGCCACATGGTACTGGCCCGTACGAATACCGCCCGACAGAGGTTCGAACCACCCTCCGCCCGTTCGGGACCCGACGGGAAACATGCACGGGGCACGCACCCGGAGGCCCGGGAGGTCGTGCCCCACCGGCCCCTCCCTTGCGGGGCCGGCTCAGCCTTCGCGCGGCACTGGCTCCCGCCCCACCGCGCAGACCCCGCCTGCCCCGCGATCACCGCCTCCAATCCTCCATAACCAGCCACGGTCCTTCACATGGGGAGTCCGAGTGCCGGGCGACGAAACGGTGCCGAGGCAACCACGGCGGCACCCCGTGTGATTAGGTTAGGCATACCTAAGTTTACGTCCGCTCGAACCCACCGCCCTGGAGCTCCGGTATGCGCACTCACAGCAGCCACCCCACCCGGCCGACCCCCGCCGAGCGCGTGCGGTCCGTCCTCCGGGCCGCCCGGTCGATGACGGTGGTGAGCGACGGCAGACACCACGAGGTCCACCGGCGCGACGAGGACGGCGGCGCCATGGGGGCCGTCCATCTGCACGCCCCGGACGACGGCACCCTCTCCCCTTCGGCTCCGCGCTTCCCCGTACGCCTGGAGCTCACCGACGTCGCCCCCACGTCCGTGCGCGACCGGTTGCGGGCCCGGGTCACCCTCACCGGCCTCATGGACGCCCCCTACGACGACGAGTCCCCCGAGTCGGCCTGCGTGGAGTTCGGGCAGGCCGTCCTGGAATACGACGGGGACCGGCACTTCGTGACGATGGAGGAGCTCGAAGAGGCGCCGCTCGACCCGACCGCCACCAGCGAGGCGGGGATGCTGATGCATCTCGTTGACAGCCACCAGGAGTTGATCCCCCTCCTGGTGCGGCTGGTACGCCCCCGCCCCAAGCGCGGGATGCTCCGCGCGGTCCCGCTGGCACTGGACCGCTACGGCATGACGCTGCGGCTGGAGTTTCCCGGCGGCCACCAGGACGAGCGGCTGCCGTTCGCCACCCCGATCACCGGCCTCGAACAGGCCGGCCCCCAGATCCACGCGCTGCTCTCCGCCGCCCGCCGCGCGTCCCACCTCGGCCCGCTGCTCACCTGACAGGGCTGCCGTCCCGAAGCCAACCCGTCGGTAGCGAAATAAAACTGACGACCCGTCATATCTGCGCGAGGTGTACATCTCCCGGATCGGGTTATCCGGATGTCACGCAGAGGAGTACCCCGGACTCCTGACAGAAGGAGACAGCGATGCCGCTCACTTTTCGGAAGAGTTTCCAGATCCTGCCCGGCGTGCGTCTCAACATCAACCGCCACTCGTGGTCCGTCACCACGGGCGGCAAGCACGGCCCGAAGCGCACCAGGAGCAGCACCGGACGCCGCACCACGTCCATGAACCTGCCCGGCCCCTTCGGCTGGCGCAAGACCCGGCAGGCGCACCGGGGCTGACCACAACCGCGCGGAAACGGGGATCCGGCTCATCGCCGGGTCCCCGTTTCCGTGCGCGCGCACGAGCGCTCGCGAGGTGCCCGCCGCAGGTGTGGACGGGGTTCGCTCTTCGCGCAAGCAACGCATCGAAGCCGCTCGCGCCCCGGCCCTCGCCATATCCCCGCACCGGACCGGCTCCCGCTCCCCACGCCGCCGGGCCGTCGGTGCGTCAGCGGGCGGCGCACCGACCGCGGCGCGCGCCACACCACCCAGCACCGGCCCCGTACGGCATCCCCCGGCCACCCCTCCGACCGCCGGGCCGAAGTCCCGCGCGGCGATGCGGTGCCCAGGACTCCGGATCGCACGCCGAGTTGTCCCGAATGCCGCCGATTCGCCACGCGACTCTCCTGTAACACCCTTGACACACAGCACCATTTACCTCCCTACTGGTCTCCGCATCCCACTTTGACAACGTTGTCCAACCATCTCCGGGGAGGAATGGCTCGGTATGCAGCCCCCACTTGATCTTCGTTTCCACGCGGGTTCGCGTCGGAGACACAGCGTCGCGGCGCTCGCAGCGGCCCTCGTACTGGCCGGAGCGAGCCCCTCACTCGCCGCCGTGCCGCAGAACGGCTCCCACGGATCCTCGGGCAACCAGACGTTCAGCTCGTCCTTCGAGGCCGACCAGAAGCAGCCCGACTGGCGCAGCACCGTGGAGACCGGCCCGGACGGCAAGGACCTCTCGCAGGGCGTCGACGGCGGGTTCTCCGGCGGCATCCCGGGCAACGTCACCGACCGGGTGACGGATGTTCGCGCCAGCGATGAGAACGCGGGCGGCGGCGAGGTCAAGGAGAACCTGGTCGACGTCTCCTCCGCCACCAAGTGGCTGGGCTTCAAGCCCACCGGCTGGGTCGAGTTCGACCTCAGCGAGGCCACGAAGGTGACGACGTACGCGCTGACGTCCGCCAACGACCACGACGAGCGCGACCCGCAGGACTGGGTCCTCAAGGGGTCGGCCGACGGCAAGACGTGGACGACGCTCGACACACGTACCGGTGAGACCTTCGGCGAGCGTCTCCAGACCCGCTCGTTCGACATCGCCGAGCCGGCCGCGTACCAGCACTTCCGCCTGGAGTTCACCAAGAACCACGGTGCCTCGGACGCGATCCAGCTCGCCGACGTCCAGTTCTCGGACGGCAACACCTCCGCCCCGGTGCCGGACGAGATGCGCACCATCGTGGACAAGGGTCCGTCCGGCTCGCCGACGGCGAAGTCGGGTGCGGGCTTCACCGGCACCAAGGCGCTGCGTTACGCGGGTACCCACAAGGACAAGGGCCGCGCGTACTCGTACAACAAGGTCTTCGACGTCAACACGCCGGTGACCCGGACGACCCAGCTGTCGTACCTGGTCTACCCGCAGATGACGAAGACGGACCTGGCCTACCCGGCCACGCACGTCTCGGTGGACCTCGCCTTCACCGACGGCACCTACCTGAGCAAGCTGGGTGCGACCGACACCAACGGCGGCGCGCTGACCCCGCAGGGCCAGGCGGACGCCAAGCGGCTGTACGTCAACCAGTGGAACAAGGTCGCCTCGGACATCGGCACGGTGGCCGCGGGCAAGACCATCGACCGGATCCTGGTGGCGTACGACTCGAACAGCGGTCCCTCGCAGTTCCAGGGCTGGCTGGACGACATATCGATCGCCCCGAAGGCTCCCGCGAAGCCCAAGGCGCACCTGTCTGACTACGCGCTGACGACCCGCGGCACGAACTCCAGCGGCAGCTTCTCGCGCGGCAACAACATTCCGGCGACCGCTGTGCCGGAGGGCTTCAACTTCTGGACCCCGGTCACCAACGCCGGTTCCACGGACTGGATCTACGACTACGCGCGCGGCAACAACGCGGACAACCTGCCCACCCTCCAGGCGTTCAGCGCCAGCCACGAGCCGAGCCCGTGGATGGGTGACCGGCAGACGTTCCAGCTGATGCCGTCCGTCGCCTCCGGTACCCCGGACGCGTCGCGGACCGCCCGTGCGCTGCCGTTCCGTCACGAGAACGAGACGGCGACGCCGCAGTACTACGGCGTGAAGTTCGAGAACGGCCTCAGGGCCGAGATGACGCCGACCGACCACGCGGCCCGCATGCGGTTCACGTACCCCGGTGCGGACGCGAGCATCGTGTTCGACAACGTCAACAACCTGGGCGGGCTGACGCTGGACCCGGCCACCAGCTCCTTCACCGGCTACTCCGACGTGAAGAGCGGCGGCTCCACGGGCGCCACCCGCCTGTTCGTGTACGGCGTCTTCGACTCCAAGGTCACCGCGAGCGGCAAGCTCACCGGTGGCGGTGGTGACAACGTGACCGGGTACTTCCGGTTCGACGCGGGCAAGGACAAGCAGGTCGGGCTCCGTCTCGCCACCTCGCTGATCAGCGTCGACCAGGCGAAGAGCAACCTCGCCCAGGAGATCCCGGCGTCGACCTCCTTCGAGCAGGTCCAGAAGAAGGCCCAGCGCGCCTGGGACGACATCCTGGGCAAGGTCGAGGTCGAGGGTGCCACCGAGGACCAGCTGACCACGCTGTACTCCAGCATGTACCGGCTGTACCTGTACCCGAACTCCGGCTTCGAGCAGGTCAAGGGCGTGAGCACGTACGCCAGCCCGTTCGTTTCCAAGACCGGTACGGACACCGCGACGAACACCGGCGCGAAGCTCGTCAAGGGCAAGGTGTACGTCAACAACGGTTTCTGGGACACCTACCGCACCACGTGGCCCGCGTACTCCTTCCTGACGCCGAAGAAGGCCGGCGAGATGGTGGACGGGTTCGTGCAGCAGTACAAGGACGGCGGCTGGATCTCCCGCTGGTCGTCCCCGGGTTACTCGGACCTGATGACCGGTACCAGCTCGGACGTGGCGTTCGCGGACGCGTACGTCAAGGGCGTGGACTTCGACGCGGAAGCGGCGTACGACGCGGCCGTGAAGAACGCCACCGTCGCCCCGCCGTCCTCGGGCGTCGGCCGCAAGGGGATGGAGACCTCGGTCTTCACCGGTTACGCCAACACGTCGACGCACGAGGGTCTCTCCTGGTCGCTGGAGGGCTACCTCAACGACTACGGCATCGGCCAGATGGGCAAGGCGCTCTACGCGAAGACGAAGAACAAGCGCTACCAGGAGGAGTCCGAGTACTTCCTCAACCGGGCGCAGAACTACGTGAAGCTCTTCGACGGTGACGCGGGCTTCTTCCAGGGCAAGAACGCCGACGGCAGCTGGCGCGTGCCGTCCGCGGACTACGACCCGCGGATCTGGGGCAACGACTACACGGAGACCGACGGCTGGGGCTACGCCTTCACCGCGGTCCAGGACACCCGCGGCCTCGCCAACCTGTACGGCGGCCAGGACGGTCTCGCCCAGAAGCTCGACTCGTACTTCTCCACCCCGGAGACCGCCGGCCAGGAGTTCACCGGCTCGTACGGCGGCGTCATCCACGAGATGACCGAGGCGCGTGACGTGCGCATGGGCCAGTACGGCCACAGCAACCAGGTCGCGCACCACGTGACCTACATGTACGACGCCGCGGGTCAGCCGTCCAAGACGCAGGAGAAGGTCCGCGAGGTCCTGGGCCGCCTGTACGGGGGCAGCGAGATCGGCCAGGGTTACCACGGCGACGAGGACAACGGCGAGCAGTCCGGCTGGTTCCTCTTCTCCTCCCTCGGCTTCTACCCGCTGGTCATGGGCAGTGGTGAGTACGCGATCGGTTCGCCGCTCTTCACCAAGGCCACCGTGCACCTGGAGAACGGCCGCACCCTCACGGTGAAGGCTCCGAAGAACAGCACGAAGAACATCTACATCCAGGGCCTGAAGGTCAACGGCAAGAAGTGGACCTCCACGAGCCTGCCGAGCGACCTCCTCGCCAAGGGTGGCGTGCTCGACTTCGACATGGGGTCCAAGCCCTCCTCGTGGGGCACCGGCAAGAACGCCGCGCCGGTCTCCCTCACCAAGGACGACAAGGTGCCCGCGCCGAAGCAGGACGTGCTGAAGGGTGCCGGCGCACTGTTCGACGACACCTCCGCCACGTCGGCCGAGGCCACCGGCACGGTCGAACTGCCGGTCGCCAAGGCGACGAAGGCCGCCCAGTACACCCTGACGTCGGCGAAGACCGGCGCGGCCCCGAAGGGCTGGGTGCTCCAGGGCTCCTCGGACGGCAAGACCTGGAAGGACCTCGACAAGCGGTCCGGCCAGACCTTCGCCTACGGACAGCAGACCCGGGTCTTCTCGGTGACCCGGCCGGGCGACTACCAGCACTACCGCCTGGTGCTGGACGGCACGTCGACCCTCTCCGAGATCGAACTGATCTCCTGAGCCGGGCGGGTCCGTGGGCGGCGGCCCGCGGACCCGCGCACGACAGCCTTGGGCGCACGCCGGCGGCCGGCATCCCGAACCCGGGATGCCGGCCGCCGGTTTTCGCGTCCTCGCGGGGGCGGGCCGGGCGCGTGTCAGACGCCGAGGCGTGGCGCGTCGGTGTTCTCGGCGTGCGCCTCGGGGGCGATGCCGTGCTGCTCGTCCTCGGGGCGCCCCTTCGCGGGCAGCAGGAAGGTGATCGCGAAGAAGGCCGCCAGCAGGCCTGCCTGGACGATCAACGCGTGGTGGAAGCCGGCGGTGAAGTCGCCGGTCCCGGCGCGGTCGAAGAACACCGATCCGAAGACCGCGACCCCGATGGAGCCGCCGACCGCCTGGACCGCCGACAGCACGCCGGAGGCGGATCCGATCTCGTCGTCGTCGACCGCGGCGAGCACGAAGCTGAACAGGGCGGCGATCACCATTCCGGCGCCGACACCCGCCACCGCCACACCGGGGGCGATGTCCCAGATGGAGAACGACGCCGCGTCGAGACCGTCGAGTTCGAACCACAGCAGCGCCGCGCCGGCGAGCTGGACGACCGGTCCGATCTGCAGCACCCTGCGGCCGATCCTGTCGGCGAGGAACGCGCCGCTGACTGCACCGCCGATCGCGGTGCCCACCGCGAGCGGCAGGTTGCCCAGTCCCGCCTCCCCCGCGGTGAAGTTCCGGCCGATCTGGAGGTAGAGCGTCAGCACGAGCTGGGTGCCGACCAGCCCACCGAAGAACAGGGCGATGCCACCGAGTCCGACGGTGAAGGCGGGCTTGCGCAGCAGCCCCGGGGCCACCAGTGGTTCGCGGCCCCCGGCCGCCGCCCGGCGCTGCTCCACGGTGAACAGGGCGAACCCGACCGCCGCGGCGGCCATGGACAGCCAGGTCCACAGGGGCCAGCCGTTCTCCTGGCCCTGGTTCAGCGGCAGGACGAGCAGGGCACAGGACGCCGCCACGAGGGCCGCGCCGGCCATGTTGACGCGTACGGTGCGATCGCCCGCCTTCTTCGGTACGAACTTCGCGGCGACGATCAGTGCCGCGAGGCCGATGGGCAGGTTGACCAGGAAGACCGCCCGCCAGCCCAGGCCGAAGAAGTCGCCCTCGATGAGGAAGCCGCCGAGGACGGGGCCGATGATGCCGCCCAGGCCCAGGACCGGGCCGAAGATCCCGAAGACCTTGGTGAGCTCGGAGCCGGAGAAGTTCTCCCGCAGCAGGCCCAGGCCCTGGGGCAGGAGCATGGCCCCGGCGGCGCCCTGCAGCAGGCGGAAGGTGATCAGCGACTCGATGTCCGGCGCGACGGCGCACAGCAGCGAGCTCGCGGTGAAGGCGGTCAGGCCGATCAGGAACATCCGGCGCCGGCCGTAGCGGTCACCGAGCCGCCCGCCGAGGATCAGCCCGGCGCCCAGGGTGAGGGCGTAGCCGCCGATCACCCATTGCAGGCCGACGGAGCCGGCCCCGAGGGACCTCTCCAGGTCCGGTCCGGCGACGTTGACGATCGAGGCGTCGAGGAGGTCCATGATCTCCGCGACGAGCATCGCCACCAGGATCAGCCATCGCCACCGGTAGGGCCCGGCCGTCCCGTCGGGGGTGGTGGGGGGATTGCCCATGCCAGATACCTCCATGGTGAAGTAATTCCACCATGAAGGTAAAGTGAGGGCGGTAGGTTGTCAAAAGCGGCCGCGCGGACCGCACGGGCACGAGGGAATGGCGGAGGGCCGACATGGAGGAAGCCGTGAACGACGGCGTCGCGGAGCGGCGCGAGCGGCTGATGGAGTCACTGCGGGCCTACGGCGGCCACTACACCGAACTCGGCCGCCGCTTCGCCGCCCGGCTGGGCCTGCACTCCACGGACGCGACCGCGGTCCTGGAGATCGCCGCCGCGGAGGAACGCGGCACTCCCCTGTCGCCCGCCCGCCTGAGCGAGCGGATCTCCCTCTCCACGGGGGCCACCACCGCGCTGCTGAACCGTCTCGAAGCGGCGGGGCACATCACCCGCGCCCGCGAGCACTCCGACCGCCGCATCGTCACCCTGCGCAGCGGCGGGCACATCCAGGAACGCGCGGACGAGTTCTTCGGCCCGCTCGCCGACCGCCTCGACACCACGATGGCGCGGTACCCGCCCCGGCTCCTGGAGCAGTTCGAGGGATTCATGGCCGACCTGAACGCCACCATGGACACCCACCTCGCGCACCAGGACGCGGAAGCGCCCGGCGTCTCCACCCCCGGGCGCCGGACCTCCTGAGGCCAGGCCGAGGCCCTGGACGGTGACGTCGCCGACGATGAGGGCCTCGCTCGCCGCGGCATCGAACCGCCCGGCCGACGGGGCGGCTCCGTCGAGCGGTCGAGCCGTCGAGCGCCTGATGTCCCGGCTGAACGGCCGCCGCCGCCCGCACCGGAGCTACGGGTGCGCAGGGGCCGAGCGCCTCGCCGGTAGGTTCACGAACGCAGCCATGCCCCTTCGTCCTCGACAGCCAGAACGCGGACCCACATGACCTGCGCGACCTGGCCGGCGCACTGCGGGACGTGCTCCGCGTCCGACACCAGGGCGACCAGGGCCGTCAGCGGGGACGACTCAGGAGATGCGGCTCATCACGTAGGCGGTGCCTACCCTGTCTTCCTCGGCCGAGTCCGCCTGGATCGCGAGGCTCGTCCCGGCCGCGGTGAAGTCGAACCCGTTCGTCATCGGTTGCGTGCAGCGGATGCCATGCCGGTAATCAGTGCGACGGCAGTCAGAGCACTGCCGGTGCGGCGGGTGAAGCGGCACAAGAGGTCCCCCGAAGTGCACTCAGAAACCGAGCAGATGTGCAGAACAAGGCGATCATCCCGTGTGGGCACCCGCGTCACCTCAGCGGTCTGAACATCGGCACCAGGTTGATACACAGGTTCGACTCGCTTTCCGGCGAGGGACTGTCCCATGGTGGCCGCAGGCATTCCGAGGACGGCGACGATGTGGGCAAGGATGTCGTGACAGTTCAGGTGCGCGAGTGCGACCAGCGCCCGCCGGTGCGGCGGAATCCCGCAGCGGCGGTCACCCTCGCGGGTGATGATGGGCATCGTGACCCACTCGATCAGGGCGTGAGGCAGATCGAGTACGGAAAGCCAGGAAACCAACGGGGCTTCTGTGCGCATGGGTCAACGACCTCGTGCAGGGTTGGGGTAAGGCCGTAAGACTTCGAACATCTCCCTCAACGGCACGGGAGCTTCGTACCATTGCGGCCCCGCACCCGCCGACAAACCCGTCATCCGATCGGTGGCGTGCCGAGAAGGCTCATTGATCCACGCTTTCACGGTTTCCGGGAGAGCTTGTCAGGGCTGCGGACGGTACGAAACTCCACCGCCCGGAAAAGAAGTACGCACGAACCCCCCGATGACCCAGCTCGCGCATTTCCCTCAAAGAGACGGCTCGGCAAGCAATTCCCGCAGCCATCGTGCACTGTCCGCGTCTCCGGCACGGGCCGCACCGCCCGACGCCCCCGGGAAGAGCCGCCCCCAGGACCCGGCCCGGCCGATCGCTCCGACCCGCCACGCGAGGCTGGCAGCGCGTCGCAGCTCAGCGGTGGTGTGGCCGCTTCCCGTCCACGGCTCTAGGTAGGCGTCACGGAGGCGCGGCAGCGCCTCCGGGCCGTATCGCCCGCGGATGACGCGCCCGGGAATCAGAAGGCTGCAGAAAGGGTGCGCAAGCGCCGCGTCTCCCCAGTCGAAGAAAACGAAGCGACCCGGTTCCGGCACGAAGGACTGGCCGTCGTGCAGATCGGAATGGTCGAGCGTTTCGGCGATTCCGAAACCCGCGAGTTCCGCGCACCACTCCGCGAGACGGGGGCGAATGTCCCGCAATGCCGCGCGGTCGGCCTGATCCAGCACGGAGTTCTCCTCGACCATCCGGTCGAAGATCTCCGGAAGGGCCGCCACGCGCCCGTCCGGGACGCCGAGTGATTCCATTCTTCCGACGTGCGGAGTCAATTCCCGCTGTGTCTGCGCGTACTGCCGCAGCATCTCCTCCCACTCCGCCGGCCCCGCGGCACCACGGTCCAGCGCGTCCCGGAAGAGCGGTCCACCGTCCGGGAGGAGCGACCACCCCCGCTCGGAGTCGACGGCGAGCGGCTCCAGCACGCGCCCGGGAATCCAGCGCGCCAGGGATTCGGTCAGCCCCGCTTCGAAGGCGCTAGCGGGCGGGGATGCCTTGAAGAACACGGCCCCGTACCGCTCGACGGGAATCCGGACCAGGACGGACCACGGCCGCAGCCGCACCGACCGCCCACCCGCTTCGCGCAGCCCGTGGGCCGCCAGTTCGCGCTCGGCCCATCCGAGGGCGGCCTCCCGCCACGCAGCGGTCTCCCAGGGCGTCACCGCGTCCGGATACTGCCCCCGGTCCACTGCTGCCGACTCGTCACGCGTCATCGCCCCATCCCATCACCGGGCCCGCCACCGCTTCCATCCGTTTTCCGCCGGACCGGACGGCACGGCGCCCCCGGACACCACTCCCCCGGCACCGCACCAACCGCTGCGCGATCTCTGGACACCGGCTTGAGGTCGTGCTGTCATACCGCCGACATCAATTTTCCAACGTTGCATAGAAGTTGTCGCACCACCGCACCGGAACGCGACAGCCTCCTTCGCCATGCGCCGGAGCCGTAGCACCAGAGCGCGGAACGAGGCTGCCGCAGAGCAGAAGTGGAGCTTCCACATGCCCCTGAACCGTCGGCACTTCATGACCAGCGCCCTGGTCACCGCCGCCTCGACCGCCGCCATGGGCCGCTGGGCCACCACCGCGACCGCGGCGGGTCACGTGGCGCCGGTGGCGCGCGGCGGCCACTACGCCCCGAACGCCGCCCCGCTGCACCCGACCGCGTTCCAGAAGCTGCCGCCCGGCCGGGTCAAGGCACGGGGGTGGCTCGCCGGCCAGCTCCAACTCCAGCTGGACGGCCTCTGCGGGCGCTACGAGGAGTTCTCGCACTTCCTCGACTTCGGCACGTCCGGCTGGGTACACACCGACCAGGGTGGCTGGGAGGAAGTCCCGTACTGGCTGCGCGGATACACCGACCTGGCGATCGTCACCGGCGACGCGAAGGCGCTCGCCGCCACCCGGCGCTGGATCGACGCGATCCTCACCACGCAGCAGTCGGACGGGTTCTTCGGGCCCAAGGCGCTGCGCACCTCGCTCAACGGTGGCCCGGACTTCTGGCCCTTCCTCCCGCTGATCCAGGCGCTGCGCTCCTGGCAGGAGTACAGCGGCGACACCCGGGTCATCCCCTTCCTCAGCCGGTTCTTCCGGTACATGAACGCCCAGGGGCCGGGCGCCTTCAACACCAGTTGGATCGCGCTGCGTTGGGGCGACGGCCTGGACAGCGTCTTCTGGCTGTTCAACCGCACCGGCGACACCTTCCTGCTCGACCTCGCCGACAAGATCCACCAGAACGGCGCCGACTGGGGCGACAACCTGGTCAACCCGCACAACGTCAACATCGCTCAGGGTTTCCGCGAGCCCGCCCAGTACGCGCTGCGCAGCGGCTCGGCACAGGACACCAAGGACACGTACGGTACGTACGCCAAGGCGATGGGCCAGTACGGGCAGTTCCCCGGCGGCGGGATCGCCGGCGACGAGAACGCCCGCGCCGGGCACGGCGATCCCCGGCAGGGGTTCGAGACCTGCGGCATCGTGGAGTTCATGGCGAGCCACCAGCTGCTCACCCGGATCACGGGCGACCCGCTGTGGGCGGACCGTTGTGAGGACCTCGCGTTCAACTCGCTGCCCGCCTCGCTCGATCCCTCGGGCAGGGCGATCCACTACATCACCAGCGCCAACAGCGTCGACCTGGACAACGAGCCCAAGCGGGACCGGCAGTTCCAGAACGGCTTCGCGATGCAGGCGTACCTCCCGGGCGTGGACCAGTACCGCTGCTGCCCGCACAACTACGGCATGGGCTGGCCGTACTTCCTCGAGGAGCTCTGGCTCGCCACCCCCGACGGCGGTCTCGCGGCGGCGATGTACGCGGCCAGCGAGGTGACGGCGACGGTCGCGGACGGGACCTCGGTCACCATCACCGAGGAGACCGACTACCCCTTCACGGACACGGTCACCCTGACCCTCAAGACCCCGAAGCAGCTGAGGTTCCCGCTGGTGCTGCGCGTCCCGGCCTGGTGCAGCGCGCCGGAGATCCGGGTCAACGGGCAGCGTGTCACCGCCCCGGCCGGTCCGGCCTTCACCCGCGTCGACCGCACCTGGAAGAACGGCGACAAGGTCACGCTGCGCTTCCCGCAGCAGACCACCGTACGCACCTGGGCGGAGAACCACGGTTCGGTGAGCATCGACCGCGGGCCGCTCACGTACTCGCTCCGGATCGGAGAGAATTACGAACGCATCGGCGGCACCGACCAGTTCCCGGAGTACGCGGTGCACGCGACCACCCCGTGGAACTACGGGCTCGTGCTGGACGGCGCGCTGCCCCAGGCCACCGCGGCCCCGCGCTCCCGTGCGCGTGAGCGGTCCCCCCGGCTCGCGGCCGGCTCCAACCCCTTCACCCTGGAGGGCACCCCGCTCACGCTGACCGCGCGCGCCCGCCGCATCCCCGAGTGGAGCGCGGACGACGAGCACGTGGTGGCGCCGCTCCAGCAGAGCCCGGCGCGCAGCACCGAGCCGGTCGAGCAGGTCACCCTGGTCCCGATGGGAGCGGCGCGGCTGCGGATCACCTCGTTCCCGACGGCCGCACCGGACGCGGCGCCCTGGCTGGCGGACCGCTGGTACCGGATCGCCAACAAGAACTCGGGCAAGGTGCTCGGCGTCGACGGGATGTCGACCGCGAACAGCGCCCATGTGGTGCAGTTCGGCGACACCGGCACCGACGACCACCTGTGGCGGCTGGTCGCCAACGGCGACGGCTGGTACCGCATCCGCAACCAGCACTCCGGCAAGGTGCTCGGCGTCGACCTGATGTCCACGGCCAACAGCGCGCATGTCGTCCAGTACGACGACAGCGACACCGACGACCACCTCTGGCAGCTCGTGCCGGACGGCAACGGCTGGTACCGCATCCGCAACCGGCACTCGGGCAAGGTGCTCGGCGTGGATCTGATGTCCCTCGCCGACAGCGCCCATGTCGTGCAGTTCGACGACAACGGCACCGCAGACCACCTCTGGCAGCTGCTCTGACCAGCAGCACCGCCGGATCTCCCCTGCACCACTCCGCGCACCACTCCGCGCGCCGGCCCCGGCGCGCGGAGCCCCCACGTGAAGGAGGTCTCAGGATGAAGTCCGCACCCGCACCGCGCCGCAGAACCTGGTGGCGACGGCTGACCGCAGGCACCGGCCTGCTGGCTCTGGTGGCCGGCGCCCTGGTCGGGGCCGGTACGGCTCCGGCCGCCGCGGCGACCACCGCCTGGTCGCCGAAGACGGCACCGATGACGACGCCGTGGACCAGCCAGGTCCCGGTCGACCAGCCCTTGCCCGAGTACCCGCGCCCGCAGCTCACCCGCCCGGACTGGGCCAACCTCAACGGCATCTGGGACTTCGCGGTCACCGGCAGGGACGCCGGCCAGCCCGCGTCGTTCACCGAGCAGATCCGGGTGCCGTTCGTGGCGGAGTCCGCGCTCTCCGGCATCCAGCGCAAGATCACCGAGAACGACAAGCTCTGGTACAAGCGGACGTTCACCGTTCCGTCGAACTGGAGCGGCCGTCGGGTGCAGCTCAACTTCGGCGCCTCCGACTGGCAGACCACGGTCTGGGTCAACGGCACCCAGGTGGGGGCGCACAAGGGCGGGTACGACGGGTTCTCGTACGACATCACCCCGCAGCTGAACGGCGGGACGAACACCGTGGTGGTATCGGTCTACGACCCGACGCAGACCGGCGGCCAGGCCGTCGGCAAGCAGCGGATCAACGACGTGGCCCCGCACTCGGGCGGCGGGATCTTCTACACCGCCGCTTCGGGCATCTGGCAGACCGTCTGGCTGGAGCCGGTGGCCACCGCGCACGTCACCCGGCTGGACATGACCCCGAACCTGGGTGACTCGACCCTGCGGGTCAAGGTGCAGGCGGCGGGGGCCTCGGGCCGCAGTGCCCGGGTGACCGTCTCCACCGGCGGTACGACGGTGGGCACGGGGACGGGCACGGTGGGCTCGGAGATCTCCGTGCCGGTGCCGAACGCGCACCTGTGGACCCCCGAGGACCCGTTCCTGTACGACGTGAAGACGGAGCTGCTCGACGGGACGGCGGTCACGGACACGGTGGCCGGTTACACCGGGATGCGGTCCATCGCCATCGCCAAGGTGGGCAACGTCCTGCGCCCGGTCCTCAACGGGAAGTTCGTCTTCCAGACCGGCACGCTGGACCAGGGCTACTGGCCGGACGGCATCTACACCGCGCCGACCGACGCGGCGCTCAAGTCCGACCTCCAGGCGCACAAGGACCTCGGGTTCAACATGGTCCGCAAGCACATCAAGGTCGAGCCGCAGCGCTGGTTCTACTGGGCGGACAAGCTCGGGCTCCTCGTCTGGCAGGACATGCCCGCGATGGACACCGGCAAGTCGCCGGACAGCGCGGCGCGGACCCAGTGGGAGGCGGAGTACCACGCCATCATCGACCAGCACCGCAGTTCGCCGTCGCTGGTGATGTGGGTGAACGAGAACGAGGGCTGGGGCCAGTACGACCAGGCCAGGATCGCCAACGACGTCAAGGCGTACGACCCGTCCCGGCTGGTCGACAACATGAGCGGGGTCAACTGCTGCGGCGCGGTGGACGGCGGCAACGGTGACGTCGTCGACAACCACAACTACGTCGGACCGGGCAACACCGCGGCCTCCTCGACACGGGCCGCCGTCCTCGGCGAGTTCGGCGGGCTGGGCTGGAAGGTCGCGGGCCACGAGTGGTACCCGGGCGGCGGGTTCAGCTACGAGGACCAGGCGAGCCTGTCGGCCCTCAACAACCGGTTCGTGGGGCTGATCGACAGCATCCGGGTCGGTCAGATGCCGGCGGGTCTGTCGGCCTCGGTCTACACGGAGATCACCGACGTGGAGAACGAGGCGAACGGGCTTCTCACCTACGACCGCCAGGTGGTAAAGGTGGACGCGGCGCGGGTGAAGGCCGCCAACCAGGCCCTCATCGCGGCGTCGAAGGCGGCGACGACCGCGGTGACACTGCCGACGGGGCAGTACAAGTCGCTGCGGGTCACCACCCCCGGCTACACCACGAAGTACCTGCGCCACTCGGAAGGGCTCGCGTACACGGAGGTCGTCGACGCCAACAGCAGCGCGCTGCTGAAGAGCGACGCCACGTGGAAGGTCGTCACCGGTCTGGCGAACGGCAACTGCTACTCCTTCGAGTCCCGCAACTACCCCGGCGAGTACCTCCGGCACGCGAACTTCCGGGTCCGCCGGGACGCGAACGACGGCTCGGCGCTCTTCAAGGCGGATGCCACCTGGTGCGCGGTCGCGGGGTCCGGCGGGGTGCGGCTGACCAGTGCCAACCTGCCCGGCAGCTTCATGCGCCACATCAACTCCGAGGTGTGGCTGGCCACTCCGGGCGGCTCCAACGCCTGGGACAACGCGGCCTCCTTCACCGAGGACACCACGTGGTCGGTGGACGCGCCCTGGGCGCCGTGACCTGACCGTGTGAGGTCCGCCTTTCGGTGGCCGGTCCGTCGGAGCGCTTCCGGCGGGCCGGCCACCGGCATGTCCGGGGTGCCCGTGCTCAGGCCGGGCGGGGACGCGCGCCGTCGAGCACCAGGGCGACCAGCCGCTCCGCAAGCTCCTCGTCGAGCGGTGCGCCGCTCACCAGGACCCGGGCGAAGAGAGGGCCGCTGACCGCCTCCATGAGCAGGCGGGCATCGGTGTCCCCGGCGAGTTCACCGCGCTCGACGCCGCGCCGGACCATGACGACCCCGCGTTCCAGCCGGTCCTTCCAGTACGGGCCCCGGCGGTCCTCCAGGGTGTCGTCCCGCTCGACGCTCAGCCGCAGCAGCGCCTGGCCTTGGGCGGTGCGCAACAGCCGGACGAGGGAGACGAAGAACGTCGTGAGGTCCTCGCGCACGTCCCCCGTGTCCGGGACGGGCACAGCGGCGTCGAGTTCGGCGACGAGCGCCTCGGCGATCAGGTTCTCCCGGGTCTTCCACCGCCGGTAGACCGACGTCTCGTGCACTCCGGCGGACCGGGCGACGGCGGAGACGGTCGCGCCCGCCAGTCCCTCGGCAGCCAGGATCTCCACGACGGCGGCCAGCACGGCTCGGCGCATGTTCTCGCCGCGTCGGCGCAGCGGCGGGGCTGAGGGGCGGGGCGTGGTCATACGGCCAGCCTAAAGCAACCCCACTTGCACAGGGCCTCCGGAGCGTCGTAACGTCTAATGCAAGACGACCTGCGTTAGACCGGCGGCCGTCGAGGGAACACCGCTTTTGGAGGTCACGTCATGGAGCAGATGCTCGCCGCACGCCTGCACGTCCCGAGCCGCACTCTGCGCGTCGAGGAGGTGCCCCGGCCGCAGCCGGGTCCGGGGCAGGTGCTCGTGAAGGTCGAGGCGGCCGGGGTGTGCCTCTCCGACGTGCACCTGATCGGCGGCAGTCTCACCCCGCAGCTCCTGAAGGGCGACACTGTCACTCTCGGTCACGAGGTGTCCGGGACGATCGCCGCGACGGGCGAGGGCGTCACGTCCTGGGCGCCCGGTCAGCGGGTGGTGCTCTACGCGGGCGAGACCCGCGACGGAGTCACGTACACCCGGGGCGTCGACTACGACGGGGGCTGGGCCGAGTACGCCCTGTCCGCCGAGGACGCGCTGACGCTGCTGCCCGACTCCATCCCGTTCGACCAGGGCTCGATCATCCCGGACGCGGTGTCCACCCCGTGGGGCGCGATCACCGCCACCGCCGCGGTACGGCCCGCCGAGGCGGTGGGCGTGTGGGGCGTGGGCGGGCTCGGGGTGCACGCGGTACAGCTGCTGCACGCCGTGGGCGCGTACCCGATCGTCGCCGTCGACCCGAACCCGACCGCCCGGCAGCGCGCGCTCGCCGCCGGCGCGGATCTGGCGCTCGACTCCGCCGCCCCGGACCTCGCCCAGCAGGTGCGCGCGGTCACCGCCGGCGCGGGACTGGCCGCGGCCTTCGACTTCGCCGGAGTGCCCGCCGTGCGCGAGCAGGCGCTGACCGCCCTGGCGAAGAGGGGACGGCTCGTGCTGGTCGGCCTCACCGACAAGCCGCTGACGGTCACGCAGGGCACCCGGTTCAGCTACCTCCAGCAGCAGATCCTCGGCCACTACGGCTCCGACATGCCCGTCGCCCTCCCCCAGCTGCTCGGACTGGTCGAAGGCGGGCGGCTGGACTTCTCCGGCTCGATCAGCGGGACCCTGCCGCTGGCGGAGGCGGCCGAGGCCGTGGCCCGGCTGGAGCGCAAGCAGGGCGACCCCATCCGGCTGATCCTGCGCCCCTGACGGACCCTCGGGCCGGGCCGGCACATGCGGCGCACCTCCCGGGCGTGCGGGCGGAAACGCTTCGCCCGCACATCCGGGGGGTGTTGTCCGGGCGGCGCTCCGGTGCTGTGAAAATGGGGGCCATGAGCTGGGACGAGAGTGCCACCGTGCGGGTGGCGAGACAGCCGGACGTGTTCGTGATCGGTGTCACCGGCGCGGTCGACCAGGCGGAGCGCGATCTCCTCTCCGCCGCCTGGGAGGAGGCCGCGGAGGCCGGCCTGCCCGCCACGGTGGTCGACCTGTCCGGTGTCACCTTCGGGGACAGCGGACTGCTCAACGAACTGCTGATGGCGGAGCGCGGACACCGCCTCCGGGGCCGGGCGTTCATCATCGCCGGGCCGCTCCGCCCGCAGGTGCGGCGGCTGTTCACCGTCACCGGGACGCTGGACCACTTCGTCGTCGTGGGCACCGCCGGAGACGCCCCCGAGCACCGGGCCGGCTGACGCCACGTCATGTTTCTTGCCGGTGCGGCACGGGCGCCGGTCAGTCCCCCGGGCCGCGTACAGCGGGCCCCGCGAACATCTGGTGGGCCACCGGGCGGCCGCCAAGAGCCTCCCGCAGCCCGGTGAGCCCCTGCGCCAGCTCCTCGCGCTGCCCGGCGGGCATGCTGTCGATCGCCGTGGTCAGCACCTCGCCCCGCTTCCTGCGCACCTCGGCGAGGTGCGCGTGCCCCTCGGCGGTCAGACTCAGCGTCACCTCGCGTCCGCTGTCCGGGTTGGGCCGCCGCTCGACGAAGCCCACGGACTGGAGCCGGTCACAGAGCCTGCTGAGCGAGGGCGCCGAGACGTTCAGTACGGCGCCCAGCGCCCGCATCCTGATGCCGTCCTCGCGGTCCACGGCGTACATCAGGCGGAGTTGGGCCAGGGACGCGGGGGCCGCCCAGCCCCGGTCGCGGGTCCGTTCCCACAGCACGTCGAGCAGTTCCACGATGTCGCCCGCCGCGGACGCCACGTCGTCGGAGCCCGCAGGCGCGGCCTCGGCGTCGGGCGTCATGGCGTTCCCCCTCTGTTCCCGGTTTCCCGGGGCGGGCCGGACGCACGGCGTGCGTCAGGCTGTGCCGTCCGGGCCGGTGGGCCGGGCCGAGCGGTGTCGTACGCCATCGATGGCCGAGGGGACCTCGTGCGCGGGCTCCGGGGTGGTCCGCGCGGTGCGTCCCTGGGTCCGCTCCGCATCCATGGGGGTCGTGGTGAGGTACTCCAGGGTACCGGTGACCTCCAGCAGCCGGTCGAGAGCTGCTCCGCGCCCGTCCAGCGTCAGGCGGACGCCCGCTTCGTCGGCCCGTCTGCGGATCATGATCAGCGCGGCCAGCCCGGAGGAATCGATGGTGGCCAACGGGGCGCAGTCGAGAAAGAGTTCACGTATGCCCGGGTGCCCTGCCAGCTGCTCGACGACGGTGTCGAGCAGCGCGTCGGCACGGCTGTGGTCGAGGTCTCCGCGCAACTCCACACGGACCGTGTCCTGCGCGTCGTACCGCGTACTGAGCCGGAATTCGTCGGAGGGTGTGGTCGTCATGCGTGCTTCCCGTAGGGGGTGTGCGGACGGAGGCGGGCAGCCGCGAGGCGGAGGTGGCGGGTGGCCCGGGGGAAGTCCCGGAGCTCCTCGCCCAGCACCTCCAGTGCCGGGGCGAGGGAGAGCGCGGGAACGTGACGGGCCGTCAGGATGTCCCCGGTCCAGTCGAGGAATCCGGTGAAGAGCTCCGGGTCGTCGGTGTAGAGGGCGGCGGCGAGGAAGTCGACGATGTGCGCCACGTCCTCGGCCGTCCGCTCGCGCTGCGCCTCGGAGTAGGCGCGCGCCGCGGGAAAGCGCTCGTCGAGCCCGACGAGGACCGCCTTCACCAGCTGCGCCTTGCTGCGCACCACCAGGGTGTACTCCTGGTCGCCGAGGTGGGGCAGATCGTCGATGGGCTGGTGGACGCGCGGCGTTCGGGGGGTGATGCCCGCCGCGAGGAGACCGGCGGCGGTGCGGGCGTCGGGAGCCCAGGCATCCGCCCCGAGCAGGCGGGCGTACGCGCCGTCCGCGCCGAACGCCGCACCTCCGGCGAGGACCGGGGTGCCGGTCGCCTGGCAGGCGGTGATCGCGCCGTGGGCGGCGGGCAGCCGGGGGGCGAGGGAGGCGGACAGGGCCACCGCGTCGGCGCCGGTGCGGTGCAGATGGGCGATCAGGTGCGCGGTGGGGACCTGGGCGCCGAGGAAGTCGACCCGCAGGCCGCGCAGGGTCAGCACCTCGGCGAGGATGCGGGCCGGCAGGGCGTGCCACTCGCCGTCGACGCAGGCGACGGTCACCCGCCCGGCCGCGCCGGCGGTACGGTCCCGGTGCGCCGCGCTGCTCCGGGAGAGGGCGCCGACGACCCGGTCGTTGACCGCGGTGGCCGCGTGTTCCTGGGCGACGGTGATGCGGTTGGCGGCCCACTCGACGCCGATCCGGCCCTGTACGGGCACGATGGCGTCCAGCAGCAGGCTCTCGGCGTCCGCCCCGTCCTGGAGGGCGTCCAGCATGAGCCCGGTGGCCGTGTACTCGTCCCCTTCCAGGACGGCGTCCCACAGCGCGTCCCGGAGCGGCGACAGCGCGTGGTCGGGGGTCACGATGTGCGTACTCATGCGGTGAACCTGCCCCGGGTGTGGCCGTCCACCGCGCTGAGGTGGTGGGTGCGCGGGGCGGCGATGACCACGACGGCCATGTCGTCGTGGCGTCCCCCGCCGACCCACTGGGCCGCGAGCATCTGGATGTGCTCGACGATGGCCTCGGCGGGCATCCCTCCGCACCGGGACAGCGCGCTCCGCAGCCGTTCCTCACCGAAGAGGGAATCCCCGAGGGGGCCGCCCCGGGCCTCGGTGATCCCGTCCGTGAACATCACACAGCTCTCCCCCGGTGCGAGGACGGCTTCCGCCGTCTCCGCCCTGGCCTCCGGGAGCGCGCCCACCAGGGTGCCCCGGGTGGCGGCCTCCTCCACCGTCCCGTCCGCGCGGACGATCAGCGGAGCGGCGTGCCCGGCGCTGGTCAGCCGCAGCCGCACCGAGGCCGACTCGCGTACCGCGGAGGCGAGTACGAGGGTGGCGAACCGGGCGTGGTGGGAGTTGAGGAGCGCACCGTTGAGGAGGTCGATCATCCGCTGGTGGTCGTCGGCCATCGGCAGCAGCGCGTGCAGGGTGTTGCGGATCTTCCCGGTGAGCACGGCGGCGTTCAGGCCCTTGCCGCACACGTCCCCGAGCACGGCGAGGGAGGGCTCGCCCTCGACCGCCGCGGGGTGCACGTCGTAGAAGTCGCCGCCCACCCGCTCGGTGTCGCGCGAGGCGCGGTACCCGCCGGCGAACTCCACTCCGGAGACCTGATGGAGGACCGGGGGCAGGAGCTCGCGCATCAGCGTCTCGGTGATCGACGCCTGCTCGGCGTACATGCGGGCGGCGGACATCGCCGCTCCGGCCCGGGCGGCGAACAGCCGGGCGAAGGTCTCCTCGCTCCGGCTGAACGCGTGGTGCTCGCCCCGGCGGAGCAGGATGAGGGCGCCGGCCGGGACGCCGTGGCCGGGCAGCGGGGTGACGACGATGGAGCCCACGTCCGCCATGTCCGGCGGCACCACCCACGACGGGGCGAGGGCCGGGTCCATCCACCGCGACGGCACGGGCGGAAACCCCTGGAGCGCCTCGGCGAGGCCGGGCACCGCTTCGGGGTCGACGCGTTCCCGGGTGAGCGTGGGGATGCCGTCGCCGGAGCAGCGGGCGATCAGCGTGCCGCCGGTGGACGGGGCGACCACCAGAGCGGCGTCCGCGAGGTGCGCGGCGGCCAGCTGGGCGGTCGCCTCCGCGCACTTGTCGAGATTGAGCGAGGCCAGCAGCCGGTTGGACGCCTCGGTCAGGAAGGCGGTGCGTTCACGTTCGCCGCGCAGCGCCTCGGTGGCGCGCCGCCGGTCGGTGTCGTCCACCAGCCACCACACCACGCCGCCGTCCTCCTGACCGGCCGGGTGCGCCTCGAAGCTGCGGTCGCCGACGGGGCCGGCGACCGTGGCCGGACTCTCTCCGGTCCGGCGCACCAGGTGCGCGTCCGCCAGCCAGGACGGGACGGCGTCCGTCAGGGGCGTCCCGGGGCGGGCCTCGGGGAAGAGGGCGGCCGCGGCGTCATTGGCCCGTTCGACCGCGCCCCTCGGCCCCACGACCAGCGCGGGGCAGGGAGCGGTGTCCCAGACCGGTTCGGCCTGAGTGCTCGCACGGGCGGCAGGCACCCGGTTCGCGGAAGTCACCAAACGTAGAAGGCCCGCTGCGCGAACCCCTCACCTCATCAACTCGACGACAGAATCATTGCCCCCCGGCAACACTCCTCCACCGGAGGCACTCCTGGCAACCCGTCATGGCTCCGGGCACCCCGGCGCGGGGGTGCGGCGGGGTGCTCCTCGCGCGCGCGATGTCTTCCTGTGTGAGTTCCGGCACTCGGGGAAAGCGGAGGTGGAGACCCACGCGAAGCCGCGTGCGGGAGGAAAGGCGAGAACATGAGAAATGTCTGGTGCGGGCCCGTGGCGATCGATGACCTGGCCGGGACGGATCCGACCGAATTCTCGGTGGAGGCCTCCGACGACACCCTGGGAACGGTGGACCGGCGTTCTCTCGTACCCGAATTCGACCACCTGGTCGTCGACACAGGTCTGTGGAAATTCGGTCGCAGCACTGCCATTCCCATGGGTATGGTCGCGCGGGTGGATGCCGAACACCGGGTGATCACTCTGCTCTGCACGAAGGAGCAGGTGAAGGGTGCTCCTCGGTTCGCCCGCGATCAGGAAACCAATGACCCGGCCTATTTGACGCGCCTCGGCGCCTATTACGCCGGAATCCTGACGCCATGACGCCGGGCTCATCCGTCCGGGCCGCGTACGGGCGACCGTCACCGGCCCGGCACGGCATTCCTCGTCCGCTCTTTCGTACGACTCCGGGGTGAAGCATCATCAGTGAAATGACCGGACGGAAGAGACCGGCCAGGGGGACGGCGTTCCTGGTCCGGGCGGACGGGTTCACACTTGTCCGGGTACGGGGCGACGCCGACGAGAATTCCGGAGCGCCGGAGCTGGCCGAGGCTCTCGGGGTGGCGTTGCGCGAGGGGAAAGAACGTACTGTGGTGGATCTGTCGGAGACGGAATTCGCGGACTCCGCGGTACTGCACACCCTGCTCGACGCACGCGCACGTCATGAACGCGCCGGCGTGGAACTGGTGCTCGCAGGCCCATTCCGCACCGCCGTACGTCGCTTGTTCGACGTCACCGGCACGGCTGGCGCCTTCACCATGGCCACGAGCGTGGAAGAGGCGGCCACATGCTGAAGCCGGCACGACACGCACGGCCCGTCACCACGGCGGGGCTGTGTTCCAGGGGGCGGAGGAGCACGTGAGCAGGGAACATCCGGTGGGCCGCGACGAGGGCGGACCCGTCGGTACGGGGCTCGCCCTGCCCGGCGATGCCGCCGCCGCGCGCGCCATCGTGCGCGAGTTGCTGGACGAGCAGTTCTGCACGCTGGGGGGCATGGACCCGGACGACGTGGTCATCTCGGACGCGCTGCTGGTGACGTCGGAGCTCGTCACGAACGCCATCCGCCACGGGGGCGGGCTCACCGGGTTCAGTGCCCGGCTCAGCGGTGAGGGGCTGCTGCTGGACGTGGCGGACGCCAGTCCCGCGGAGCCGCGGACGGTGGTTCAGGTTCCCGACACCGTGCGGGTCGGGGGCTACGGCTGGCCGCTGGTGCGGCGCCTCTCGAAGCGGGTCACCATCACCCGGCAGGCGCGCGGCAAGCGGATCAGCGTGCTCATCACCCTGTTCTGAGGCGGCCCGTTCCGGAGCGACGTCTCACGGCCTCGCCGTTCCGGCCTCCCGTCCACCGCGCGCCGACGGCCTCCGGCGGTTCAGCAGCGGTGTGTGACCCGGGCCACCAGGTCCTTCCAGCCGTCCTCGACGCGTTCGGCCGAGAAACATCGGCCGTTGCGGTGGTGGTTGAGGAACGAGGGGTCCAGGTAGGCGAGCAGCACCTGGGTCAGCATCTCCACGTCGCCCGTCACGCCGGTCCGCCGGAGCAGGTCCGTGACGTGGCAGGCGCGCACCGTGCGGGCGGGCGCGCTGTAGCGGCGGGTCGGGCAGTTGTCCGCCTCCACGTACAGATCGACGTACTTCATCATGTGGCGGATGGTGTGGACGCCGAAGGCTTCCAGCCGCTCCAGCGGGGGCGCGCCGGGGCCCAGCGGCGGCGGTCCGCAGATGACCGCGTTCTGGAATTCCTTCTCGGCGTGGTCGATGAGTGCGTTCATCAGGCCGACCCGGTCGCCGAAGCGCCGGAAGACGGTGCCCTTGCCGACGCAGGCCGCGGCGGCGACGGCTTCCATCGTGACGTGCTCGGCCCCCACCTCCCGGACCAGCCGGGATGCGGCTTCCAGCAGGCGGATACGGTTGCGGGCGGCGTCGGCGCGCTCCTGGGGCTCATGACCGGCCAGGGGCAGCAGCGTGACGGGGCGGGCGGAGGAAGCCTCTTCGGATCCGATCTGCGCGGTCATCGCACCAGCGTAACGCCCTCCACACGAAGTGGACCCCGGTCCGCTTGGCGTGCTATACCCATTACCGGACCACGGTCCGGTTAACTTTCCGCCGCCGAGCCCGGCGCTTTTCACAGGAGTCCCCCATGTCCACTCGCATCGTCGCTCTCGTCGGAAGCCTCCGCTCCGGTTCCCACAACCGTCAGCTGGCCGAGGCCGCCGTGAAGCTCGCCCCCGAGGGCGTGGAGGTCGTGATCCAGGACGAGATCGCCGACCTGCCCTTCTACAACGAGGACATCGACGTCGAGGGCAAGCTTCCGGCCGTCGCCGCGAAGCTTCGCGAGACCGCCAACAGCGCGGACGCGTTCCTCCTCTTCTCCCCCGAGTACAACGGCACCATCCCGGCCGTCCTGAAGAACGCGATCGACTGGTACTCCCGCCCGTTCGGCGCCGGCTCCTTCACCGGCAAGCCGGTCGCGGTCGTCGGCACCGCCTACGGCCAGTTCGGTGGCGTGTGGGCCCAGGACGACGCCCGCAAGGCCGTCGGCATCGCCGGTGGTTCCGTGCTGGAAGAGGTCAAGCTCTCCGTACCCGGCTCGGTCGTCCGTTTCGCCGAGACCCACCCGGCGGACGACGAAGAGGTCGCGCAGCAGCTCAGCGCCGTCCTGGCCGAGCTGGCGAAGGCGGCCACCGCCGCGCCGCAGGCCGTCTGAGCGCACTGATACGCCCGTGAGGCGCCGTTCCCGCTCCGACGGGGGCGGCGCCTCGTGTCGTCAGGCCCGGACGGGAACGGTCAGTGCCCCAGGGCCGCGCCGAACGCCCCGTCCTCCTGCGCGACGCCGCTGCAGGAGTCGTCCGCCGTGGTCGTGCCGCCTCCGGCGCAGGCCCGGTCACGGAAGGTGGCCCACAGTGAGAGCGCGCCCACTCCGCGTTTCTCGGCGAAGGTCCGCAGCGAGACCGCGTCGGCCAGGGTGAAGGTCTCCCCCGCCACGTCGTTGACCCCGGCCATCACGGTGAGGTGCAGGGCGTTCCACGCCTGCCCGGAGCCGAGGCCCAGCACCTGCGCGAGCTGGGTGTGCGCGGCGCGGGCCGCCTGCTCCGCGTACTCCCCCATGTCCCCGTCGTCGGACGTGCTGTAGTTCATCGCCATGACGTCGACCGCGGAGAGCGCGACGCCCTCGGTGACCGCGTCGTCCAGCAGCGCCAGCCCGCTCGCCTCCAGGCCGTCCGGCATCACCGGAAGCGTGTACGTGACGTCCAGGTCCCGGGTTTTCTGGAGCAGCCGGACCGCCCGGTCGCGGCGCACCACGGACTCCCGGTCGGTGAGCGCGGCCCCCTCGATGTCGAAGTCCGCCTTGTCCGCGCCGACCGCGTCCAGCACCTTCGCGTACGCGTCCGCGAGGTCCTGCGCGCTGTCGCAGGCGCGCGCCAGCTCCGTACCGGCGGCACCGCCGAAGGAGACCCGCACGTCCGCCCCGGAGGCGGTGAGCGCGGCGACCCGTGCGGCCACCGCCGCGTCGTCGGCCGCCGCGCTGCCGCCCCAGCTCGGGGTACAGCCGCCGTCCGCGACGACGAAGGCCAGGTTGTACGTGTCGGGGGAACCCGCCCGGTCGGTGTCCGAGGCCGTGGTCGCGCTGACGTACGGGGTGTACGCGGGCCCCTCGGCGGTGTCCGCCGAACCGCTGGGCGGTGCGGGCGCGTTGCCGCTCTGGTCGGCGACCGTACCGGTGGCGCATCCGCCGCAGGCCAGCGCGAGGGCGGCCAGTCCGGCGAGCGCCGGGCCGAAGCGTTTCGACGCTCCGCGCACGGATGGTGTTCCACGCATGGGCACCTGCTCTCTCGTCCGAAGTCGGAAGTCCGAAGTCCGAAGTGCCGCGGGACGGGGCGGAAAAGGGGCGGCATTCACCGCAAACCTCTCACGGTCCGGAGCTCCGCCGAACCGGCGCATCTCACATCCGGCATCCGGCATCGGTCATGTTTCACACCAAAGACCGCACGGACAGCGCGAGTCGACCGACCGTACGGCGTCGTCCGCGGGGCCCGGCTCTCAGCGGTCCGACAGCTTGGGGGCCCTTCCACAGGGCGCACCCAGGGTTCTGCCACGGTGCGCACATCGCCGCCCGCCACCATGCGCTCATGCATGCCGACACCGCTTCCCAGAAACCCCCGACGCCGCACGGCCGGCGCCGCAGGCACGCCGGTCCCGCACGGCCGGAGCACGGCGAGGGGCCCGTGTTCGTCGATGCCTCGGGGCGCCGGGCCCGGCTGCTGCGCCGGGCCGGCGCCGTGCTCGGGCTCGCCGTCGTCGGTTACGCGGCGGTGCTCGGGCTCGCCTTCATGGGCGGCCTCTCCCTGTCGCCCTCGCAGCTGCTGCCCTTCGGCTCGGGGCAGCCGGCAGAGGCCGCCCCGGGCGGCATCGCGCCCCCGGACGGTTCATCGCGCCCCACCGGCGGGGCTGCGCCGCCCACCGGCGCGGCCGCACAACCCACCGGTGACGCCTCGGACGCCCGGTGAGCGCCACGACACGGCGCCGCCGCGGGCCGGGCCGGGGTGCGCGGCACGCGACGCCGGGCCGGATGGAACGCGTCCGCCGGCAGGCCGTACCCCGCCCGCGCGCGGTGCTGGCGCTCCTGCTGCTGATCGGGCTGGTGAGCACCCTGCTGCTGGACGGCTATCTGCGCTCCGAGGTCGGCGGTGACCAGCGGGTGCGCTCGGGCGCCGCCTCGGACGAGGTGCCGCGGAGCGTGCTGGACGGCGGCCCCTTCCTGAGCTTCCGGGACGGCAAGGCCCGCTCGGAGTCCGTACCGGACAGGACGATCGTCCTGACCTTCGACGACGGGCCCGACCCCGAGTGGACCGAGCAGGTGCTCGACGTCCTCGACGCCAACGACGTGCCCGGCACGTTCTTCCTGGTCGGTTCCATGATCGCGCGCCATCCGGGCGTGGTGCGGAAAATCGTCGCGGACGGGAACGAGGTGGGCATCCACACCTTCACGCACGTCGACCTCTCCTACCAGAGCGCGGGACGGGTGAAGCGCGAGATCGCCCAGACGCAGCTCGCGCTGGCCGGGGCCGCGGGCATCACCACCAATCTGTTCCGCGCCCCCTACTCCTCCACCCCGGACGCCGTCGACGACTACAGCTGGCCGGTGTACGAGAAGCTGGGGGCGCTGGGGTACACCAGCGTCTTCGTCGACACCGACAGCGAGGACTGGAAGACGCCGGGCGTCGACGCGATCGTGCGGGGCGCCACCCCCGCGAGCGGCAAGGGCGCCTCGGTCCTCTTCCACGACGCCGGCGGCGACCGCTCGCAGACTCTGAGGGCGCTGCCCGCGTACATCAAGAAGATGAAGGCCGCCGGATACACCTTCACCACGGTCAGCGGTGCCCGGCAACAGGCCGCGCAGGCCTCGGGCGCGGCGGCGCCCACACCGTCCGGCGGCTCCGCCGGCGCGTCCGATCCGGCACAGGCGGCGCACCACACCGCGGACGCGGCCTCCGTCTGGGAGGGCCGCGGGCTGCTCGTGGCCGTCGCCGTGGCGGAGTGGACCGTACCGGCGCTGGCGACGCTTCTCGCGGTGGCCGGTGTCGCCGTCCTCGGCAGGTTCGGGCTCATGTTCTTCCTCGCCGGGCGCCACTACCGGCGGCGAAACCGGCGGCGGTTCTCCTGGGGGCCCGAGGTGGTCCGCCCGGTGAGTGTCGTCGTGCCCGCGTACAACGAGAAGGAGTGCATCGCGGGCACGCTCACCTCACTGGCGGCGAGCACCCATCCGATCGAGATCGTCGTGGTCGACGACGGATCGACGGACGGGACGGCGGAGACGGCCGAGTCGCTCGGCCTGCCGCAGGTCAGGGTGGTCCGCCAAAAGAACGCGGGCAAGTCCGCGGCGCTCAACAACGGTGTCCGCGAGGCCCGTCACGACCTGGTGGTGATGATGGACGGCGACACCGTCTTCGAACCCGACACCGTGGCGCGGCTGGTCCAGCCGTTCGCCGACCCCGGGATCGGAGCGGTGGCCGGCAATGCCAAGGTCGGCAACCGCTCCACCCTGATCGGGGCGTGGCAGCACATCGAGTACGTCATGGGCTTCAACCTCGACCGGCGCATGTACGACCTGCTCGGCTGCATGCCCACCATCCCCGGCGCGATCGGGGCGTTCCGCCGTGAGGCTGTGCTCCAGGCCGGCGGGATGAGCGAGGACACGCTCGCCGAGGACACGGACATCACGATCGCCCTGCACCGGGCGGGATGGCGGGTCGTCTACGCCGAGCACGCCCGGGCGTGGACCGAAGCACCTTCCTCCTTCGGCCAGTTGTGGCGCCAGCGCTATCGCTGGAGCTACGGCACCATGCAGGCTCTCTGGAAGCACCGCCGCTCGGTCGCCGACCGGGGATCCTCCGGCCGGTTCGGCCGGATCGGGATGCCGCTGGTGGTGCTCTTCCAGATCCTCACCCCGCTCCTCGCCCCGCTCATCGACGTGTTCACGCTCTACGCGATGCTCTTCGTCGACTTCAAGGGCTCACTGCTGGCGTGGCTGGCCGTACTCGGCGTCCAACTGGTCTGCGCGGCCTACGCGTTCCGGCTGGACCGGGAGAAGTACCGCTACCTGCTGATGCTGCCGCTCCAGCAACTCGCCTACCGGCAGATGATGTACCTGGTTCTGATCCACTCCGCCCTGACCGCGCTCACCGGCGGCCGGCTGCGCTGGCAGAAGCTGAAACGCACCGGTGCGGTGGCCGTCCCGGGCGCACCCACGGAGACGTACCGATGACCGGCGCGCACCGCAGGACGGCCACACCGACCCGACCCGCGCCGGGCACGCGGGCCCACAAGGGGAGGGCGGCGCGGACCGGGGGCCGCGACCCGTACTTCGACGCCCTGCGCGCCCTGGCACTGGTCCGCGTGGTCGTCTACCACACCTTCGGGTGGCCCTGGCTGGGGTTCGTGTTCCCGTCCATGGGCGTGATGTTCGCGCTCGCGGGTTCGCTGATGGCGCGCTCGCTGGAGCGGCCGGCGTGGTCGGTGATCCGCGGCAGGATGCGCCGACTCCTGGTACCGCTCTGGGTGTTCGGGCTGCTGTTCGGCGCGGCGATGGTGCTGCACGGGTGGGTGCCGGGCCCGGACGCGTTGTACTGGGTGCTGCCGGTGGGCGATCCGCCGGGCAGCGCCTGGGGCGAGCAGGGGTGGGCGGTCCTCTGGTACCTGCGGACCTATCTGTGGCTCGTACTGCTCTCCCCCGTACTGCTGCGCCCGTTCTCCCGGTGGCCCCTGCCTGTCCTGGGGCTTTCGCTCGTCCCGGCGGTACTGCTGGGAAAGGTATGGCAGATACCGGACGGCCGCCTGGGGAGCGGGATCAGCGATCTGTCGGTCTTCCTCTTCTGCTGGCTGCTGGGCTTCGCACACCGCGACGGCACCCTGGACCGGGTCCGGCCGGGACGGGTCGTCGCGGTGGCGGCGGGGCTGATGGCGGCGGGCGCGTGGTGGGCTCTGGCCCACCGGGCCGACGGGAGCTACGACTTGGACGACATACCGCTCGCCCAGACGCTCTGGTCCGGCGGAGCGGTCACGCTGCTGCTGCGGCTGCGGCCCGGCACCTCGGCCTCGTCCGGGCGCGGCCGGTTCCTCGGGCGAGTGGTACGTGTCTTCAACTCCCGCGCGGTGACGATCTATCTGTGGCACGAGGTCGCACTGATGCTGAGCGTGGTGGTGATCGACCTCATGTGGCAGGTTCCGTCGTTGGAGGAGCATCTGCCGCTGGGCAGCACGTGGTTGCAGTTCGCGGTCGCCTGGCCGCTGATCGCCGTCGCCGTCGCCGTGTTCGGCTGGGTGGAGGACGTGGCGGCCAGGCGGTCGCCGAGGCTGCTGCCGTGAGAGCGGTGCCGCCTCGTGAGAGGCGGCCGCTCCACGTAAAAGCGCGGCCCCTTCCGTACGAGGCGGTCGCGCGGATCAGTGCGGGGTCGGCGCGGGCTCCAGGACGAAGACGGGGATCACCCGGTCCGTCTTCTTCTGGTAGTCGGCGTAGTCGGGGAACGCCTCGACCGCGCGCTCCCACCACAGGGCCTTCTCGTCCCCCGTCACCTCACGGGCGACCATGTCCTGCCGGACCGGCCCGTCCTGGAGCTCGACCCGGGGGTCGGCGGTGACGTTGTGGTACCAGACCGGGTGCTTCGGAGCCCCGCCGAGCGAGGCGACCACCGCGTAGCTGCCGTCGTGCTCGACGCGCATCAGCGCGGACTTGCGGATCTTCCCGCTGCGGGCGCCCTTGGTGGTGAGCACGACGACCGGCATGTCGCGCATCGTGGTGCCCTGTGTCCCGCCGGAACTCTCGTACAACTCGACCTGGTCACGCACCCACTGGGTGGGGCTGGGCTCGTACTCGCCCTTGAGCGGCATGGTGTGTCCCGTCGTCGTTCGGTGCGGCCGCGCCGAACCTTCACCGTGCACGGCCGCGTCCATCATGCAGCGCCGGCGCCCCGGCCGCCGCCCGGGGGCCGGTGTCCGGCGCGGCGCGCCGCAGGCCGTGCCCGGTTCAGCGGGAGGCGAGCGCCGACAGCAGGGCGAGCGCCTCGGCCAGACTGGTGGGGCGCAGCACGCCGTCCGGCTGGTGACCCGCCCAGCCGGGGCCGGCGAGCAGCACGGTCGGGGCGGTGCGGGCGCCGCGTACCCCCCATTCGATGGAGGCGATCCGCTGGGCCAGCGGCCGGCTCGCCGTCGAACGGCCCTGCGACCAGAGGACGATGCCGACCGGACCGGTGCGCCGGGCGGCCTCCTCGAGGGCATCGATCGGCAGGGCCGCCCCGAACATCCTTACCGGCAGGCCGCGTTGCATCAGTCCGGCGGTGAGGGCCTCCAACGGCAGCGTGTGGTTCTCGTCCGGTGCGCAGGCGAGCAGTGTGACGGCGGTGCCGCGCGCGGGCGGCGGGCCAGCGGCGGCGCGCCGGAGCGCGGTGGAGACGTGCCAGGAGAGCAGGTGCTCCACCTCGACGTACCGCTCGCCGGAGCTCTCCCATCTGCGGCCCACGGCGTTCAGGGTCGGCATGATGACCTCGTCCCAGGCGGCCACGAGCCCGTGCCGGTCCAGGGCGCGGGCGAGCAGTTCCTCCACCGCGCGTGCGTCCAGACGGACGGCCGCCCGCGCGAGTCCCCGGGCCTCCGTGCGCCCGCGGCCGACCGGGAGGGCGCCGGGGGCCGTGGACGGGCGGGCGGGCGCGGGCCGGGGCGGGCCGGCTCCCGCGGGCGCGCCCGCGGCGGCACCGGGCGCGGCTGCGAGCGCGGCCCGGGCGGCCTCGGCCGGCGGCAGCCCGGAGCTGGTGAAGTCGCACATGCGCATGAGGAGTTCGACGTCACCGGAGGTCCAGCGCCGGTGCCGGCCGCCTTCGCGTTCGGCCGGCCCGATGCCGTAGCGGCGCTCCCAGGAACGGAGGGTGGTGGGGGCGACACCCAGCAGCCGCGCGACGGCTCCGGTGGTCAGCCCTCCGTCGTACCCGGCCGGGCGGGGGGCGCCGGCACCGGATTCGTCCGCGCTCCCGGGGTCCGGCGCGTCCGTGCTCCCGGGGTCCAGTACGTCCGTGCTCCCGGGGTCCGTCGTTTCCGCGCGCCCGCGAATCGATGCGTCCATGCACCCACGATACGACGCAGAAACGACGCATGTTGCCGCACCGGCAAGGAGTTGGGTTGTCTGACACCAACGGAACACCACGGCTCCGGCGGGCCGTTGGCGTTCCGGACCGGGTGGCGGTGTGGCCTTCGCGGCCCTCTGCCGCCCGGGCTCGGGGCTTCCCGGGCTCGGGCTTCCCCGGTCCTGGGCTCCCTGGTTCCCGACGAGGAGGGACTCCGATGACCGCAATCGACGTACCGGTGGGGCATCGCGCGCCACGGGCTCCGGCCCGCACGCCCGCGCAGGAGCGTAGCGAGGACGAGGACCGCGCCGCAGCAGAACTGGCGGATGGGCTCCTCAGAGGTGACGCGGAGTCCTTCGCCGGGGTCTTCCAGCGATGGGGCACCCTGGTCCACACGCTGGCCGCGCGCTCCCTCGGCGATTCCCGCGAGGCCGAGGACGTCACCCAGCAGGTGTTCCTGGCGGCGTGGCGGGGGCGTGCGGGGTACCGCCCGGAGCGCGGGCCGCTGCCCGGGTGGCTGGTCGGCATCACCCGGCGCAAGGTCGCCGACGCCCTGGCCGCGCGCACCCGGCGCGGCGAGCTTGCCGCCGCGTCCGCCGCCCGGGAACAGGTGCGCGGCACCGAGGGGGCCGGGCCGGAGACCACGGTGCTCGACCGGGTTCTGGTCGTCCAGGAGTTGTGCAAACTCCCCGCGGTGCAGCGGCACATCCTCTGCATGGCCTTCTTCGACGACCTCACCCAGGTGCAGATCGCCGAACGGACGGGCCTGCCGCTGGGAACCGTCAAGAGCCACGCCCGCCGGGGCCTGGTGCGGATGCGCCGGTCGCTCACGGCCGCCGCCCCCGAGCTGCGCTGACAGGGCGCCACCCGCCCGGCGTCGCGCCCGCCGTCCGGAACGGCCGCCGGTGCGTCCGGACGGCGGTCCCGGGGCGAAACAGGTCCGAGGGAGGTGCACATGGCGCACCACGTCCACGAGGACGACCTGACGGAGTTGGCTCTCGGCCACCGGTCCGCACGCGACGGCCCCGCGGTGGAGCACCTTCGCCGGTGCGCGGACTGCCGCGCCGAGTTCGAGGCGCTCGGTGCCGTGGTGGCCGCCGCCCGCGCGGTGACCGCGGCCGATCTTCCCCTCCCGCCGCCGCAGGGGGTGTGGGAGGCGATCACCGCCGAGATCGGTGGCTGACGGGGCGGAAAGGGACGGCGTTCCGCGGGCGGGCCGGGCGGGGCGGCGTTCCGCGGTCCCGCCGCGCCCGGGCGCATCCGACGCGCGACACCGGCGCGTCGGATGCGTCCGGGGGGCCTCCGGCTGCGGAAGTATCGGCGGCAGCACCGGCTCGGCCGCGGACGACGGCCCGTACCGCCGTGACCGGCGCGTCCTGCCGCCGCCCGTCCGCCCGTCCGCGGACGGCCCGAGAACACCCGCCCGTCCGCCCCTGCCGGAGGAGAAGAGCGTCCCCCTTGCCGTACGCCGACGTGGTCATCGTGGGCGCTGGAGCGGCCGGCCTGTCGCTCGCGTACCGCCTGTGCGCACCGGGCGCGCGGGTGCCGCTCTCCGTCCTCCTGGTCGACGCCCCGCCCGGGCCGCTCCGGCCGCCGCCCCGCACCTGGTGCTTCTGGGAGCCGCCGGGCGGCGAGTTCGACGCGGCGGTGTCCGCGTCGTGGCAGCGGCTCCGGGTGCGCGCCGCCGACGGCTCGGCCACGGTGGCGGCGGCTTCCCCGCTCCGCTACAAGATGCTCCGGTCCGACGCCTTCACCGGGCTGGTCGACCGGAGGCTGGACTCGGCCGGGGACTTCGGGCGCGTGGACCTGACCGTACGGGCGGTGCGCGACGCGGCCGGGGGTGGCGGTGAGGTGGTCGGCGAGGACGCCCGGGGCCGCCGTACCGTCGTGACCGGGCGGTACGTCTTCGACTCGCGCCCGCCCGGCCGTCTGCCGGCCGCCAGGACCACACTCCTCCAGCATTTCACCGGCTGGTTCGTGCACACCGGGCGTCCGGTGTTCGAGCCGGACACCGCCGATCTCATGGACTTCCGGACCCCGCAGCCGCGCCACGGTCTGTCCTTCGCCTACGTGCTCCCGCTGGACGCGCGCTCGGCCCTGGTGGAGTACACGGAGTTCTCCCGCGCCCCTCTCGAACCCGGCGCGTACGCACGGGCGTTGGACCAGCATCTCCGCCAGGTCCTCGGCGCGTCGCCCTACCGCGTCTCCGCGACCGAGCACGGCGTGATCCCCATGACGGACGGGCGTTTCCCGCCGCGCGCCGGGCGGTCGGTGTTCCGGGTCGGTACGGCGGGCGGCGCCACCCGGCCCTCCACCGGCTACACCTTCAGCGCCGTGCAGCGTCAGACCCGGTCGTTGGCGGCGTCGCTGCGGGCGGGGGAGCCACCGCGGACACCGTCCCCCTACCGCGCCCGGTCCCTCGCCATGGACGCGGTCATGCTGCGTGCCCTGGACACCGGGCGAGTGGACGGCGCCGCCTTCTTCACCGGCCTCTTCCGCTCCGTTCCCCCCGCGCGGCTGCTCCGCTTCCTGGACGGATCGGCCCCGCTGCGCGAGGAGTTGCTCGTCGGGCTCCGTACCCCCGTCGTCCCGATGCTCCGGACCGTCGCCGAACTCCCCTTCCGCGCCCGCCGGTTCTCCCCCGCACACCCTGCCCCCGCCTCCGCCCTCCCCCACCTGCCCGATGAGGAATGACCACGCCATGACCCTGCTGCACGACGCCGAGCTGTCCTCCGCGTTCGACCACGCCTCCCTCGCCTACGACCGTCTGGTGGCGGCCAATCCCGGCTACCACGCCCATCTGCGCCGCTCGGCCCGCAGGCTCGGGCTGCCGCACGGCGGGGCGGGGCTCCGGGTGCTCGACCTGGGATGCGGTACGGGCGCCTCCACCGCGGCCCTGCTGGCCGCCGCTCCGTACGCGGAGATCGTGGCCGTCGACGCGTCGGCGGGCATGCTCGCGCAGGCCGCCGCGAAGGAGTGGCCCGCCCACGTCAGGTTCGTGCACTCCCCGGCGGAGGCGCTGGCGTCGGGTGCGGGGGCGGGACGGGACGGCGGCGCGGTCGGCGGCCGTTTCGACGCCGTGTTCGCCGCCTATCTCTTCCGCAACGTCACCGATCCGGACGCCACGCTCCTCGCGACCCGTGAACTCCTATCCCCGGGAGGGCGTTTGGTGGTGCACGAGTACGCCCTGTCGGAGGGCCGGACGCACCGGGCGCTGTGGAGTGCGGTCTGCCGCTCGGTGGTGATGCCGCTGGGCCGGGCCACGGGGGACGGGGAGCTCTACCGCCATCTGTGGCACAGCGTGCTCGCCTTCGACACGGCACCGGCCTTCGCCGAGCGGATCGGCCTCGCCGGATTCGAGGAGGTGCGGGTGCTGCCGCTGCCCGGCTGGCAGACCGGAATCACCCACACCTTCGTCGCCCGGGCGCCGCGCCGGTCCCAGGACGCCGGGTGAGGCGGCCGGGAGCCAAGGCCTTGGACGGCCACCGTGCGCAGGACGCCCGGCGGCACGGCCGTGACCGGCGGGCCGAGGTGCTCCGGGCCCCGGAGGGCCGCGCGCGGTTCGACGGCGGGGCCCCGTCGGTGGCGGTGATCGGTGGCGGCATCGCGGGGCTCGCGGCGGCCACCCTGCTGGCCGAGCGCGGCGCGCGGGTCACGCTCCACGAACGGGAGGCGACGCTCGGCGGGCGGCTCGCGGGGTGGTCCACGGAGCTGGCGGACGGCTCCTCGGTCACCATGAGCCGGGGCTTCCACGCCTTCTTCCGCCAGTACTACAACCTGCGCGGGCTGCTCCGCCGGGTCGATCCCGGGCTGGAGTCGCTCACGGCCGTGCCGGACTATCCGCTGCGGCACAGTGGCGGGATGTACGACAGCTTCGCGCGGGTACCGCGCACCCCGCCGCTCAGTGCGATGGGGTTCGTCGCCCTCAGCCCCTCCTTCGGGGCGCGCGATCTGCTGCGGATGAACCCGCGCGCCGCGCTGCCGCTGCTCGACGTGCGCGTACCGCAGGTGTACGAGCGGCTGGACGGGGTCAGCGCCCGCGACTTCCTGGCCCGGGTCCGCTTCCCCGAGGCCGCGCACCACCTGGCCTTCGAGGTGTTCTCCCGGAGCTTCTTCGCCGATCCGGGCGACCTCTCCGCCGCCGAGCTCGTGCTGATGTTCCACATCTACTTCCTCGGCTCCAGCGAGGGGCTGCTCTTCGACGTACCGGCCGAACCGTTCCCGCAGGCCCTCTGGGATCCGCTCCACGGGTACCTGGAGAAGCACGGGGTGCGGGTGCGGACCGGGTCGGCGGTGGAGAGCGTGACCCCCTCCGCCGACGGCGGGCTCGACGTCACGGCTGACGGCCGTACGGCCCACCGGGACGCGGTGGTGCTGGCGCTCGACTCCGGCGGGCTGCGACGGCTGGTCGCGGCCTCCCCCGGGCTCGGCGACGGCCGGTGGCGCGGCCGGCTGGCGAGGCTGCGTACCGCGCCGCCGTTCCTGGTGTCGCGGCTCTGGCTGGAGCGGCCCGTGGCGGCGGACCGCCCGGGCTTCCTCGGCACCAGCGGGTACGGCCCGCTGGACAACGTGAGCGTCCTGGAGCGCTGGGAGGGCGAGGCCCTGCGCTGGTCCCGCCGCACCGGCGGTTCGGTGGTGGAGCTGCATGCCTACGCGGTGGCGCCCGACGCGGACCGGTCGGCCGTACAGGCCGAGGTGGTACGCCAGTTGCACCGGATCTACCCGGAGACCTCGGGTGTCCGGGTGGTGGACTCCCGGCACGAGTGGCGGGCGGACTGCCCGCACTTCCCGGTGGGCGGCTACCGCGACCGTCCCGCCGTACGCACACCCGACCCGGCCGTGGTGGTCGCCGGCGACCTGGTCCGTACCGAACTGCCGGTCGCCCTGATGGAGCGGGCCGCCACCAGCGGATTCATGGCCGCGAACGCCCTGCTGGCCGACTGGGGGGTGCGGGGCCAGACCCTGTGGACGGTGCCGCGCGCCGGGCGGTCGGCCCCGCTGCGGCAACTCGCTCGGCTGGGAACGGTGTAGGCCGGGGTCGGCAGTCCGGTCATTCCCGCCGGGCGGCCCGCGCCCGGCGGGAATGACCGGACGCCGCCCGGGTACGACCCTCAGGACTTTCGGCTGGATCGGGCCGGTAGCAATCCGTTCATGGACGCGCAATGCGGGTCTTCGAAATCGCTTCCGGGACGAACCCTCCCGGATCGTGGGATTCGTGCACCACTTCCTGGACCCACCGCCATCTCCCTCTGGGGACAAACCACTTTGTCGTTAGGATTCGGCAATGACTACCGACTTTCCTCTCTCCCGGACGACGAATCCCACTCCTGAGGCCGAGCGCGCGAACATCCTCGCCGCACCGGGATTCGGCCGTTTCTTCACCGATCACATGGCCTCGGCGGTGTGGACGCCGGCGAGTGGTTGGCAGGACCACAAGATCGGCCCGCTGGTGCCGTTCTCCCTGCACCCCAGTGCGGCGGTGCTGCACTACGCGCAGGAGATCTTCGAGGGCATGAAGGCCTACCGTCACGCCGACGGCAGCGTCTGGCTGTTCCGCCCGGACGCCAACGCGCGGCGTTTCGCCCGCTCCGCCGCGCGGCTGGCGCTGCCCCAGCTGCCCGAGGAGGACTTCCTCACCAGCGTCGCGGAGCTGGTGCGCGCGGACGAGTCCTGGGTTCCGACGGCCACCGGTGAAGAGAGCCTCTACCTCCGGCCGTTCATGTTCGCCTCGGAGGCGTTCCTGGGTGTGCGGCCCGCCGCCCAGGTGACCTACTCGGTCATCGCCAGCCCCGCCGGCCCGTACTTCCCCTCGGGCGTCACCGGCGTCACGCTGTGGATCAGCAGCGAGTACACCCGCGCGGCCAAGGGCGGTACGGGAACGGCCAAGTGCGGCGGCAACTACGCGGCGAGCCTGGCCGCGCAGATCGAGGCGCAGGAGCACGGCTGCGACCAGGTCATGTACCTGGACAGCGCGGGTGAGGACAACCTGGAGGAGTCCGGCACCATGAACGTGTGCCTGATCACCGCGGACGGCCGCCTCGTCACCCCCGCTCTCGGCACCATCCTGGAGGGCGTCACCCGGGACACCGTCCTGAGCCTGGCAGCCGACTTCGGACTGACCCCCGAGGAGCGGTCGGTCAGCCTGGGCGAGCTGAGGTCGGGGGCCGCGGACGGCAGCATCACCGAGGTGTTCGCGGCCGGCACGGCCGCGGTGATCACACCGATGATCGGATTCAAGGGCGAGGGTTACGAGTTCACCGTCGGGGACGGCACTCCCGGCAAGCACACCATGGCGCTGCGCGACCACGTCCTGGACATCCAGTACGGTCGCGCCGAGGACAAGCACGGCTGGATGCGGCGCGTGCTCTGAGCACCCGTACCTGGTGGCGGCCGAGAAGCCCGGACCGGCTCCCCGGGGAACGAAGGAGATGGCATCGTTGACCTCGGCCGCGCAGGGCGTCCGCACCGCCGAGACGTTCACGGGACGGGTGCCCGGGGCTCTCGGGCGCCCGTCGGCCGCGGAAGGGCCTCATCTCTGGTCCCTGAGCGCCGATGACGGCGTGATCGACGAAAGCGTGCTGGACGGGGCGGAGCTGGCCCGGGCATCAGGCATGAAGGGGACGCGGCGGCGGGAATACCTCGCGGCCCACACGGCCCTTCGCCTCCTGCTGGGCGGGTACTTGTCCATGGAGCCGGAGGACGTCCGGTTCGTCCGGCACAGCTGTCCGTGCTGCGACGGGCCGCACGGCAGACCCGCGGTGCCGGGGGACCCGGTGCATTTCTCGCTGAGCCACAGCGGCGGAGAGGTACTGCTGGCCTTCGCCGCCGCGCCGGTGGGCGTGGACGTCCAGAAGGTGCCCGGCCTCAGGACGGCCGACCGGACGGCGGATCTGCTGACCCCGCTGGAACAGCGCGAGCTGGCCGCTCACGACGCGGCCACCCGCCCGGCGGCCTTCGCCCGGGTGTGGGCGCGCAAGGAGGCCTATCTCAAGGGACTGGGCACCGGATTCGGCCGCGAGGCGTCGTCGGACCACGTCGGAGCCGGTGACAGGCCGGTCTCCCCCTTCGGCTGGCTACTCCATGACATCGCGTCACCATCGGGCTGTGCGGCGGCGGTCGCCGTGAAACTTTCCGAGTTCCCCAACCCGTGAACGCAACTGCCCGCTCATGCCTCGACAAGATCGCGTGAGCACCTCAGGATAGGACCCCGGTGGCGATTCGCCTTCCTGGGAGGGACATTGGACGACATCCGTACTGATCCCGTCGCGATCGTCGGCATGGCCGGCAGGTTCCCGCAGGCTCCGGATCTGCACAGGTTCTGGGAACTGCTGATCAACGGCCGCGACGCGGTGGGGCAGGTGCCGGCCGACCGCTGGGACCCGGCGGACGTGGTCGATCCGACCCGGGAGATCCAGGGCGTCGGCGGATTCCTCGACGGGGTGGACCTCTTCGACGCCGAGTTCTTCGGGATCTCGCCGCGTGAGGCCGAGGTGCTCGACCCGCAGCAGCGGCTGATGCTCGAGACGGTGTGGCGTGCCCTGGAGGACGCGGGCGAGCCGGCCTCCGGGCTGCGCGGATCGCGCACCGGGGTCTACATGGGCGGCCTCTGGCACGACTACGAGCTGCTCCGCAAGGATGCCGGCGCGGGTGCGACCCAGCACAGCATCGTCGGCAACTCGCTCGACATCCTCTCCTCCCGGGTGTCCTACGTGCTCGGCCTGACCGGGCCCAGCCTCACCGTCGAGAGCAGTTGTTCGTCCTCGCTGGTGGCCCTGCACCAGGCGTGCCAGGCGCTCCGGCACGGAGAGGTCGACGCGGCGTTCGTCGGCGGGTCCAATCTGATGCTGACGCCGGAAGTGACCATCGGACTCACTCACTTCGGTGGGCTGTCGCCGACCGGGCGCTGCCACGCCTTCGGTGCGGGGGCGGACGGCTTCGTCCGTGGCGAGGGCGTGGCCGCGGTGTATCTGAAGAGGCTGGACAGGGCGCTGCGCGACGGCGACCGGGTGCGTGCCGTGATCGTCGCCAGCGCGGTGAACAACGACGGCGGCGGGGACAGTCTGGTGACGCCGAATCCGGCGGCTCAGCGCGATCTCCTGCGCCGGGCGTACGGTTCCGGAGCGGTGCCCCTCGACAAGCTCGCGTACGTCGAGGCGCACGGCACCGGCACGGTGCGGGGCGACACGGCCGAGGCGTCCGCGCTGGGCGAGGTGCTGGGCAGGGCCCGTGAGGCCGGCCCCCTGCACATCGGATCGGTCAAGACCAACATCGGCCACCTCGAACCGGCCGCGGGCCTGGCCGGGGTGATCAAGTCGGTGCTGGCGCTGGAGCACGGTGTCGTACCCGCCAGCCTGCACTCCGAGGAGCTGAACCCGGCCATCGACTTCGAGGGACTGAACCTCGCCGTCGCCAGGAAGCCCCTGCCCCTCGCCCCGGACAGTCACATCGGGGTCAACTCCTTCGGCTGGGGCGGCACCAACGCCCACGCGGTCCTGACCGGCCCGCCGCCGGCGGCACGAGCCGAACCGGCCTCGTCGTCCGAGCCGGTCCGGTCATCCGAGCAGATCCCGTCCTCCGGATCCGCCCCGGCGTCCGAGCCGTTCCTGCTGCCGCTCAGCGCCCACACCGAGTCCGCGCTGGTCCGACGGGCCGAGGACGTGCGCGAGCGGATCGACGCGGGCGTGTCCGCCCGGGAGCTGGCCGGGACGCTGGCATGGCACCGCGACCACTTCACCGAGCGGCGCGCCCTGATCGGCCCCGAGCTGTTCGAGGCCGCCGCGGGCCGGGCGCGGGAGGTCGGCAAGGTCGCGTTCGTCTTCCCGGGACAGGGCGCCCAGTGGGCCGGGATGGGCGCGGGCCTCTACGGGCACAACACCGCGTTCACCCGCGCCATGGACCGGTGCGCCGAGGCGCTCGCCCGGCACGTCGACTGGGACGTACGCGCCCTGGTGACCGGTGCCGAAGCCTCGGCGGCGGTGGACCGGATACAGCCCGCGCTGTGGGCCATGTCGGTCTCGCTCGCCGCCGCGTGGACCGACACCGGGGTGCGGCCCGACCTCGTACTGGGCCACAGCCAGGGCGAGATCGCCGCGGCCACGGTGGCCGGGGCCCTCTCCCTGGAGGACGGCGCACTCGTCGTCAGCAGGCGCAGTGAACTGCTGCGGCGGGTCGCCGGGCAGGGCCGGATGCTGGCGGTGGACCTGAGCGCCGCCGAAGCCCTGGCCGCGCTGGAGGGCTTCGAGGGCCTGGTCGAACTGGCCGTGCACAACGGCCCCCGTTCCTGTGTGCTGTCCGGGGACGCGGACTCCGTCCTGCTGCTCAAGGAGATCCTTGAGGCCGACGAGGTGTTCTGCCGCCTGGTGGACGTCGACTACGGATCGCACAGTCCGCAGATCGACTCCCTCACGGAGGTGATCCAGACGGCCCTGGCACCGGTACGCCCCCGCCGCGGGCACCTGCCGATGATGTCGACCGTGGATCTCGCCGGCCTCGACGGCACCGAGGTGGACGCCGGGTACTGGGCGAGGAACCTGCGGAGCCGGGTCCGGCTCGCCGAGGCGGTGGAGCAGCTGCTCGACCGCGGGGTGACGCATTTCGTCGAGGTCAGCCCCCACCCCGGACTCGGGACGGCGCTGCGGCAGATCGGCGGGGTCCGCGCCGAGCCGCCGGTCGTGCTCGGCACCCTGCGCCGCGACGAGGGCGAACACCGGGACCTGCTCCGTGCCTTCGGCGAGGCGTACGTCTCGGGGCTGGACGCCCGCGGGCCGCGACCGGCGAGCCGTCCGTCGGAGGGCGCACCGCCGTACCCGTTCCAGAGCGTGCGGCACTGGGTGAAGCCCGCCCGGGGCCGTGGCGCGGCGAACGGGCGGCTGGCTCTGTCGCTGACCCCGTCGACGGCTCACGGGGTGTGGGAGGGGACCGTCCCGCTCGCCGTGGAGGCACACCCCTGGCTGGCCGATCACCGCGTGCACGACCTGGTCCTCTTCCCGGCCGGCGGCTGTCTGGCGCTGCTCCAGCACGCGCTGGCCGGCACCGCGGACGGACCGGTCCTGCTGCGGGACGTCGAGCTGCCCTCGGCGCTGGTGCTGGGTGACGAGCCGGCCGGGCTCGCCGTCACCTGGCGGCGCGGAGCCGGCGACGCGGGCGTACTGACGGTGGCGTCCGCCCACGAGACGGGGTGGACCCGGCACTGCCGGGCCCTGGCTTCCTGGGGGGCCCCGGCGGAGTTCCGGGCCTTTCCGGAGCACCTGCTCGCCGTGGAGGCGCAGGACGCCGACGCGTTCTACCGGGGCTGCGCCCTGCGGGGTCTGGGCTACGGACCGGCCTTCCGGACGGTGACGCGGGCGTACGCCGGAGACGGCGAGGCGCTGGTCGAGCTGGAACTGCCGGCCGGAAGCCGCTCCGGAGATCTCGTGGCGGCGTTGCACCCGGTGCTGTGGGACGGTGTCCTCCAGGCGGCCCTGGCGGCGGGTGACGGGCCGTCGGTCCCGGTGGCGATCGGCTCGGCGCTGGTCGCCGCCACCGGCGCGAGCCGCTTGTGGGTGTACGCGCGCCGTCGGGCGGACGGCTTCGACCTCGACGTGTTCGACGCGGACCGTGCTCCGGTCGGCCGCGTCGACGGACTGGTGCTCGCCGAACTGCCGGTCGAATCCGGGCAGGACGACATCGCCGCCGACGTCTACCGGATGGTCTTCGAACCGTGCGAGCGCGAGGAGAAGGACGCACCGGCCAGGACGGTCGCCTGCCGGCGGACGGATCTGCTGCCCGACGCGGTGGGTCTCGACGCCCTGGCCGAGGCGGACACCGTGGTGTTCGTCGCCCCGGAGGACGGGCGGGCGGGCCTCGTCGAGCTGACCGCTCTGATCCAGAGGTGCCTCGAGGAGAACCCGTCGGCCCGGTTGGCCGCCGTGGTGCGCGAGGGTGGTCCCGGAGCCGGTCTCTACCCCGGCTTCCTCGCCGTCGTGCAGGCCGAATACCCGCAGTTGGGCGCCCGGTTGATCGAGGTGGACCAGCTGTCGGCGGACTCGGCGGACGAGCTGGCGGAGGAGTTGGCGGCGACCGAGGACAGGGTACGCCTGCGCAAGGGCGAGCGGCTGGTCGGACGGCGCTCGCAGGGCGGCCTGCCGGGAACCCCCGCGCCCTGGCGCACCGGTACGGGCGCCCAGGCGTTCCGTCTGGAGGTGGCCAGGCCGGGAAGCCTCGATTCGCTCCAGCGCCGGCCCCTGGACCGGTCGGCGCCGGCCGCGGGACAGGTGGAGATCGCGGTGGAGGCGGCGTCGGTCAACTTCATCGACGTGATGAAGGCGATGGGCGTCTACCCGGACGAGTCCGCCGACCGCGAACTGCTGGGGCTCGACTGCGCGGGCACCGTGACGGCGGTGGGACCGGGGGTGACGGGGGTCCTGGTCGGTGACCGGGTCGTCGCGGGCGGCTTCGGTTCGCTGGCCACCCACGCCCTGGTGGACGCACGGCACGTGGTGCCGCTGCCCCCGCGGCTGAGCCCCGCGCGGGCGGCGGCTCTGCCGATGGTGATGGTGACGGCCTGGCACGCGCTGATCGACGTGGCGCGGATCGAGGCCGGGGAGACCGTGCTGATCCACTCGGCCACCGGCGGACTCGGCCTCGCCGCCCTGCAGGTCGCCCGGTCGGCCGGAGCCACCGTGATCGCCACGGCGGGGACCGAGGAGAAGCGCGCCCACCTGCGTGGACTGGGCGTCGAGCACGTCTTCGACTCCCGCGGGCTCGACTGGGCCGCGGGGGTGCGTGGCGCTACCGGCGGCCGGGGCGTGGACGTCGTCCTCAACTCGCTGGCGGGGGCCGCCATCGCGGTCGGGCTGGAAGTCCTGGCGGAGGACGGCAGGTTCGTGGAGGTCGGCAAGCGAGACATCTACGCGGACACCTCCGTCGGTCTGGGTGCCTTCGCCAAGTCGCTCTCGTTCACCGCCGTGGACATCGCCGGCATGCTGCGCCGGCGCCCCGAGCGGTTCGCCCGTGTGCTGCGGGCCGTGTGGGACCGGGTGGAGAGCGGTGTGCTGACGCCGCCCGAGGTCCGGGAGTGGGGCTTCGCCGACGCGGAGACGGCCTTCCGGACCATGTCGCGGGGCGAGCACATAGGCAAGGTCGTGCTCACCGCTCCCGCCGAGTGCTCCACCGTGGTGCCGAAGCCGCTGCCGGACGGCCGCTTCCGGGCCCGGGGAAGCTATCTGATCACCGGCGGCCTCGGCTCGCTCGGCCTCTCCCTGGCGGAGTACCTGGCGGAGAACGGGGCGGGCGCGCTCGCGCTGCTGGGCCGGTCCGCACCCGGTGACCCGGACCGGATCGACGCCCTGCGCGCCCGTGGCGTCCGCGTCGGCGTGTGGTCCGCCGACGTGGCGGACCGGGAGCGCATGGGTGCGGTGCTGGACGAGATCCGGGACACCCTGCCTCCGCTGCGCGGTGTCTTCCACGCCGCGGGCATCCTCGACGACGCCACCCTGGGCAGTCTCGACGCCGCGCGGATCGAACGGGTGCTGCGCCCGAAGACCGACGGCGCCCGGGTACTCCACGAGCTCACGGCCACCGACGGGCTGGACCTCTTCGTGCTCTTCTCGTCGGCCGCCGCCTTCGTCGGTACTGCCGGCCAGGCGGCCTACGCCGCGGCCAACAGCGGTCTGGACGCGCTGGCCGCCGAGCGCCGGGCTGCGGGCCTGCCCGGTCTGAGCGTGCAGTGGGGTCCGGTGTCCGGCGTGGGTCTCGCGGCCCGCGCGGCCGGTCGCGGTGACCGTCTCGCCGACCGCGGTATGGGCAGCCTCCCCGTCGACGCCTGCTGGCGGGCCCTCCGGTCGTTCATCGAGAGCGACGAGGCGGTGGTCGCCCATGTCGCGCTCGACGCGCGCCGGTGGCTGGAGACGTACCCCGCGGCCGCCGCGCTGGCCAGCTGGCAGTCGCTGGCGACGGCCGAGCGGACCGCGGTGAAGAGCGGACTGCGCGAGGTGCCGCCCGAGCAGCGGCGCCCCCTGCTGGAGGAGGCGGTGCGTCGTGAGGCGGCGCAAGTGCTGCGCGTCGACCCCGGCCGGCTGGACCGGGACGTTCCGCTGAAGGCCCTCGGCCTGGACTCGCTGATGTCCCTGGAGCTCCGCAACAGGCTGGAGACCTCGCTCGGGCTGCGGCTCAGCCCGACGCTGCTGTTCAAGTACGGCACGGCGGCCCGGCTGGGAGTGGCCCTGTCGGAGCTGTTCGACACGATGGAGGCGGGGACCCATGGATGACCGGCCGATTCTCACCACGGCAGAGGTCCGCTCGCTGCTGAGGGAGTTCATGCCGGACCGGCGGGGCATCGATGTCGCCGAGGTGACGCCGGACGGGGTGCTGTTCACCACCGACGCGGAAAGCCTGTCGGTCCGGCCCGGAGGCACGGTCTCCGGACCGGCCATCTTCGCCTTCGCCGACGTGTCCGCGTACCTGACCGTGAGCGCCTACCTGGGCAGGACGCCGTCGGCGGTGCTGAGTTCGAGCAGTATCAGCTTTCTGGAGGCCGTCGAGCCCGGTCCGCTGCGCGCCAGGATCGAGCCGGTGCGCATCGGCAGGCGGACCGGGGTCTTCACGGCGTGGGTCGAGGACGAGCAGGCGCGCCGGGTGGCCATGGCGACGCTGCACTTCTCCTTCCCCGGTCGCCGGGGAAGGAGCGGCACAGCGGGAGCGTTGGGCGCGGGCGCGGTGGGCGCGGCCGGCTGACGCGGTGAGCGGGAGTGGGAGCGGATCGCTCCGGGCGTCACACCGGACGTACGGAGTACGTGATCCGCTCCCACGGGTAGGCCGGCAGGGAGACGACCGCGCGCCCGGTCACCTTGTCCTGAGGCGGTGTCTCGGCCGCGTCCAGGGTCCGTATGCGGGGGTCGTCGTCGCCCTTCGCCAGTGCGGTCAGCGCGGCGCGGGCGTCGTCCGTGTGGTCCGCGCTGATCCAGACCGCGTGGCGGAGCCGGGTGCGGCCGTACGTGGCGGTGTGGGCGAACGCGGGATAGGGGTGGTCCGCCACCTCGTCCGCCCAGCGGGCGGCCAGGCCGCGCAGGGCCGGGAGGGTGTGCGCGCTCACGAGGAAGCCGTCCGCTCCGGCCCGGTCCGGGAGTTGTCCCCCGTCGGGGCCGGTACCGGGGGCGGCTTCGATGCCGTTGTCGGTGCCGGCGGAGAGGACGACATGGGCGTTGGTTCCGCTCATGCCGAACGAACTGACCGCCGCGCAAAGGCCCGAGGACGCTTCCCAGGGGACGGTCGCGGTCGGCACGGTCATGCCGCTGTCGCCGAGGTCGATCCTCGGGTTCAGGGTATCGAACTGCGCCTGGCGGGGAATGTGGCGCCGTTCGAGGCAGAGGACGGCCTTGATCAGTCCCAGGACCCCCGCCGCGGCCTCGGTGTGCCCCAGGTTCGCCTTCACCGATCCCACGTGCCACCGCTGCCCGGTGCGGCCGAGCGCCATCCGGGCGGCCTCCAGCTCGATCGGGTCGCCCAGCGGGGTACCGGTGCCGTGTGCTTCCAGGTACCCGATGTCGGCGGCGGCCAGCCCGGCGCCGGCCAGCACCGATTCGATCAGCCGGCTCTGCGCCAGTACGTTGGGCGCGGTGAAGCCGGAGGAGCGGCCGTCCTGGTTGACGCCGGTGCCCTCGATCACGGCGAGGATCCGGTCGCCGTCCTTCCGCGCGTCGGACAGCCGCTTGAGCACCACCGCCCCGCACCCTTCACCGCGTACGAAACCGTTGGCGCGTGCGTCGAAGGGGCGGCACCGGCTGTCCGGTGACAGCGCCTCGGTGCGCGCGATCTCGGCCGTGGAGCGCGGTGCGAGAACCAGGTTGACTCCGGCTGCCACCGCCACGTCGCAGTCGCCCGCAACCAGGGCGCGGGCCGCCGTGTGCACGGCGACCAGGGAGGACGAGCAGGCCGTGTCGATCGCCATGGCCGGGCCCTGGAAGCCGAGGGTGTAGGCGATGCGGCCGGCGGCGAAGCAGTGGCCGTTGCCGATCAGCCAGGAGGAGCTGGGCTCGCTCTCCGCCCAGTGGCGGTAGTCCTGACCGGTGATGCCGACGAACACACCCGTCGACTCCGCGGTCCGCGCGGGCGGGATCGCCGCGTCCTCGAACGCTTCCCAGACCACTTCGAGGAGCAGGCGGTGCTGCGGGTCGAGATTCCGCGCTTCCCGGGGGGATATACCGAAGAACTTCGCGTCGAATCCCAGCACGTCGTCCAGATATCCGCCGCGGGACAGAAGCCCGTCCCATCCTCCCGGAAATGCACGGCGACGCTGTTCCGGCAATTCGCCGGTCAGGTCCCGGCCGTCGGTCAAGGAATCCCAGTACGTTCTTCGGTCGGTGATTCCGCCGGGTGCGCGAAGACCCGTTCCGACGATGGCGATACGTCGCTCTTCGCGCCGGCCGTCGAGTTGTTCGCGCAGGGTACGGATGGTTTCCATGGCCCGGCGCAGAGGGCCGGAAGCGGTACCGGGATCAGGAGTCGAGGACATCGCCCGAGACAGTAGCAGCCGACGCGGCAGCTTGATAAGGGCTGTTCCGTGATCTTCGGTGACCCGTGCGCGGCGTCCGCATTCCGGATGCGCGCGTTCGCTCCGGCACCACGGAGAGATCACAGGACGGCCCTTAAATGTGCGTACCACCTGTCCGCCGACGAGAAAGAGAGGAAAGGGACCTCACCGGCGAGAGAGAGTGAAGTGGGAACAATTGACACCACGGTCCGCAGGGTCCGGACGTTGATCGTCTACGGGCTCTGGCCCCGACAGCTCCCGGTGTGGCAGGGTGCTTGAGCGAGCTCGGGGGTAATCCTGTGTGGGCTGACGTCGTATGACACATCGTCAGCGCACTGCCCACACCTCCCGCCAACGACCTGCGAAGGGGTGAGGACGCTTGACGACTGCAATTCTGGACGACGAGGAAGTCGTGGTGCGCACGCCGGAGGAATTCCACCGGATGCCCCGCGATTACCAGAAGATGCTGATCAGTCAGATCACCATCAACACCGAGGGTGAGCTCTCGGGCGGCGACGACTACGCGCTGATGTTCCTGCCGCTCGCGCCCTCGTCGGAGGAGCGCCAGGTCTGCGCCGAACGCGCCGCGGAGGAATACGACCACTACAAGATCGGCAAGCGGATCCTCGCCGATCTCGGGGTCGACACCTCCTACATGGAGTCCCAGAGCATCTCCGAGCGCATGCTGTTCGCCGACGACCGGATGCACACCTGCTCGACCTGGGCGGAACGCGGGGTCTACTCCTACATCGGGGAGGAGACCGCGATGGTGATGCTGCGCGAGTTCGCCGACAGCAGCTACAAGCCCTGGGCCGAAGCGGTCCGCACGATCATCCAGGACGAGAAGATCCACATCGCTCACGGAGCCAGGGTCTGCCGCAACCTCGCCGAGACCGAAGAGGGCCGGGAGCAGCTCCAGGCGGCGCTCGACCGCCTGTGGCCGATGTTCGTCGGAATCCTGGGCAGCCCCAACACCAAGCGTTCCCAGGCAGTCGTACGGTACGGCCTGCGAAAGACCACCAACGCCGAAGCCATCGAGCTGTGGCGCGAGAAGGTTCTGCCGCGCATAGCCAATCTCGGCCTGCGCGTACCCGAGTAGGTTGTGGAGACTGCCATGGCCATACCTGTAGCAATCACTCCCCGCCCGCCGTCGCGTGCGGAATCCAAGGCGCGTCTGCGCGAACTGCTGGCCGGCCGACCGGACTTCGCGGAGCGTCTCAAGGCGCTGCGCACCATGGGCATCCGGGTGCGCGGGTGCGAGGTGCACCTCACCACCGCCTGCAACATCCGGTGCAAGGGCTGTTGGTACTTCGAGGGCGGTTTCGACACCGCCGTCCGGGAGACCTCGGACCCGGGCGTGATCCGGGAGTTCGCGCGGAAGCTGGCCGCGGACGGCGTCACTCAGGCCACCTTGATCGGCGGAGAGCCGACCATCGTGCTCGACCGCGTGCAGCCGTTCGTCGAGGAGCTCCCCTACATCACCATCTCCTCGAACGGGCTGCGCCCGCTGCCGCGGGAGGGGTTCGAGAACGTCGCGATCGGCATCAGCCTGTTCGGCGGCGGTCCGCTCGACGACGAGTTGCGCGCGCACCGGCCGAACGGCTCCTCGTTCACCGGCCTGTTCGAGAAGGGGCTCAAGCACTACAAGGACGATCCCCGGGTGACGTTCGTCTTCGCACTGTCCGAAGAGGGCCTGCCGTACGTCGAGCCCACGGTGCGGGCGATCCGCGACAACGGCAACGTGGTGACGTTCAACTTCTACAGCGCGCACGGCTCGGACCACCCGCTGCGGATCGAGAACGAGCAGCGCACGCTGGGCGAGGCGCTCCGGGTCAAGGAGCTGTACCCCGACACGGTCGTCAGCCACCCCTACTTCATCGAGGCGCTGATCACCGGACGCGGCCACTGGGGCGCGCAGTTCGGCTACGACGTATGCCCGAGCATCAGCGTCGACATGCCCGAGCACGAACTGCGGGTGAGCAACGGCAACCCGGTGCTCGACGGATTCGCGGTCTACGGCGCGGACTACAAGACACTGCAGTTCTGCTGCACTTCGGGCGACTGCGGCGGCTGCCGCGACAGCCAGGCCGTCTACAGCTGGTTGATGGTCAGCCTCAACCACTTCCTCGACAGCCCCCAGCGGCTGGAGACCTGGCTGGACCTGGCCGAGAGCTACTGGCGCCAGTGGGCCTGGTCCCAGGGTCAGTCCCCGAATTTCAACCGCTGAGCACCACCGCACCATCGAGCCTCAGAAAGGGAGCGACCATGTCTGCACCTGCAACCGCCGAGTCCGTACTCGACCTCATCCGCACCGAGCTCATCGAATCGGGCGTCGAGGAGGAGACCATCTCCCCCGATGCCAAGTTCGACGACCTGGACATCGACTCCCTGGACGTGGGCGAACTGATGGCGACCATCAAGCGCACGTACGGGGTCAGCATTCCGCGCGCTGAGCTCGCCGACGTGACCGTGGGCCAGCTCGCGGCCAAGATCACCGAAAAGGCCGCCAGTTGACGTCTGCGGTCGCGGTCACCGGCGTCGGTGCGGTCACCCCGCTCGGCGTCGGTGCCGCTGTACTGATCGACCGTCTCGCCGCCGGCGAGACCGGTCTGGGGTCGGGCGAGGGCCGTTGCGCGGAGTTCGACGCGGGGGACTTCCTGACCCGTCGTGACCGCCGGCGGAACGCCCGGTTCTCCCAGCTCGCGCTCGTCGCCGCCGAGGAGGCGCTGGAGCAGGCGGGCTGGCTCGAGGAGCTGCCGTATCCGGCCGAGCGCATCCGCTGCGTCGTCGGCACCGGACTCGGCGGTGTTCCGGAGGGAAGCCAGGGCGGTGTCGCGTCCCCGCTGACGGTCCCGCTGATGATGTCCAACAGCGCGGCAGCCGCTCTGAGCACGCGCTACGGCCTGGGCGGCGAGTCCTTCGCCACCTCGGGCGCCTGTGCGGCCGGGGCGCAGGCCATCGGGGTCGCCCTGGGCGCGATCCGCCGCGGTGAGGCCGCGGCGGCGGTCGTCGGTGGTGCGGAGGCGGTACTCCTGCCGCTCGTGCGGGACTCCTTCGCGGAGGCCGGGGCGCTGTCCCCGACGGGTCGCTGCGTGCCGTTCGACGCGGGGCGCGACGGATTCGTCATGGGCGAGGGCGCCGGAATCCTCGTGCTGGAGAGCGTCGAGGGGGCCCGGGCCAGGGGCGCCACGATCCTCGGGCTGGTGCTGGGTTACGGCGCCAGCTCGGACGCGCACCACCTCACCGCACCGGCCCCGGACGGGGTGCCCGCCGCCAGGGCGATCCGGCGTGCGCTGAACGATGCGGGCGTCACCCCCGCTGACCTCTGCTACATCAACGCCCACGGGACGGGGACGCTGCTGAACGACGAGGCGGAGATCCGCGCGTTGCGCCTGGCGCTCGGAGAGGCCCTCGCGTCCGTCCCGCTCTCCTCCACCAAAGCCGCCACCGGTCACCTTTTCGGCGCCGGCGGGGCGGTGGAGGCCATCGCCACCCTCGGTGCCCTGCGCACCGGGCTCGCCCCCGCGACCCACGGCCTGACCGAGCCGGACGTCCGGCTGGGGGCCGTGGACCACCTGATGTCCGCCCGTTCGCTGAGTCCGGGCCCGAACCGCGCGGTCGGGCTGTCCGACTCGCTGGGCTTCGGCGGGCACAACGCCGTCCTCGTACTGGGAGCACCATGAGCGGATTCGACTTCACCGGCCGCCGCTATCTGGTCACCGGGGTGACCAACCAGGAGTCGATCGCCTGGCACGTCGCGGCCGGACTCCAGCGGCAGGGCGCCGAGATCGTGCTCAGCTCGTTCGGCCGTGCCGCCCGGATCACCCGGAAGGCCGCCCTGCGGCTGCCCTCCCCGCCGGACGTCATCGAACTCGACGTCACCGACGAGTCGGCCTACGCCACCGTGGCGAAGGAACTCACCGATCGGTGGGGCCGGTTGGACGGGGTGCTGCACAGCATCGCCTACGCCCCCGCCGACGCCGTCAGCGGCGCATTCCTCGGAACGCCGGCGGCCAGCGCGCTGTCCGGTTTCCAGGTCTCCGCGTACTCGCTGCAACGGCTCACGGCCGCGCTCGCTCCCCTGCTGACGGCGGGTGGCCGCGGCGGCAGCGTCGTGGGGATCACCGTGGACAGCGCCCGCGCGCTGCCCGGGTACGACTGGATGGGGGTGTTCAAGGCGTCACTGGAGGCGGTAGCCCGCTACCTCGCGTTGCATCTGGGGCCCGACGGCGTGCGGGTCAACCTGGTCGCGGCCGGACCGCTGGAGACCCTGTCCGCGAAGGGTGTGGGGAGCTTCGACGCGCTGGCCGACCACTACGAGAGCTGGGCGCCGCTCGGCTGGGACCGCTCGGACCCCGGACAGGTGGTCGGCGCGGTGCTGTTCCTGCTCTCCGATCTCGCCGCGCGTACGACCGGACAGGTGCTCCACGCCGACGGCGGTCTGCACGCCGTCTCCGCGGGCATCGGTGACCCCCCGCACCGCCCCGGCCCGCCTACTGCCGAATGATCTCCGGCTCAGTCACCGAGTGATCGGTTCCCAGGGGTCGGCGATCGTGGGCGGACCGCGTTCAGCGGGTGTGACGTGCGCGGCCGGCCTTCTGCGCGGGCGCGCGCCGACGTGACGTCGGTTTCCTGCCAGCATCCGTCCCTGCGCCGATCCAGTCTGGACACATGTCCAGACACACCGTGCTCCCCATCGACCCAACCGTCCTGAAGGAACTGCGGGTTGCCGACGACGCGGGCCGTCCCTGCGTCCCGTACTTCGCGACCGGCGACGACGAGGGCTCTCCGCTGCGCTGCTGCCTGCGACCCATCGCGCTCGGCGAGCGGATCGCCCTCGTTTCGTACGCGCCGTTGCGTCGCTGGGCCGCCACGAAGGGGACGGATCCCGGCGCGTACGACGAACAGGGCCCCGTCTTCCTCCACGCCGACGACTGCGACGGGTTCACCCCCGGCGAGGACTACCCCTTCGCTCGGCCGGGCGCCCTGCGCACCGTGCGCCGCTATGACGCCCGGGGCCACATCGCAGGTGGCCGCCTTCTTGAGATCCCGGCCGACGCCTCGACCGGCTTCGACGCGGCCTTCGACGAAGCGTTCGACGATCCGGACGTGGAGCTCGTCCACGTCAGGGCACTGGAATACGGATGCTTCCACTTCGAGGTGCGACGGCCCTCCGCCGAGGAGCGGTAGCAGTCGTACCACCTGCATGACCGGCTTCGAGGGGCCGGGTGGTGTCCGGCGGCTCATGGCCGGACCCCACCCAGCAGGGTCTCTCAGCCCGGGAACCGCCCGCTGCCGCGCAGCTCCCAGCGGCGTTCGGCGTACGCCAGGTCGTCGCGCCAGAGCCGCCCGGCGGAGGCCCTCATCAGCGGGCGCAGCAGCGGTGCCGCCGCGCGGGCGAGCGCGAAGCCGCGACGGTCGGAAGCCGCGACGACCGCCTCCACCACGGCGGTGCGCGGCCGCCCGGCCGAGTCGGTACCGAGCGGGGTGGCGTGGCTCTCGACCACTGATCCCCGGCCCTCGCCCTCGGTGATGTGCATGACGACGGTACGGGGTTCGGGCGCCGTGAACACGGCGCGTACGGGCACCACGACGCGGCCCGCCACCTTGAAGGAGACGTCGACCGCGAACCCGTCCCGTCCGTCCCCGGCGTCGCCGCCGGGAACGTCGAGCACGGTCAGGTCCACGAAGGAGTACGGGTGGAACCAGGCGCCGTGCCAGGGGTCGAGGCGGTTGGCGACGACGTCCTCGGGTTCGCAGGTGCCGAAGCCCTCGTACACCGCGTCGACCGCCGTCGAGGGGACGGGCCGTTCGGGGAGGACGGGCCGGTCCAGCGGCACCTCGCCGCCCACCGCGTCCAGCCGCACCCAGGCGAGGACTCCGTCGTCGAAGGCGGGATAGGGCTCCCAGCCGGCGAACGGCTCGCCGTTCAGGGCGAGTCCGTGCCAGTGGCAGACGAGGGTTCCGCAGCGGACCGGGCTGTCCTTCAGCGGTGCGCCCAGGTGCGGGCAGGCTCCGGGGCCCGCGCGCAGGCGGCCCGAGGCGTCGCGCCAGGCGACGACCTCGGTGCCCTGGACGGTCCGGCCGAAGGAGCGGCCGGGGGTGATGCGGCGGGAGGCGCCGATGACGTACCAGTTGCCGGAGGGGCGGCCGAGCGCGTGCGTGAGGGCGCCCGCGATGAGGGCGGGGCGGGCGTCGCGCCAGGTGGGGCGCTGGCGCTCCCACGGCACGGGGTCGCGGCGCAGCCGCAGCGGGATACGGCCGCGGCGGGCGGGCCGGCCGGTTCCGGGGTGCGTCATGCCACGTCCTCGTGCGCGGTTCCGGCGGTGGTACGGGTGCGGTGCGGCTGCTCCGCCGGTGGGGCGCCCGTCGCGGGGAGGGAGGGGCGCGGGTCCTTCGGCCGAGGTGCGGTGGCGGTGCGGGAAGCGGGGCGTGCGGCGAGGGCGCGTACCAGCCCGTCCAGGGCGACCGTGGCGCGGCGGGCGCGGGAGACGACCGCGCGCCGGTGGAGCACGGCGTAGCCGTCCGCCTCGATGGCGTCGAGGATGCCTCCGTACAGCACGAACGCGGTACGGATGCAGGGGCGTGACTCGGGGGCGAGCAGGGCGATGCCGGGCAGGGCGCGGCGGTAGATCTCCCGGTTGTGCGCGGCGGCGGCCCGCAGCGCGGAGGTGATGCGCGGGTCACGGACGCCGCTCGCCCGGCTGTGCAGCAGGAGTTCGCGGTCCACGCCGTGTGCGGCGAGCAGGTCGGCCGGGAGGTAGACGCGGCCCCGGTCGAGGTCCTCGCCGACGTCCCGGAGGAAGTTGGTGAGCTGGAAGGCGACGCCGAGGCCGGCGGCGTACGGGGCGGCCTCCTCGCGGGGCCCCGTGGTGCCGAGGACGGGCAGCATCTGGAGGCCGATCACGGCGGCCGATCCGTGGGTGTAGCCGCCGAGTTCCTCCCAGGAGGCGTACCCGGTCACCGTGAGGTCGCTGCGCATGGAGGCCATGAAGTCGGTGAAGTGGCGGTGGTCGATGCCGTACACGGACGCGGTGTGGACCAGCGCCCGGATCACCGGTTCGTCGGTGGTGCCGTGCGCGAGGCCCTCCGCGAGCCGCAGTTCGAAGGCGAGGAGCGCCCGCTCGCGCTCCCCGGGTCCGGCGTCGACGGCCAGGTCGTCCACGATGTCGTCGGCCCGGCGGGCGAAGCCGTAGAGGGCGTGCACGGCGGGGCGGCGGTCGGCGGGGAGCAGCCGGGTCGCGAGGAAGTACGTCCTGCCGTGGCGTGCGTTGAGCCTCCGGCAGGTGGCGTACGCGGCGCGCAGGGCGGGGTCGTGGATGGCGGCCGCGTCGAGTTCACGGGCGGTCATACGGAGGTGCCTTTCGGTACGGGGCACGGGGTGCCCGCGGTGGCCTTGCGGGGCCGCGGCGCACCGGTGATCCGGGCGGCGGCGAGCTTTCCGGAGACGATCACGGTCGGCACGCCGACGCCGGGGGTGGTGCCGCAGCCGGCGAGGACGGCGTTCACGGTGCCCCGCACGAGGTTGCGGGGGCGGAAGGGGCCGGTCTGCGGGAAGGTGTGGGCGGCCGAGAAGGGGGTGCCGGCGGCGTGCCCCTGGGCGGTCCAGTCGACGGGGGTGACCAGGCACTCCTCCTCGATGGCGGCGCCGAGTCCGGCGAGTCCCCGGCGTTCGAGTTCGGTGAGCAGGCGGTCCCGGTAGCGGGGGGCGAGCTCGTCCCAGGTGCGGGCGGAGGGGCCGATGTCGGTGTTGGGGCAGGGGGCGAGCACGTAGTGGAGGTGCTTGCCGGGCGGGGCGAGTGCGGGATCTCCCGCGGTGGGGCGGGTGATGAGCAGGGAGGGGTCGGTCATCAGGGAGCCGGTGCGGGTGAGTTCGTGGAAGGTGCCCTTCCAGGCCCGGCCGAACGAGAGGGTGTGGTGGGCGAGTCCGGGCCAGGTGCGGTCCGTTCCGGCATGCAGGACGACGGCGGACGGCGAGTGCCGGATACCGCCCGGGCGGCGGGGGGTTCGGCCGAGCAGCCGGTAGCTGACGGGCAGGTCCGGGGTGAGGACGACCGCGTCGCAGGGGATGCGGCCCCGGTCGGTGACGACGGCGGTGATCCGGTCCCCGGAGCGCTCCAGCCGGCTGACGGACTCGCCGTAGCGGAACGCGGCACCGGCCTCGGCGGCCGAGTCCGCGAGCGCCCTCGGCAGGGCGTGCATCCCGCCGCGCGGGAAGTACACCCCGGCGACCGTGTCCATGTAGGCGATGACGGCGTACGCGGCGAGCGCGCGGGCCGGGGGCACTCCGGCGTACAGGGCCTGGAAGGAGAAGACGCGGCGCAACCGTTCGTCGTGGAGGTAGCGGCCGATCCGGGCGTCGAGCCGGCCGAAGCCGCCGAGCGCGGCGAGCCGGGCCAGGTCGGGATGGAGGAGCTGGAGCGGGGAGTCGAAGTTGGCGTCGATGAAGCGGCGCATCTGGACGGCGTAGAGGCGTTCGAGCCACTGCCGCAGGCGGCGGTAGCCGAGCGCCTCGTGGCCGCCGGCGAACTCCTCGACGGCGGCCTCCATCGCCGCCGGTTCGGTGTGCACGTCGAGGGTGGAGCCGTCGGCGAACCAGGCGCGGTAGGCGGGGTGGAGCGGGATCAGGTCGAGCCGGTCGGCGAGCCGGTGCCCGACGGCGGCGAACGCCTCTTCGACGAGGTCGGGCATGGTGAGCACGGTGGGGCCCGTGTCGATGCGGTATCCGCCGCGTTCCAGCAGTCCGGCGCGTCCGCCCGGCGTGGGGTCGCGTTCGACGACGGTGACCCGGCGGCCCGCGCCGAGCAGGTGGAGCGTGGCGGACAGGCCGGCGAGGCCGGCGCCGATCACCACGACGTGGTCGGTGCGCCCGGGGACGGTCCTCATCGGGTGGTGTCTCCTTCGGGAGCGGTGCCGGGCGTGTGTTCGGATGCGGACGCCCGGGGCGGCGAGGTGCGTCCGCCCGCGGCCTCCCGCAGCAGGAGGCGCAGCTGCCGGGCGCCCGCCGGGGCGAGCCCGGCGAGGTCGAGGCGGGCCTCCGCCTCGGCGGCGAGGCGGTCCGCCCGGTGTTCGACGGCGGCGCGCGCGCCGCTGAGGGTGAGTGCCTCCCGTACCCGGGCGAGCCCCTCGTCGGTGAGGCCGGGGTCGCCCACGCCCGCGTCCAGGACGGCGAGCACGGCGGTGTCGCCCGCGGCCTCGGCGCGTTCCCGGGCGACGGCCACCAGGTAGGTGGGCTTGCCGTCGCGGAGGTCACCGCCGGAGGGCTTCCCGGTGACGGCCGGGTCGCCGAACGCGCCGAGCAGGTCGTCGCGGAGCTGGAAGGCGGTGCCCGCGCTGCGGCCCGCGGCGCGCAGGGCGGCGGTCGTACGGTCGTCGGCGCCCGCCAGCGCGGCGCCGAGGGCGAGCGGACGCTCCACGGAGTAGAGGGCGCTCTTGAGGCGGGCGGTCCGCAGGGCGTGCGCGGCGGTACGGGTCGCGGCGGCCTGTCCGTGCAGGTCGAGGTACTGGCCGGCCACCATCTCGGTGCGCATCGCCCGCCAGATCGCCAGGACGCGGCTCCGGGTGGCGGGGTCCATGGGTACGGCCGAGACGGTGTCGTCCGCCCAGGCGAGAGCGAGGTCGCCGACGAGGACGGCGGCCGAGGTGCCGAACGCGGTGTCCGGCGGCCCGCCGGTCAGGCCCGCCAGCTCCACGTGGACAGCGGGGCGGCCCCGGCGCAGCACGGAGCCGTCCATCACGTCGTCGTGGACCAGGGCGCAGGTCTGGATGAGTTCGAGGGCGACGCCGAGGCGCAGCGCCGCGTCCACCACGTCCGCGCTTCCGCCGCAGGCCCGCATCGCCCACCAGAGGAAACGGGGCCGGGCACGCTTCCCGCCGCCGAGGGTGAAGTCCGCGACCCGCCGGGCCACGTCCCGGGCGAAGACGGTGTCGATGGCGGCGGCCTCAGCGAGGTGCCCCCGGAGCACCGTGCGGGCGGTCCGCAGTACTGCGCCGGCCACGTCCGCGTCGACGGATTCGGCGGGCTCGGCTGATGCGCCGGCCTCCGCGCCCTCGGCGGCGGGCGCCCCGTGCCGGGGCGGGGCGGCGCCGGCCGGGCGGCCCGGGTCGCGGCGGTCGCGGCCCCCGCGCGCGCCGTCCGGGCCCGGCCCCTGCCGGGGCCCGTCGAGCGCCCGGTCGTGCCGGCCCTCCACCACCGGGGCTCCCTCCGCCGGAGTTCCCCCCGCCGGGTCGCCGTGGGCGTGTGCCGCCGGGGCGTACGGCTCCCGTGCGGCCGGACCGGCCGGGGTCCCCTCGGAGGAGCGGCCGGGACGGTCGGGCGGTTGTGCGTCCCCGTGGGACCGCTCCGACCGCCGGTGGTCGGCAGAGGCGGTAACCGCTGGCCGGGTGAGGCGCATCGCAGGTCCTTCTGGTCGCATCGGTCTCCGTACCGCTCGGGCCGGCCCCGCACCGCCGGGCCGGCGCGCCGGCGGTACGGGGCCCGTCGCGGACCCCGGTCCTCCGGGCCCGTCGCGTCTCTTCCGGCGTCCCCCGTCCGGCGGATGCGGGCGGGCCCCGATCCGTACCGGTCGGGGCACGAGGCACTGACTCCCGAGGGGATCACGCCGACCGGCCGGGCGGCGGCTGCCGGGGCCGGTGGCGGGGACTCCGGAGCTGCCCGGCGACCCATTCGGCCGTCCCGGACGTGTCAGGGTGCATCCGGCCGGGCCCGCCGGGCGGAATGCGCTACGGGCGGGGACGGTGGATGCAGGAGACCGGAATCGACCCCGAGGCGGAGGCGCCATGGAGAGGGCCAAGGAGACGGCCGAGCGGACCGCGGACGACGGCGAGGGCCTGCGCTGCCTGGTCACGGGGGCCACCGGCTACATCGGGGGCCGCCTGGTGCCGGAGCTGCTGGCGGCCGGCCACCGGGTGCGCTGTCTGGCGAGGACCCCCGAGAAGCTGCGCGACTACCCCTGGGCCACCGAGGCGGAGGTGGTGCGCGGGGACGTCACCGATCCGGAGTCGCTGGCGGCGGCCATGCGGGGCATCGACGTCGCGTACTACCTGGTGCACGCGCTGGGCACCGGTTCCGGCTTCGAGGAGACCGACCGCCGGGCGGCCCGCACCTTCGGCGAACAGGCCAGCGCGGCGGGGGTGGGCCGGATCGTGTACCTGGGGGGCCTGACGCCCGACGACGTACCGGAGGAGGAGCTCTCCCCGCATCTGCGCTCCCGCGCGGAGGTCGGCCGCATCCTGCTGGATTCGGGGGTGCCGACGACCGTGCTGCGGGCCGCCGTCATCATCGGGTCGGGTTCGGCGTCCTTCGAGATGCTCCGCTACCTCACCGAGCGGCTGCCGGTCATGGTCACCCCGAGCTGGGTGTCCACCCGGATCCAGCCGATCGGCGTCCGGGACGTGCTGCGCTACCTCGTCGGCAGCGCGCGGATGCCCCGGGACGTGCACCGCTCCTTCGACGTCGGCGGGCCCGACGTGTTGACGTACCGGGTGATGATGGAGCGCTACGCCGAGGTCGGGGGCCTGCCGAAACGGCTGATCCTGCCCGTCCCGATGCTCACCCCCCGGCTGTCCAGCCATTGGATCGGGCTGGTCACTCCGGTGCCCCGGGCCCTCGCCCGGCCGCTCGCGGAGTCGCTGAGGTACGAGGTGGTCTGCCGCGAGCACGACATCGCGCGGTACGTCCCGGACGGGCCGGGTCAGCCCTTCCCCTTCGACAAGGCGCTCGGCCTGGCCCTCCAGCGGGTCCGGGAGGCGAAGGTGACCACCCGGTGGTCCTCGGCCTCGCTCCCGGGCGCGCCCAGCGACCCGCTGCCCACGGACCCGGACTGGGCGGGCGGCAGCCTGTACGAGGACGTCCGGGAGCGGGACGTGGACGCTCCCCCGGCGGCGCTGTGGCGGGTGGTGGAGGGGATCGGGGGCGACAACGGCTGGTACTCGTTCCCGCTGGCCTGGGCGGTACGGGGGTGGCTGGACCGGGCGATGGGCGGGGTCGGACTGCGCCGGGGCCGCCGCGACGCCGACCGGCTCCGGGTCGGGGACTCGCTGGACTTCTGGCGCGTGGAGGAGATCGAGCCGGGCAGACTGCTGCGGCTGCGGGCGGAAATGCGGGTGCCGGGGCTGGCCTGGCTGGAGATGTACGTCGAGAACCGGGACGACGGGCGCTCCCACTACCGTCAGCGCGCGCTCTTCCACCCGCGCGGGCTGCTGGGCCACGCCTACTGGTGGAGCGTCTCGCCCTTCCACGCGATCGTCTTCGGCGGGATGGCCCGCAACATCGCCCGCGCCGCTTCCCGGACCCCCGGCTCCGCCCGGGCCCGGGCGGAGACCGCGTCGGGGCGCCCTCGTCCTCAGGAGCAGAACTGAGAACGTCAACGACACGGACGGCCGGCGCCACACCACCGTGCGTGGCGGCGGCGCATCCGGACCGCACCGCCGCACGGAAGCAACGGACGCAGCGGGAGCTCCAGAAGCTCCCCATGTCCTCGTTCCGGTTCCGACCCGCCCAGGAGTAGCGCCATGACCGTCTCGGTCGTCCTGTTCACCTCCGATCTGCGGCTGCACGACCATCCGCCGCTGCGGGCCGCCTCGGCCGCGAGCGACGGGATCGTGCCGCTCTTCGTTCTCGACCGGCGGGTTGAGGAGGCCGGTTTCGCGGTGCCCAACCGGCGCGCCTTCCTCGCCGACTGTCTGCGGGACCTGGACGCGGGGCTGCGCGAGCGGGGCGGGCGGCTCGTGATCCGTACCGGCGACGTGTCCGAGGAGGTCTGCCGGGTCGCCGCCGAGACCGGTGCCCGGGACGTCCACATGTCCGGCGGGGTCAGCGCGTACGCCCACGCCCGTGAGGAGCGGCTGCGCGAGGAACTGGATTCGCTGGGAGCGACGTTGCACGTGCACGACGCCGTGGTGACGGCCGTCGCCCCGGGGACGGTACGGCCGACGGGCTCGGGGGCGGACCACTTCGCCGTGTTCACCCCGTACTTCCGGCGCTGGTCCCAGGAGCGGTTGCGGGACCCCCTCGGCCCGCCGCGCGAGGTCCGGGTTCCGGACACCGCGCGCTCCGGCGAACTGCCGTCCCGGGCCCGGGTGTCCGGGGTCTCGCCCGCGCTGGCGGAGGGCGGCGAGAAGGCGGGCCGGGCCCTGTTCACCGCGTGGCGCAGATCGGGACTCGGGTCGTACGAGGACCTGCACGACGACCTCGCGGGCGACGCGACCTCGCGGCTCTCGCCGCATCTGCACTTCGGCACCGTCTCACCGGTGGAGCTGGTGGGGCGGGCCCGCCGCGCGGGCGGCGCGGGTGCGGAGGCGTTCGTGCGGCAGGTGTGCTGGCGCGACTTCCACCACCAGGTCCTCGCCGCCCGCCCGGCCGCCGCGCACGACAACTACCGTACGCAGCACGACGACTGGCGGGACGAGAAGGAGGCAGGGGACGAGATCGAGGCGTGGCGGCAGGGGCGCACCGGTTATCCGGTCGTGGACGCCGCGATGCGTCAACTGCGCCACGAGGGCTGGATGCACAACCGTGGCCGGCTGCTCACGGCGAGCTTCCTGGCGAAGACGCTGTACGTGGACTGGCGGATCGGCGCCCGCCACTTCCTGGACCTGCTGGTGGACGGCGACATCGCCAACAACCAGCTCAACTGGCAGTGGATGGCGGGCACCGGGACGGACAGCCGTCCCAACCGTGTACTCAACCCGGTGCGCCAGGGCCACCGTTACGACCCGGACGGAGAGTACGTACGCCGCTGGGTACCGGAGTTGGCCGGCGTCAGGGGTGGGGCCGTGCACGAGCCGTGGAAGCTTCCGGAGGAGAAGCGCGCCGCGCTGGACTACCCGGCTCCGCTGATCGGTCTGGCGGACGCGCTGGCCCGGTTCAAGCAGGCGCGGGACCTGCGCTGAGGGCGTCCGGCGCCCGGACGCGGGACGGCCCCGCCGGTGGGTGGGGTGCCCGGCGGGGCCGTGTCTCGGTGGGGTGAGGGGCGGTGTCAGACCTTGCGCCAGCGGGCGTTGGCCCAGGAGAAGACGCCGAAGGCGGCCAGTCCGAGGGCGACGAGCACGAGCAGCCAGGGACCGGCGGGGGTGTCGGTGAAGGAGCGGAGGGTGTCGTCCATGCCCTTGGCCTGTCCCGGTTCGTGCTGGACGGCCGCGGCGATGGCGAAGCCGCCCGCCGTGCCGAAGACGACGCCCCGGGCCGTTCCGCCGAACACGCCGACCGCGTCGACGGCCCGGCGGACCTTCTCCCCGGTGCCGGACATGTCGAGGTGCTTGCGGAACTTCAGGGTCACCGCACGGAAGATCAGCCACAGACCGACGCCCACGACGACGGCTCCGGCGATCCCCACGAGCCACTGGCCGCCGGACCAGTCGAGGACCTTGGCGGTGACATCGTCGGTCCGCTTGTCACTGGACCCGCTGCCACTGCCCTTGTCCCCGGCGGCGTACGAGATCACGGAGTACGCGACGAAGGCGTAGAACACGCAGCGCCCGGCGGCGATGATCCGCTTCATGGGCTTCTGCCCGTCCGGCCCGGCCTGGCCGAACAGCGCCTCGGAGAGCCGCCAGAGCGCCATGCCCACGAGTCCGATGCCGAGCAGCCACAGAAGGACCCCGCCGAGCGGCTGCTCGGCCACTTCCTTCAGGGCGCCGCCCCGGTCGGCCTGCTCTCCGCCGCCACTGTCGCCCGGGAAGGCCACGCGCAGGGCGAGCACTCCGATGAGCAGGTAGATGACACCGCGCGCCACGAATCCGGCGCGCGCCGCCGTCTCGACCGCTTTTCCGGTGGCCCCGCTCCGGGCCTGTCCTCGTCCGCGTTCCGCTATCGCACTGGTCTCCATGGACCGACGGATGCCCCTGAACGCTGGATCAATGCCCGCCGCCCAGGATTGTCCCGCGATCGTGGTGGGCCGGTGCGCGGCGTCGGAAGTGGTGCGTCGCCAGGCGGAGGACCGTCCGCGGGCCGGAGGCCGCTGCGGCCTCCGGCCACCCGGCGTGCGGGCCGGATCGATCCACACGGACCCGGTGGCCGGGGTGTTCGACCAGACACAGGAAGTCTTCGGCGCGGCTGCCGACTCGACGCTGCACCACTGGTGGTGGAACGCGAGTGACGGCGACAAGGACGAGAGCTGGGCCGGAACGATCGCCACGACCAGCACCTGGTGACCCGACGGTGCGTCAGCGACCGCCCTTGACACTCGCTGACGTTTTCGGTCAGGTACGCCACGATCGTTGTCGCCCGGCCTCCGCCGGCCGGGCCCGTCCGGACGCCGGCTGAAGGCCGGGCTCGAGCCCCGGCCTTCAGACCGCCTCGGGCTCCTCCGCCGCGGCACCCTGCGCCTTCGCGCGTTTGCCGACGACGGCGGCTGCCGCCGCGGCGCTGCCGAGGAAGGCCAGCGCGACCACCCACGGCTTGTCGAGCACGTGGTCGGTGGCGTGGTCCAGGGAGTAGCGTCCGGCGCCGGCGATGCCGATCGCGGCGGCGGTGAACCCGAGGAACGCCGGGTACTCGTAGCCGCCGCCCTGCGCGAAGAATCCGGCGGGGGCGTGCACGGCGACCGCGCCGGCCATCGCTCCGGCTGCGGCGGCGCCGGCAGCCGGGGTGGCGAGGCCGAGCGCGAGCAGCACGCCGCCGCCCGCCTCGCCGAGCCCTGCGGCGACGGCGCTGTGCTTGGGGGGATGGAAGCCCATGGCCTCCATGGCGGCGGTGGTGCCCTCGACCCCGCCGCCGCCGAACCAGCCCAGGAGCTTCTGCGAGCCGTGGGCGGCGAGGACGGCGCCGGTGCCGGCGCGCAGGACGAGCAGGCCGAGGTCACGCCGGTTGAGGCAGGCCATGGAAGCTCCCGGGGACGAGGAGGACGGGGTACGGCTCCACTGTCGCCCGGCACCGTTGCGGGGGCGCGGCCGGTTACTCCGTACGGGGGACGCCCCGGCCCTCGCGCGGAAGGCGCCCCGGGGGTGCCGGGATGCGACGTACGTCATTGTGCAACTTGTTGCACAAAGCTGTCCCGGTCCTCTACAACTGGCGGGACGACACCGCGCGAGGAGACCCCCATGAGCCCCTACCCCACGCTGCTGAGCCCGCTGGACCTCGGATTCACCACCCTGCCCAACCGGGTGGTCATGGGGTCGATGCACACGGGTCTCGAAGAGGCCGAGAACGGCTTCGAGCGGATGGCCGCGTTCTACGCCGAGCGCGCCCGCGGCGGCGTGGGCCTCATCGTCACGGGCGGCATCGCGCCGAGCGAGCGCGGCTGCTCCGCGCCCGGCGGTGCCAAGCTGACCACCGAGGCGGAGGCCGAGGAGCACGCCCTGATCACCTCGGCGGTGCACGCGGCGGGCGGCCGGATCGCGATGCAGATCCTGCACTTCGGGCGGTACGCGCACCACCCGGACCTGGTGGCGCCGAGCGCGCTCAAGGCACCCATCAGCGGCTTCACCCCGCACGCGCTGACGGACGAGGAGGTCGAGGAGACGATCGAGGAGTTCGTCCGCGCCGCCGTCCTCGCCCGGCGGGCCGGCTACGACGGGGTCGAGATCATGGGCTCCGAGGGCTACCTCATCAACGAGTTCGTCGTGGCGGAGACCAACCACCGCACCGACCGCTGGGGCGGCTCGTACGAGAACCGCATGCGCTTCCCGGTCGAGATCGTGCGCCGGGTGCGCGAGGCCGTCGGCGACGACTTCATCCTGATCTACCGGCTCTCCATGCTCGACCTGGTGCCGGACGGTTCGACGCTGGAGGAGGTCGTGTGCCTCGCCCGCGCGGTCGAGGCGGCCGGGGCGACCATCATCAACACCGGTATCGGCTGGCACGAGGCCCGCATCCCCACCATCGCGACCTCGGTGCCGCGCGGCGCGTTCACCTGGGTGACGGAGAAGGTGCGCGGCTCGGTCTCCGTACCGCTGGTGACGAGCAACCGCGTCAACACCCCGGAGGTCGCCGAGGAGATCCTCGCCTCGGGCCGCGCGGACATGGTGTCGATGGCCCGGCCCTTCCTCGCCGACCCGGAGTTCGTGGCGAAGGCCGCGGCCGGCCGCTCCGACGCCATCAACACCTGCATCGGCTGCAACCAGGCATGCCTGGACCACGTGTTCAGCCTCAGGGTCACGTCCTGCCTGGTCAACCCCCGGGCCTGCCACGAGACCGAGCTGGTCCTCTCCCCCACCCGGACCCGCAAGAGCGTCGCGGTCGTCGGCGCGGGACCGGCCGGGCTCGCCTGCGCGGTCACGGCGGCCGAACGCGGCCACGCGGTCACCCTCTTCGACGCGGCCGACGAGATCGGCGGCCAGCTCAACGTGGCGCGCCAGGTGCCCGGCAAGGAGGAGTTCGACGAGACGCTGCGCTACTTCCGTACCCGGCTGCGCGAGCTTGAGGTCGACGTACGGCTCGCCACCCGCGCCGACGCGGGCTCCCTCGGCGGTTACGACGAGGTGGTCCTCGCCACCGGCGTCGAGCCGCGCACCCCGCCGATCGAGGGGGCCGGCCACCCCAGCGTGGTCGGCTATCTGGACGTGCTGCGCGACAGGGCGCCGGTCGGCGACCGGGTCGCGGTGATCGGGGCGGGCGGGATCGGCTTCGACGTCGCCGCGTTCCTCACCGACTCCGGGGAGGGGACGAGCCAGGACGCCGAGGTCTTCCTGCGCAGCTGGGGCGTGGACACCACCTACGCGCACCGGGGCGGGCTCCGTCTGCCGGAGCGCCCGCGGCCGCCGCGCACGGTCCACCTGATCCAGCGCAAGGCGACCAAGGTCGGGGCGGGGCTGGGGAAGACCACGGGGTGGATCCACCGCACCGAGCTCCGTCACCGGGGCGTCACCATGATCGCGGGCGCCTCCTACGACCGGATCGACGACGCCGGGCTGCACCTGACCGTGGACGGCGAGCAGCACGTCCTGCCGGTCGACACGGTCGTGCTCTGCGCGGGCCAGGAACCGCGCCGGGAGCTGTACGAGGAGCTGGTCGCGGCGGGCCGGCCGGTGCATCTGATCGGCGGCGCCGACGTGGCGGCGGAACTCGACGCCAAGCGGGCCGTCCGGCAGGGCACGGAGCTGGCCGCCGCGCTCTGAGCCGGTCCTCCCTCCGCCCGCGTTCGTAGGATGCACCCCATGTCACTGCCGCACGCGATCCTCACCGCTCTGCTGGAGAAGCCGTCGTCCGGGCTGGAACTGACCCGCCGGTTCGACCGGTCGATCGGCTACTTCTGGCCGTCGACGCACCAGCAGATCTACCGCGAGCTGGGCAGGCTGGAGCAGGCAGGGCGGATCAGGGCCCTGTTGCCCGACCAGCCCGCGAGGGGCAGCAAGAAGGAGTACGAGGTGCTGCCGGCGGGCCGCGAGGAGCTGACGGCCTGGGTGGCGCTCCCCGAGGACCCGAGGCCGGTCCGCGATCCGCTGCTGCTGCGGATGCGGGCGGCGGCGGTCGTCGGGGCGCCCGGGCTCGGCGAGGAACTCCGCCGTCATCTGGAGCTGCACCGGCGGCAGCTGGCGGAGTACCTGGAGATCGAAGAGCGGGACTTCCCGCCGGAGCGCAGGACGGGCCAGGACGACCGGCTCCGCCATCTCGTGCTGCGCGGCGGCATCGACCTGGAGAGCTTCTGGATCACCTGGCTGACCGGCGCGATCGAGGGTCTCGACGGTCCGGACGGACCCGTGTAGGGCGGAGCCCCGCTCCACCGCGCGCGCTCCTGCCCGCGCGCCCGCGTGAGGCGTGCCGGCGGCGCCCCCCGGAGCGGCGTTCACGCCCTCCCGCGCGTGCCGCGGGCCGTCCTAACCTGGGGCCGTCGGATCGGCCCAGTCCCAGGGAGGTGCGTGTGAGCGCGTACGACGAACTGATCGAAGCCGAGAACCCCGTGCTCTACCTCCGGCTGGGCGGCGCCGGTACGGAGCTGTCCCCGGGCGGCCCGCGGGCCGTGTTCCACGGCTCGCCGTCCCACAGCCATCTGCCCAACGGCGACAGCGCCACCCTCTTCGACGGGACCCCCGCCCAGTACGTCGAAGTCCCCGACGACCGTTCCCTGTCCGTGTCGACGACGGGGGTGCTGACGGTGGAAGCGTGGTTCCGTCCCGACACCCTCACGTTCCCGGCGAGCGAAGGCACCGGATACGTGCACTGGCTGGGGAAACTCACCTACGCCACGGTCAACCAGGCCGAGTGGACGGCGCGCATCTACAGCGCCGACAACACCGAGGGCCGGGCCAACCGCGTCTCCGGTTACGCCTTCAACCCCGCCGGGGGCCTGGGCGCGGGTTCCTACTTCCAGGACACCCTGTATCCCGGGGAGTGGATCCACTACGCGCTGGTGATCAGCACCGCTCCCGCCGGCCCCTCCTACCCGACCGGTTACACGAAGATCTACCGGGACGGGACGCTGCGCGACCAGGACGCGCTCGCCGACTACTCGATCGTGCCGGGCGACACCCCGTCCCCCGTACGCATCGGCACGGCGAGCCTGAGGTCCTTCTTCCTGGGTGCCATCGGCAAGGTCGCCGTCTACCCGCGCGAACTGACCGCCGAGCGTCTCCTCGCCCACCACGCCGTCATGACCGGCTCCTGAAACGCGCCGGGGCGGGCCGGGAGCGTCCCCGGAGCGGGGCGGCCCGTGTGGGACGGTCCGGTCAGCTTCCGGCGGCGGCAGCGGGTTCGGGGCTGTCGGCCACCGGTCGCTCCAGGGTCCTGGGACTCCCGATGACCGTGCGCCGCCAGACTCCGGCTCTCCGGCGGGCACCGGGCGCGGCGGATACGGAGGAGACCGGATGGCGGCCCGGTACGGCGACGGGGGCGGGCACGGACGCGGGTGCGGACGCGGGCAGGGGGCGGACCGGCACCTCCGTGTCCGGCACCGGTGCGGGCCCCTGTTCCCCGGCCGGGCCCGGGCTCTGCGCCTCGGTCTGCGCCTCGGTCCGCATCTCCGACTGCGCCCTGCTCAGCAGGATCACTCCGCACGCGGAGAGCGCGATGCCCGCGACCGCCGGGATCAGGCTGAGGGGGCCGCCCTGGAGGCGCTCGCCGAGCAGGACCATCCCGATCACGGCGGCGGCCACCGGGTTGGCCAGGGTCAGTACGGCGAGCGGCGCACCCAGACCGTCGCGGTACGCGGTCTGGGAGAAGACCAGCCCGCCCATGGAGAAGGCGGCGACCAGCAGGGCCACGACCACGGTGCGCGGGGTCAGCACGGCACCCGAGGAGTGCGCGGTGAGGGCGACCGTCAGGGTCTGGGTCAGCGCGGAGGCGACTCCGGAGGTGATCCCGGAGGCGGCCGCGTGGCGCAGGCCGGGGCGGGCTCCGGGCCGGCCGAGGCCGGACACCACGGCCAGCGTGACCGCCCCGACGCCGAGGGCTTCCCCGAGGCCGAGGGTCTCGTGCGGGGCGGCGCCGCCCGCCGCCGTCAGCAGTGCGGCCAGTCCGACGAGGGTGAGGACCGTGCCCCGCCACTCACTGCCGCTGACCTTGCGGCCCGCGGTGCGGGCGCCGAGCGGTACGGCGGCCACCAGGGTGAGCGCGCCGAGCGGCTGGACCAGGGTGAGCGGCCCGTACTTCAGGGCGGCGACGTGCAGCAGGGCCCCGGTGGCGTTGAGTCCGACCGACGCCCACCAGGCGCCGCGTCCGAGCAGCCGGAGTCCGCCGGAGCCGGGTTCGGTGCGTCCGGCGAGCCGGGACTGGGCCACGGCCGCGGCCGCGTAGGCCACCGCGGAGACGAGGCAGAAAAGGATGGCGATCAGCGTGGCGTTCACCGTCCGGCTCCCGGGGTGGTGAGGGTCTGCTGCGGGGCGGACGCGCCACCGGCGTACGCGGAGCTTCCGCCGTACGCGGCGCTTCCAGCGGGGACGGGGACGCCGCCGGCGTAGGCCGGGTGGCTCGCGGTGGGGGCGGCGAATCCGGCCGCGGTGGCGGAGGGCCACGGGCCTCGGAGCCGTACCGCCCGGGAGGGCAGGTGCAGCGGGATCGCGGCCAGCGCGAGGGCGAGGAGGGCCGAGACGACGAGGGAGTCGAGCCAGTAGTGGTTGGCGGTGCCCACGATCACCAGCAGGGTGACGAGCGGGTGGGCCAGCCACAGCCAGCGCCACCGGGAGCGGCCTGCGGCGACGAGTCCGATGGCGACCATGAGGGCCCAGCCGAAGTGCAGCGACGGCATCGCGGCGAACTGGTTGGCCATGGTGTCGGTGGTGGGCGTCGCGCCGTAGACCGTCGGTCCGTACACCTGGCCGGTGTCGACCAGTCCTGCGGCGGCCAGCATGCGCGGCGGGGCCAGCGGGAAGAGGAGGTGGAGCGCGAGGGCGGCGCCGGTGAGCGCCGCGAGTATTCGGCGGGACCAGACGTAGTGGTGGGGATGGCGCCAGTACAGCCAGACCAGGAACAGCACGGTGGCCGGGAAGTGGACTGCCGCGTAGTAGGTGTTCGCCAGGTGGATCAGGGTCTCGCTGTGCAGCAGGACCCCCTGGACGTCACCTTCCCCGGGCAGACCGAGCGCCCGTTCGAAGTTCCAGACGTGTCCGGCGTTGCGGAAGGCCTCGTCGACATGACCGCTGGCCGCTTGGCGGCCGAGCTTGTAGACGAGGAAGAGCCCGACGACGAGCAGGAGTTCGCGGACGAGGGGCGGGCGGGCCGACGCTTCCGGCTCCCGTTCCACAGGCGTTCTGCGGGCGTACATCACCCGTGCCCCTTTACTGACGTTGCGGTGGTGCCTGGGCATGGTCCAGTCCACACCCGATCGATACGCCAGTGTACCGATACGCAAACGTATCGGTACACTGGCGTATCGAAGCGTTGTACTGCCAAGTCCCAGGAGGAACGAACCGTGCCGACCCGGGACTCCGTGCAGGAAACGGACAACAAGCAGGAGAAACAGGAAAATCCGGCCCCCGGAACACCGGAGTCGGCGGCACCCTCACCCCGGTCGCCTAGGTCGAAAATCACACCGGAGCGGGCCCAGGAGCTGTACGCGGCGGTACTGGAGCTGCTCCGCGAGAGCGGGTACGAATCCCTCACCATGGAGGGCGTCGCGGCGCGGACCCGCTGCGGCAAGTCGACGCTCTACCGGCAGTGGGGATCGAAGCCCGAGCTGGTTGTCGCGGCGCTCCACAGCACCCGGCGCGGGTCGCTCACCCACATCGACACCGGCTCCCTGGCGAGTGACCTGCTGGCTGCGGCGCGGGCGATCGGCGCGCGCTCCGGCCTCGACACCACCCTGGTGCACGCCTTGAGCCACGCCGCCCTGCAGAGCCCGGAGCTGCTCTGCGCGATGCGCGAGTCCCTCGTACTGCCGGAGATCGCGGCGATCGAGACCATGGTCCGCAGAGGCCGGGAGCGCGGCGAGATCGCCCCCGACTGCGCGACCGCCGAGTACGTCGCGGCCCAGCTGTTCGGCATGGTGCGCGTACGGCCGCTGCTCGACAGCCGGCACGCGGACGCGGAGTACCTCGTACGGTTCACGGAGAGGGCCATCCTGCCCGGGCTCGGACTGGAGACTCCTCCGGACGAGCCCTGACGAAGCGTGGGCCGTCCATCCCAGCGGAGGGAACGGCCCGCTCGCGTCGCACCGTGGGGACGGGGGCGGCGCACCCCGACGGCCGGCGACTTCCACCGAAGGCGCCGGCCGTTCGCGTACCCCGGAACACCCGGTCCCCTCGACCCATTTTCGTCCCCTTGACGATATCCCCTCGCCCCCTTATCGTCTCTCATTGTCGTCACCCTGACGAGAAACGGAAGGGGCCGTTCTCATGGCCGACATCACCCGGCGCTTCGGCTGGCGCCATCTGCGCTCCGCGCCCACCGCCCACATCCGCCACCACAAGCGCGGCGTGCTCACCCACGACGGCCCCGGCCTGAGCTTCTGGTACCGCTCGCTGAGTGCCGCGCTCTCCGAGGTACCGGTGGACGACCGGGAACTGGCGATGGCGTTCCACGCCCGTACCGCCGACTTCCAGGACGTGACCGTGCAGGCCACCGTCACCTACCGGGTCAGCGACCCCGCGCTGGCGGCGGCCCGTCTGGACTTCTCGGTGGACCCGGACACCGGTGTGTGGCGCGGCTCCCCGCTCGACCAGATCGCGACCCTCCTGACCGAGACCGCGCAGCAGCACACCCTGGACGCGCTGGCCCGCACCCCGCTCGCCACCGCGCTCGTGGACGGGGTGGCCCTGGTGCGCGAGCGGGTCTCGGCCGGCCTCGCCGCCGAGCCCCGGCTGCCCGCGACGGGGATCGACGTGGTGGCGACCCGGGTCGTGGCCATCCGCCCCGAGGCAGAAGTGGAACGCGCCCTGCGCACCCCCGCCCGCGAGCAGATCCAGCAGGAGGCCGACCGGGCCACCTACGAACGCCGCGCGGTGGCGGTCGAGCGGGAACGCGCCATCGCCGAGAACGAGCTGGCCAGCCAGATCGAACTCGCCCGCCGGGAGGAGCAGCTGGTCGACCAGCGGGGCACCAACGCCCGCCGGGAGGCCGAGGAGAAGGCGGCGGCCGACGACGTCCGGGCCCGCGCCGAGGCGTCCCGCGCGGTGCGCCTGGCCAAGGCGGAAGCGGAGTCCGCACGGGAGACGGGCGCGGCCCGGGCCGACGCGCAGGCGGCCTGGCTGCGCGTCCACGGCGAGGTCGACGCGGCCACCCTGCACGCCCTCGCGGCGACCAGGCTGGCCGAGAACCTGCCGCACATCGACAGCCTCACCCTCTCCCCCGACGTGTTGACCGGACTGCTCGCCCGCCTCGGCCGCCCCGGCGGCGGGACACCGGCGTGAGCCTCGCGCCCCGTGCCGTCCTCGTGCACCGGACCACGGAGTACGAGGAGTTGCTCGCCCGGCACGGTACGCACGGCCAGGCGGCGTTCTTCCTCTCCAGCCGCGGACGTTCCCTGGACGAGGTGGCGGCCCGCCACCACCGGATGCGGCGGGCGCTGGCCGACGTGGCGTCCGCCGTGCCGCTCACCTGGCGCCGCTCCCGGGTGGAACGCGCCGACCTGGACCGCTTCCTCTTCGGGCCGGAGGACGTGGTGATCGTGGCCGGGCAGGACGGGCTGGTCGCCAACGCGGCGAAGTACCTGGCCGGCCAGCCGGTGATCGGCATCGACACCGAACCCGGGCGCAATCCCGGGGTCCTCGTGCGCCACCGCGTACGCGACACCGGAGCGCTGCTCCGCGCGGCGACCGTGCCCGGGGCCGGCGGCCGTGCGGACGAGCTGACGATGGTGGAGGCGGTCGCGGACGACGGCGAACGGCTGGTGGCCCTGAACGAGATCTACCTCGGGCCCCCGGGCCACCAGACCGCCCGCTACCGGATCGGCCCGGACACCGGGGCCGCCACTCCCTCCGGTGCCGGTGCCGGTGGTGGTGCCGGTGGTGGTGCCGGTGGTGGTGGTGCCGGTGGTGGTGCCGGGGAGGCTCAGGCGTCCTCGGGCGTGCTGGTCGGCACGGGCACGGGCGCCACCGGCTGGCTCCGCTCCCTCTGGCAGGAACGCGGCAGCAACCTGCGGCTGCCCGCCCCCTCGGACCCCCGACTGCTCTGGTTCGTCCGGGAGGCCTGGCCGTCACCGGTGACGGGGACGTCGCTGGTCGCCGGGGAGCTGGGGCGCGGCCAGGGCCTGCGGCTGACGGTGGAGTCGGACCGGATGGTGGTGTTCGGCGACGGGATGGAGTCCGACGCGCTGGAACTGACCTGGGGCCAGGCCGTGCGGCTCGGCATGTCCCCTACCTCCCTGCGGCTGATCGGCTGAGCGCGGCCGGCCATGCGGGGCGGACCCGCCGCCGCCCCGCACTCCAACTCCCCCTGCCTGAGCGGAAGTACCGTGCCGAATGCCGTTGCGGATTGAGCAGGACACGGACCGGGCCTGACGGGTCTCACCGGGCGCGGCCCACCGCGACGGGTTCGGCCCCGTCGCATCGCGCGGCGGGGCCGAACTCTGGTCGTGGCAGGTCAGGCACGTCAGGAGACCGTCCCACGCTCCGCGGTGCAGTGCGCGGATTGCGCCCCGCACGAGCAGAGCAGGGCGCGGGGAGCGTGGGAGAGACGCCGGACGGTTCGTCAGGTCTGAGGCTTCTTGCCGTGGTTCGCGGGGTGCTTGCGGCGAGCCTTCTTCTTACGCCGACGCTTCGAGGACATGGCCACCTCCAGCAGGATCGGGACCGTCGGGAAGCTGATTTTCCGACGGCTCCATGGTCCCAGGACCGGGCGGGCGGCGCGATTCGAAGCCACCGGCGCCCGTCCCGCCGTGGTGCCGGAGGCGGGGCTGAAACGGCCCTGACAAGCCTCGGTCCCGTACGTCTCCGTACACATCGCCCGTCCCCCTTCCGACCCCTTACGGCTTTCGCGGTTCCTTCCCGTTCCGGTCCCGATTTCGGACTTGTTCCGCGACGTCGAGGTTCGAAAGGCGCGGGACCGAGCAGGCGACAGACATGGACTCTCTCCCGCGCACCCCCGCACCGTCAGCCGTCCGCTCCCCCGCTCCTGGGCCCCGTACGCGTACGCCGCGTTCCGGCGGATTCCGTCGGCTCGGAGTCGTCCCGGTCCTGGCGGCCTCGTTCGCCCTCGCCGCCGCCGGTTGCGGCGGCAGTGGCTCCACATCGTCCGAACCGGCCGGCGCGAGCAGTTCCATGGCAGGGGGCGCCACACCCGAGGCGCCCGGTAACTCCGCCGAACCCACGGCGGGCAGCCCCTCGGCTTCGGCCACCGGCCCCGCCCCCTCCGGACCGTCGGAGCCTTCCGCGTCTCCGGCTGCCTCCACCGCCTCCGGAGCCGGTGGGGCGAGTGCCTCCCAGCGGTGCGCGGCCGAGACGCTGACCATGAGCCTGTCTCCCGCCGATGCCGGTGCCGGCCAGGTCTACTACCGGCTCACGTTCACGAACACGTCCAAGGAGGCCTGCACGTTGACGGGCTACCCCGGTGTCTCGCTGATCCGGCGCGACGGCAGTGCGGTCGGCGTGCCGGCCACGCACGAGGGAAAGGCCGGTACGCGTACGGCGATCGGCCCCGGCGGTACGGCCGAGGTCACCCTCCACACCAACAACGAGGGCGTCTCCGACTCCCCGTGCTGGAGCCGTCCCGACTACCTCAAGGTGTATCCGCCGGGCTCCACCCGGGCGCTCACCCTGCGGACCGCCCAGCCCCTCGTCTGCGGCGACCGGTTCACGACCACCGCCGTGGCGGGCGAGTAGAAGCAGGTGTCCGGCCGGTCGCGGAGGGTCGGGGTGCGGCGTGCGGCGTGCGGTGCGGTGCGCGGCGGGGCGCGGCGCCGGTGTCACAGACCTGCGAGGGTGAGGAGCCGGTGCATCTCCCCGGGCGGCAGGCCGGGGTTGCCGGCCGCCGCGGTCGCGACATGCTCCGACGGGTCGGCCAGCAGGCGTGTCAGGTCGGCGAGCGGAACTCCGGGGTGGGCAGCGACCGTTCGGCGCACCGTCGGATCGGAGTCGGCCGCGAGGGCGCGGAGGAGTCCGACCGGCAGATCGGGGTCGCGCGTGGCCAGTTGTCTCATTCTCGGGTCCGGGTCGGTGGCCAGTCGGCGCAGAACGGCCGGCGGAAGGGGGAATGCGTCGGCCGGACGCCATGACATCCTCTTGGCCGGGCTGTGACTCCGGTCGATGCGTTCGGCGGTCCCGGGGTCGATCCTGTCCCGGGCGTGCAGAGCCATCGTCGTCCGGACGTCGCTCTCCTCGTCGTGGAGAAGCCGGTTCACGAGGTGTTCCGGGAGGCAGTCGGACATCGCGGCCGACGCGCGGAAGCAGGCGTAGGGCGAGTCGACGTGCGGCAGGGGGTCGGCCGTCACCCACGCGAGCCGCAGGGAGCGGAGTTCCGCCCGGGCCAGGCGGTCCGCGATCTCGCGGTCCAGCGCGTCGTCGTCCAGGTCCTGACGGGGGTCGAAGAGCCGGTCGGTCCCAAGTGCGCCGGTCGTGATCCGGGCGTGGATCGCGGCGCGGGCCGGCTGCGGCGTGTCCTGACGGGCGAAGACGCGGACCCGGACGAGCGGGCTGGGGTCCTCGGCGAGGAGGTCACGAACCGACGAGGGGAGTTCGGGATGTGCCGCGAGCTCCCGGCGTACTTCCTCGTCCGGGTCGTGGGCGAGCCCGGAGGCGGTCCCGGTGTCCAGCGCGCTGTGACGTACCGCCCCGGCGCGGGTGCCCGGGTCGGCCAGCAGAGCCGGGACCAGATCGGCGGGCGGGACGGGGTGCGGAAGCCGCGGGTAGTAGGTCGAACAGGCTGCCGCGCGCACCGAGTCGTCGGGGTCGGTCAGGAGAAGGCGGCGCACCGGTTCGGGGGCCTGTGGCCACCACTGGGCGAGCGAGGCCCGGACCTGGGGGGCCGGGTCGGACGCCTGCCGGGCGCGCAGGTCCCCGGGCACGTGGTCGTTCCGCGCGACCAGCTCGCGCACCCCGGGGTCGGGGTTGACGAGCAGTCGCTCGAACAGTTCTCGCGGGGCGTCCGCCGCGGCGACCGCGCAGGCCAACCGGATCCACGGGTCCGGATGCCCGGCGAGCGTCGTCCGGTACGCGTGCGGGAGAGCCCGGTTGCGGGCGAGCGCGCTTGTGAGCCGTACATCGTCGACGGCGACGATCGCGTCGGCCAGGTCGTCGGTCAGATCGGGGCGCCCGGCGATCGCAGTGTGTCCTCGCCGGTGGGCGAGGAAGCGGTGGAACGCTCCGGGCGGCAGCGCGGGGTTGCTCGCGAGGCCGTTCACCACCGCGTCGAGGTGGACGGGGTGTGGGTTGGTGTCCGACATGTCAGGTACCCATCCGCCCCTTCGAGTTGACTGCGTGTCGACCCGTGTCGACCCCGAGTTTCACACAGGGTTCTCTCCGCGTTCCAGCGGGTCTGCGGCGATGTCCGGGTCAGCCGGATGCGCGGCGGCGAGTGGCTGACGTACGACGCGGACGTTCCGCCCACCGGGACGTACGCGCTCGCCGCACGGGTGTCCTCGCCGTACTCCTCGGCAGGTACGTACACCGTCTCCCTCGACGGAGGCGCGGAGAGCGCACGGGTGTCCGTACGCAACACCACCAGCCACAACAAGGAGGTGCAGGTCCGGCCGGAGCCGGTACCCCCGCTCGGGCGGGTGTCCCCGCACGATCAGCGGTGCGGGGTCCACGCCGGACTACCGTGCGGTCAGGCGCACTTCATGTCAGGGTTGAGGAGGGCGAGACCGCTCACCTTGTCCCCGTCGATGGTGAACTCGTATGCCCAGCCCTGCTTTCCGTCGACGGGCACGCGGTACCGTCCGTTGTCGGCCAGGGCGAGGCCGTGGGAACCGTAAGCCTCCTTCAACTCCGCGAGGGTGGACCCGGCGCCGATGTCCGCACCCGTCCGTGCGGCGGCCGGAACCGCGAGTTCGCGCAGCCCGGCGGCGCCGAAGGAGACCCGGCCCTGCGCCAGGAACGCCTTGTCCCGCTCCTCGCGGAGCTTCATGACCTCGGCCTGGGCCTGGGCTGCGTCCGCGATGGCCTTCGTGTCGGCCTGAAGCTGCCCGGCCGCCTCCGACGCGCGTTCGGCGAACTCCGCGGACTCCGCCGCGGAGGCGTTCGGCGGCAGGGTCGGCAGCGGGTCCGACGTGGCGGTGGCTGCCTGGTCGGCCTTCGCGTCGAGATCCTTGAGCTTCGCCTCGGCCTCGGCCTCCGCCGCCATCCGCGAACTGTCCTGAGCGGGCCGGCCGGCGGCTGACCCCGTGAAGGTGAAGTCGGTGCAACCGCCGAGCAGCGAGATCGGCGTCGGCTTCAGTGCCCCGCCGGTCAGCGCGTCGTCCTTGCTCATGCCCGGCGTAAGGCCGCGGTAGCCGTTCTCCGTGAGCACCTCGGCCTTCGGGGAGGTCCCGGCTGCGGGCCGGCCGTTCCCGTCGTCCGAGGAACAGGCGGCCGTACCGGCGGCCATCATGAGGGCCGCCAGTCCGGTGCCGGCTATCCGGGTGACGCGGGCGCCGGACGGTACGAGTCGGGTCACGTTCGTCATCTCTCTCCAGGTGCGGCCTGCGGTCGGCCGCGCAGTGGTCCGAGTGCGCGGTGGCCCGGCCGACATGGCGACTGATGCGGAGGGACGACGGGGCGACTCCCTCGCAGCACGTGCGTTCGGCGCGATGGGTGTCGGCGTACCGTCAGGTCATTCCTGCAGGGTGCAGGCAATGTAGCAGACGTCATGATCATGATCCGCTGGTCGATGGAGCGCGACCTGTGCCAACTGGAGTCCCAGGTCGAGCGCGTGGACCTGGAACGCCCCGGCTGCCGGAAGGCCGTGGACTGATCGGACGGGACTCCACTGCCCCGTGTCCGAACGCCGAGTGCGCCGAGACCACCACGTATCAGCCTGCGGCCCGCCGGCGCGGCCGAGGCCGCGCGCACGCCCTCGCCCTCCAGGCCGCCGGCGTCCCTCAGGCCGTGCGTCCCGACAACTCGTCGGCGCGGGTGGTGATCAGGCGCCGTACGACGATGGAGGAGCGGGACGGCTGGCTGTCCGTGCGCTGCACCAGGCTGACCTGGACCGGCTCGGCATCGGCGAGCGGCAGCCAGGTCAGGTCGCCCGCGGGCTGACGTGTGTCGAAGCGGGCGAGGAGTCCGATCCCGGCACCCCGGGTGACCATGGTCTGCACGGTACGCGCCGACATCGCCTCGACCATCACCTGGGCCTTCGGAAGGTGTTTGCGCAGCCGCTGGTGCAGGACGGTGCCGGGCCTCATGGTGACGATCGGCCAGTGCTCCAGGTCCGCCCAGGTGACCTCGCCGCGCCGGGCCAGCGGGTGGTCCGGCCCGGTGTGGACGCCGAGCGGCGCGGTCATGAGCCGTCGCCGGACGAGTCCGCCGGGTGCGGGTTCGTCGGGCGTGGTGACCACGCCGAGGTCCAGGTCGCCGCTGAGCACCGCGCTCTCGATGTCGCCCGAGGGGCCCTCGCGTACGGAGAACCGCAGGCCGGGGTGGTCCGCGAGCAGCCGCCCGACGACCGGCGCGACGATCGTCTCGACGGTCACCGAACCGCCGCCGATGGACACCCGGCCCTGATATGTCCCGTTGGAGGCGAGCGCCGCCTCGCGCACCGCGTCCTCGGCCGCCACGAGACGGGTGAACGGGCCGATCAGCGCCTCACCGGCCGGTGTGGCGCGTACGCCTCCCGGACTCCGGGTCAGCAGGACGACGTCCAACTCTTCTTCCAGCACCGTGAGTTGCTGTCCGATCGTCGGCTGACTGACCCCGCAGGCCACCGCCGCCGACCGGAGGGATCCGGTGCGCAGCGCGGCGAGGAAGTACCGGGCGCGTTCGACTCGCATCGACCCATGTTATTGCCATTGGCTTTCACCTGATCCAGAGGACGGCATCTTCCCGCAGCGTTCGCACCACGACATCGTGACGCGGGTCACGCATCGCCGTGACGTGCTGATTGCTCGTGAAAGGATTTTCCGTGCCCGGACCCCTCAATGGCGTGCGTGTCCTGGACATCTCGACCGTCCTCGCCGGCCCTCTGGCCTCCTCCCTCCTCGCCGAGTTCGGCGCGGAGGTGATCAAGGTCGAACAGCCCGGTACCGGTGACCCCGCGCGCGGCTATCCGCCGCTCGACGACGACGGAGTCTCCGCGGGCTGGGCGGTCGTCGGCCGCAACAAGTCCAGCGTGACGATCGACCTGCACCACCCGGAGGCCGCCGACCTCGTCGGCCGGCTCGCCGCCACGGCCGACGTGGTGGTCACCAACTTCCGGCCGGCGACCCTGCGCCGGTTCTCCATCGACTTCGACGACCTCGTCGCCCGCCGGCCCGACCTCGTCATGGTGCACGTGAGCGCGTTCGGGCGCACCGGTCCGTACGCGGAGCGCCCCGGCTTCGCCCGTGTCGCGGAGGCCTTCGCCGGGCTGACCCACCGCACGGGGTTTCCCGACGGGCCGCCGGTGTTCGCGGGTTATCCGGTCGCCGACGGGGTCACCGGGATCTACGCGGCCTTCGCGGCGATGCTCGCGCTGCGTCAGCGGGACCTGACGGGCGAGCCGCAGCTGGCCGACATCGGCCTGTACGAGCCGCTGCTGCGGATGATGGAGGACTTCATCGTCGACTACGGCGAGACGGGCGAGGTCCGCGAACGCCAGGGCAACGAGAATCCCCACATCAGCCCCAACAACCTCTACCGGACGCGCGACGGGCGCTGGCTGGCCCTGCCGGCGTCGACCCAGCAGATGTGGCGCAGGCTGGTCGTCGCGATGGACGCGCCGGACCTCGCGGTGTACGGGACGATGTCGGCCCGGATCGAGCACCGCGCGGAGATCGAGGGCCGGGTGGCCGCCTGGGTGGCCGGTCACGACCTCGCCCCCCTGGCCGAACTGCTGGACGAGGCGGGCGTAGCCTGCGGACCGGTGAACTCCGCCGCGGACATCTGTGCCGACCCCCACGTGCGGGCGCGTGGATCGGTGGTCGAGGTGACCGACGAGCACGACGGGCGCACCCGTCTCGTGCAGGGCTCCGCCGGACGGTTCTCCGGATTCGGCCAGACCGTGGACCGCAGCGCACCGCACCTGGGCGAGCACACCCGTGCCGTGCTCGGTGAACTCGGCCTCGGCCCCGCCGCCATCGACGACCTCGCCGTCCGCGGCGTCATCTGATCCAGGGGGACTCACAGATGTCCATGGCCGACGTCTCCATCGTCGTTCTCGTCGCCCTCTTCCTGGCGACGCTCGTCCCGAGGTTCAACATCGGGCTCGCGGCCCTGCCGGCCGCCTTCCTCGTTGGTCTCGCCGCCGATCGCACCGCGGACCAGGTGACGGCATTCTTTCCGGGCGACTTCTTCGTCCTGCTGGTCGGGATCACGGCACTGTTCGCCGTCGCCCAGATCAACGGCACGCTCGACTGGCTCCTGGACGGTGTGCTCCGCCTGGTCGGTGGCCGGGCCCTGCTGGTCGCGCTGGTGCCGTTCCTGATCGGTGCCGTGCTGACGGCGGTGGGCACCCTGCCGGCCGCCGCCACCGCCATCGTCGCGCCCGTCGCGCTGGGGCTCGCCGCGCGGTACGGGATACCCCCGTTCATCGCCGCCGTCCTCGGCATCACCGGGATCATCAGCGGACTGCTTTCGCCCCTGGCCGTGTTCGGCACCAGCGCCAACCGGCTGGGCGACAAGATGGGGCTCGACCTGCCCGGTTCCGCGCCGGTCAGCTTCTTCGTCGGCGGACTGCTGGCGGGCCTCGTCATCTGCGCCGTATGCCTCGTGGTCGGGTTCCGTACCGGCACCATGCCGCGTGGCCGGCTCACCCCGGCCGGCGGGCCGGACACCGAGGGGCCCACCGCCGAGGAGGCAACCGGCGACGGAGCCGCCGGGCGCACCCCGCAGCCCGTCTGGGGCCGCTACCTCACGCTCGGGTGCCTGTTGACGGTGGTGGTGCTGTCGGTCGGCTTCGACATCAACATCGGCTACCTGGGGCTCACCGCCGCGGTCGTCCAGCAGCTGGCGCTCCGGCTGGAGCCGAACGAGATCATCTCCCGGATCCCGTGGAACATCGTGCTGCTCATCGGTGGTCTGCTCACCTATGTCGGCCTGATGCAGGACCTGGGCGCATTCACCCGGATCAGCGATCTGCTGCGGGTGGACGGCTCTCCGATGCTGAGCCTGCTCGTGCTCTGCTACATCGCGGGGGTCACGTCCTTCGCAGCGAGCTCCATCGCGGTCTTCGCGACCACGATCCCGCTGGTCCCGGCCGTGGTCGCCGAGGGCGCCTCGCCGGTGGGCGCCGTACTCGCGGTCGCGCTGGCCTCGATCCTGGTCGACATCAACCCGCTGGGCATCACCGGTGGCCTGATCCTCGGTGCCGCGAAGCCCGAGGACCGTACGCCGCTCTTCCGCCAACTGCTGCGGTGCGGGCTGGCGTCCGTGGTCGTCGGCCCCGCGCTGGCGTGCTTCGCCTTCGGGTGGTGGTGACGCGGTAGTGCCTCGGTGCGGCCGCGTCAAGGCCGTTGGGCACGGCCCGCCGCGACGGCACCACCGACGAACAGGTCGGTGCGTGCGCGCGGCGGGCTCCCGGCGTCCGCGCCGTGGAAGTGCCGTCAGGCCGGCCCCATCAGTTCCTTCGGGCCGTAGAGTGCCGCGGCCGCGCCCGAGCCCAGAGCCCAGTACCGGTCGCCGAAGGACCAGTGCCACCACTCGGTGGGGTAGTTCACCAGCCCCGCGGAGGCGAGCACGGAGCACAGCAGTTCCCGGTTGGCACGGGCCTCGGCAGTGATGTTGGCGGCGTGGGTGTAGCAGGCGCCGTCGCTCTCCTCGGGGTCCTCGTTCATCCGGGTGCCCAGGTCCAGCTCGCGGCCCTCGGCGTCCGCCAGGGTGAGGTCGACGGCGGCACCCGCGCTGTGCGGGGCGATGCCGGGCGGCGACACGTACCGGCTGGCCGCCGAGTGGATCCGCTCGGCGGACCAGTCGGGGTGGGCGGCCCGCAACTGGCCGGCGTACTCCTCGAAGTACGCGCGCTGGAGCGCCGGGGGCCGGTAGCCCTCGACGAACAGCAGTCGCAGGCCCTGCGGGAGCAGCAGCGCCTGTGCCTCCACCAGCCGCTCCAGCACGCCCTCCCGCAGATGCGCGAAGGCGTCCGCCGGATCCTGCTTGCGCGGGTCGACCAGCAGCCGGCCGTCCCGGCGGACGTCCACGAGGGGTTCCCCGCACTCCACGACGGGTATGGCGGCCACGGCCGGATCCGACATCAAGACGATCTCATTCATGCGGTGATCATCTCGCACCGCACGCCCGGTGATCTCGCGGGTCGTCAGCGGGCCCTCGCTCCTGGACTGTCGGTTCCTTCGCGGCGGGGGTGAGTCGTGGACGTGCCCCGCCCGTTGGTCCGGTGCGGTTCCCGCTTCGCAGGGCCCGCGCCCGGTGTCCTCTCCGGCGTTCCATGAGCTGGACGACGATCCAGTGGACCAGCGCAGCCGGCGGTGAGCAGCAGAGCAGGATGATGAACAGGCGGGAGTCGATGGCCCGCGCGGGCCGGGTCGAGTCCGGGGCCTCTCCGGGCAAGTCGCTCAGAAGGGAAGCCAGTTGGTCACGCGTGCGCGCCTGGTACGCCGCGCCCACGCGCTCTTCGAGTTCGGGCAGCGTCAGTCGGCCGACCGCGTAGTGGTGTTTCAACCGTGCCCCGGCCTGGTCGCGTTCGGCGTCCGAGGCTCGTATCGGCGGGTCGGGTAAGTGCCCTTCGTGTTCCTTCATGACGTCTCCTCGGGCAGGTTCGTGGCATCGGGGACAGGGCGGTCCTGCAGGTCGACGAGTGAGACGACCACCCGTGTCCAGACCCCGGGAGCGTCGCGGTCCCCGAACTTGGCGGCGAGGCGCCCGATGTGTGCGCGCAGTTCGGCGAGCGCCTCGTCGGTCAGCCGTAGCGCACCTCGGTGCAGGTCGACCTCTCGTCGGCCACCGGCCTGCCTCGACCGGTGGGCTGCGTTGATGTCGGCCCGGGTGGCGTCCAGCATCGCGCCGAGGAACTCGGCCATCGCCTCCGGACTCGCGGCGTCACCAGGGGGTTCCGTGGTCGCGGGGGCGTAGACCCGCTCGACCCTGCCACGAGCCAGTGGCCGGTACTCGGCGATCTCGATCAGCCCGGCCCGTTCGAGCCGGTCCAGGTGGTAGTAGAGCCGGTCGGCCGGGAGATCCGCACCGTCGGCGAGCTCACGCGCGGACTGCGGCCGCTGCCAGAGCGCCTCCAGCAGCCGGATGCGCAGGGGATCGGCGAGCGCTTTGTGCACCCCGTGCCATCGGCCGGGGGACGTGCCCGAACCCTGCGCGACCATCCAACCGCCCCACTCTTTGGACTGTCCTCCATTGGTTGAAAAATTCTACAACCATCAAGAAGGCAGCACTAGTTGCAAGTGTGCGAGTCTCGCTCCGGTCCCCCGACGACCGGTGGCGTCCCGCGGCGGGATGCCGTCGGAACGCCACCGGGAGTACGGGAAGAGGTCAGGCGCCCTGCTGGACCGGGCCGACGAGGGCGCCGGTGGCCACCGTGAACGCCCCCTCGGCGAAGGACGTGCCGGGGATCTCGCCGCCCGGAGCCTGGAGCGTGAACGCCGCCTCGTCGGCGGGCATGCCTCGGCCACTGCTCGGAACCTGGATGTCGAAGTGCACCGGGTGCCCCGGACCGAAGGTCACCGAGGCCTTCTGGTCGCCGTAGCTGCCGGCGGTGATGCCGCTGTCCGCGCCGTGGTTCAGGAACCGCGCGTCGGTGGGCGAACCCGCCAGCTCGCAGGGCTCGTACCCACGCGGCGCGGTCAGGGTGACGCGGTAGTGACTGTGCCCGGCGGTGTTGTCCGCCCGGGTGATCGTCGCCGCGTGATTGGCCGGCCGGCAGGCCGAGGGAGCACTGCCGTCGCCTGCCGCCGGTGAAGCCTGCACGGCCCCCGCACCGGCTCCGCCCGCCAGCACGGCGGCGGCGAGAACGACGGTGATCCTCTGGTCGATACGCATCAAGAACGCTCCTTGCCCTGGGGCCGCCCCCGTGATCCCTGATGGGCACGCGACGCGTCAGGGGCAGCCCGTTCTTCGCTGGCCTGCGGCTGTTCTCCGCCAGAACCATGGTCGCCGCCATTCCTGCCCGCGTTCCCTCGCGAGATATGTCCCAGAACTGCCACAACCGACCCTTTCGCCGCCGGCGGCGGCTTCACTGCCGCCTCCTGTGGGTGGTTCGCACGGGCCGGTAGTGGTCGGTGGTGGCTTCGAGGAGGCCCTCACCGTGAGCAGCGCTGTGCAGCCCCGCACGCACCGCGCCCGCCTCCGCTCTCCGCAGGGTTCCGGTGATCACCGCGAGGGGCCCGGTGGTCCGGACGGCTTCGGGGACCGCACCGTGGCGGCCGAGCAGAGCGAGCACGGCGGGCAGCGCTTCGGCCGGCGTTTCGAGCGCGAACCGGTCGATGGGCTCGCAGACGGCCGTACCGGCCCGTCGGAGTGCCTCGCGGACGACCAGGCCGGTCGTGCGCCGGACCTCCGCGGCGCGTGGGCTCGGCGGGGAGTAGCCGCTGTCGGTGACCGCGATGCGTACGTCGGCCACCTGCCATCCGTGCGGACCGACCGCCAGAGGGTCGTGGAGGTACTCCAGGATCGCGGCCCGGTATCCACCGACACTGCCGTAGACGTGCAAGGGGAGGGTGGCGCGGTCCGCGGCGACGACGAGTTCGACACCGGCGCCGGGCGCGGTCGGCTCGACGGTCACCGCGAGGGTGTAGTCGTACACGTGGCCGGGTTCGCCCCTGCGCAGCGCGGCCCTACCGGATCCTGACGGTCGTTCGACGCAGACGACACCGGTGTCGCGGAAGTCGACGTCGATGCCGTATTCGGCTGCCAGCGTGTCGGCCAGTACCTCCTGCTGCACCTCGCCGTAGATCCGGATCCGTGCGACACCGCGCTCGGGCCTCAGGGCGATCAGCGGGTCGATGTCGGCGAGTTCGGCAAGAGCTTGGTGCACCTCACTCTGCCGGGCGGGATCACGGGCCATCACCCTGGTCTCGAAGCCGGGTTCCGGCAGCACCGCTGCCGCGGTGGGGGTGGCCGGGCGGCAGCCGATCCAGTCTCCGATCCGAGCGCCGTCGAGGCCCCGGACACGTGCGATCCGGCCGGCCGTCGCACAAGGGCGCTGGATGGCGCCGCCGGGTTCGAAGACCTCGACGGCCGTCACGGTCGCCGACCGGCCGGCGCCGAGCGACACCCGGTCGCGGATGCCGAGCGTTCCTGCACGCATCCGTACCGTGCAGACCCGTTGCCCGCCCGGTGTCCGTTCGACCTTGAACACCTGTGCCGCCACCGGCGCGCGGTCGTCGCCGGGGGCCACGGGCAGTAGTGCGGTGATGGAGCCGATCAGAGACCGGACGCCGGCCCCGGTCCTGGCCGACCCGAACACCACCGGATGAACAACACCGGCACGGGTGAGGCGCCCGAGGGCCGCACGCAACCGCTGCGGTCCGAGGGAGCGGTCCCGGGCGAGCCAGTCCTCGAGCAGATCCTCGTCGTGGTCCGCGATCAAGCCCGTCAGCCGCTCGGCCTCGACCGGGTCCTCCCACGCGCACGGCGCGGCCTCGGCTGCGGACGTACCGGGGTCGCGCACGTGACCGAGCGGGACGAGAGCCGTACTCAGGCGCCTCCGGATCCCCTCGAGGACCCTCCCGGGTGCGGCGCCGGCCCTGTCGATCTTGTTGACGAAGAAGACCACCGGGATGCCCAGGCGGCGCAGCGCCCGGTACAGCACGACGGTCTGGGCCTGTACGCCCTCCACGGCGGACAGCACCAGGACCGCACCGTCGAGGACCGCAAGTGAGCGGGCGACCTCGGCGATGAAGTCGGGGTGGCCCGGGGTGTCGACGAGGTTGACGGTGACGTCATCGATCTCGAACGTCGCGACGGCGGAGCGGATCGTGATGCCCCGTCGCCGCTCCAGGGACAGGGTGTCGGTCTGCGTCGTGCCGTCGTCCACCCGGCCGGTCCGGTCGATGGCACCACCGGCGTGCAGCAGTGCCTCGGTCAGACTGGTCTTGCCGGCGTCGACGTGGGCCACCACGCCCAGATTGAGCCGCCGAACGCCGGGCGTTGTGGCGGTAGCGGCGGTGTCATGGTGTGCGGGGGCTGGAGAGTGCGGACGGTTCATGGCTCCTCGTGTGAAGGTCGGCGACGACGGGGCACACGAGTTGGCGCATGACGGGGTCCGTTTCTCTCGGTTGATCCTGGAACAGCCTGCTGGTCGGACGCGATGGTCCAAGACGCCGTCCACTGCTGTCAACGCAATTCTGGTTGTCGCGGTGACAGCGAGCGGTCAGGCGCCAGGGTCGACTTCGGGGTGCGTGAACCGCACGGGCCTGCCCAGCGACCGGGCGTAGGCGATTTCGGCTCGGGTGCTGTCTCCGATGTAGTCGCCGACCACGAGCACCTCGTCGGCGAGCCGGATCTTCGCCCGGTGCAGCTCGTCGAGTCGGACCTTCAGCGCCTCGGCCTCGGCGGGGCCGGACCAGAGTTCGTGCGGCGACTTCAGGTCGCAGCCCGGCTTGACGACAATCCTTCCGGCTTTGGTCTCCCGCAGATCGGCCTCGGTCATCTCGGTCATGAACCGGGTGGAACCGCAGATCACGACGATGCGCGGGAGGCTCAACAGCTCCTTCGCGTCGGCGAGCTTCTCCTCGGGGGTGAGCCGCTGCGGGTACGACACTGGTTCCTCCTGGTGATGCGGCGTACGGGGTGCACGCGGGGACGAGAACGAGGGTGCCCGGAGAACGACACCACCGGACGAACCGACACCTTCACTCACCGATCACCGACGATCCGCTGTCCGGCGGGGTGACGTCCGGGGGTCGCCCGGACGTCACCCCGGAACAGGCATGGGGCGAAGCCGTAACGGCCCCGCCCCACACCTCTTCTCCGGACGACCTGAGTCAGCGAGGGCCCGTGTCGGCGCGGACGCCGATGGTCAGCAGCAGGTTGGCGTACGTACGGGTGTCGGCGGTGACGATCGCCAGGGCCAGATCCGGGGAGCGGGCGGCGTCGTAGAAGGCGAACCGGTCGAGCGACTCCACCGGCACCGTGCCGAGCCGGGCCCGGTAGTCGGCGATGGCCGGCGGCTCCGGTTCGCCCTCCGGCGGGACCATCACCTGTGCCGACTCGACGGGGATGGCCCGCAACAGGACATCGAGCACGGCCGGGACGTCGAGCAGGCCGGGCGCGACGTTGAGGTGGACGACCCGGGCGCGAGGCCCGACGGCCGTGCTCGCGGGGTAATGGCCGTCGGTGAGCAGCACACTGGCACCGTGGCCGGCTCCGGCCAGGGCTTCCAGCATGCCGGGGTGCAGCAGATCGGTCAGGAGCACGAGAATTCCTCCGAAGCATGGACGGGCGTGTGCCGATGTGGATCGGCCACGGGCCTGGCGGCGGCAGAGCAAGCGGTTCGGAACTTCAGGGGTGTGTCCTCGTGCTTGTTCCGGAGCGAGCGGCAGGGGTCCCCCTGAACCGCAGCGAGACGAAACTGCCAACCAAACATGGGATGTATGTAAGGCGATGGGTGATCATTTGTCCAGCTGATGCGGATACAGCATCGATTTACAGGAAGGTCGCAACAAACACCTTATTTTGCACGGGCATACCAAAAACTCATCCCACCAATGCCTGTATGGCAACCCAGGGAGCAACAAGCGGCCGACGCGCGGGGTGACGTTCCGCGCGGAACGAACACGTTCCCCCAGACCTCCCTGTCGGCCTTCACCGAGTGGAGCTGACCGGCGGGGCCCCCCTCATGCGGGACTCCGGGTCAGGGGGGAGACATCGCATGACGGAGCAGCCGAACCAGGTACTTGTCCTGATGAATAAGTACACCGTCAACTCGCCAGCCCTCCGCAGGGTTCCTCTCTCCTCACTGAGCATTCATGGACGGCGACTCGTCTTCGGCCTCACCGGATACGGATGGCCGGACTCCCTCGCACTCGAATTCATCGGCGGTGGGCTCGTGGCCCGCAACCATCGGTCCGACCTGAGCGACGCCGGAACACAGATCGCTCAGCCGGGCGTCTCCACGGTGAGCATGGTCACCCGCGCGAACGGCACCTGGGGTTCGGACGGCGCGTACCTGCTCGACGGTTCCCCACCGATCATCTGGGCGACCGCACCCGGCCTCGACCTCCCCCGCACCAACTGTGCGTGGAGATCAGGTCGGATCTCTGCGCGATCGTCCGGGCCCAAGTGCGCGAACACGCCTAGGACTTCGCCCTGGCTTGGGTTCTGACCGTCGGCCTGTTCGTCGAGAAGCTACCGGCGAGTGGGTACGGCTGCGCCGGCGACGCCTTCGAAGCCTCGGTAGGTGCGCGCAGAGGCACAGAGCAACGAGCCGTCCTCATCTGCTCGTCCCGCAGACCGGATGGAGATGGCGGCGAGGTGGGGTCCGGCGAGGTGGATGGTGGCGTTGTTCTCGTAGGGGGCAGGCTGGGGGATCACCGCCCGGCCCACATCCGGAGGAAATGACTCCGCGTCGCGCGGAACGCATGCGCCTTGTCGGCCGGGACCACGTCCGGTGTGGTTCTCTCGGGCGGCTGATTTCTCGGGGCACCTGAGGCCGGGCCATGACCTGGGAGATGCCCCGGTCAAAGACACCGGTCCCCCAACGGTCCCCGAAAATGATCAGGGCCGGTTTCGAATTTCTCCGAAACCGGCCCTGATCTACGACTCTTTCGAGTCGGGACGACAGGATTTGAACCTGCGACCCCTTGACCCCCAGTCAAGTGCGCTACCAAGCTGCGCCACGTCCCGCTGCGGTTCCTCCCGGTCTTCCCGGTCGGCCGCGCAGGGAAAACATTACCTCACTCCGAGGGTCGAATCGACGCGCGTGCCTGCTGGGCGCGATGGGCGAGTGCGTCGGCGCCGCAGGCGACGGCCAGTCTGTGGGCGTGGGCGAGCTCCCGGGTACTGCGGATCGCCGTGCCGTACTCGTACCGGGCGAGGGCGTGCTCGTACTCGGAGGCGGACGCTTCCAGGTGGCGTACGGCGTCGGCCAGCAGCTTCTCGGCCTCGTCGGCGGGCGCGAACACGGCGAGGCAGCGCAGGGCCTCGCCGATCGCGGTGTCCGTCCCGAAGCGTTCCGCGTGCTTCCTGGCCTGGGCCGCGATCTCGGCGCCCTTGGCCGGGTCGGTGCCGGCCAGCGCGCGGGCCAGGTCGAATGCCCAGGGCGCCCAGACGCCGTTGTGCCGCTCGCGCACCTCCAGCGCGAGTCCCGCCGCTTCCAGCTCGGCGATGGCCTCCACGGTCCGTCCCTCGGCCAGCAGCAGTCGTCCGCTGATGCACGGGGCGTCGGGGAGGACCATGGCGCTGGGATACGGGAACGGGGCACCGAACTCGTACTGGTCCGCGATCTCTCGGGCCTCGGCCGTACGTCCCCGCGCGAGCAGGGTGTCGATGAGGAGGCATGCCGCGTCCCAGTGGACGGGAAGGCCGGTGCCGACACGGTCGGCGAGGCGCAGGCCCTCGCGCAGGAAGCCCTCGGCCTCCGCGAGCCTTCCGCGACGGCGGGCGACGAGGCCGAGCAGGGTGTGGGCGAAGGCGAGGTGCGCGCCGCTCCAGCCGGAGATCTCGAAGGCCCGCACCGCTTCCCCGAAGAGGCTCTGGGCCCGCTCGTACTGGTCGGTGAAGGCGTAGGTGATGCCGACCATGGTGGGGAATTCGAAGCCCCACTCCGGGTCCGTCCAGCCGAGTCCCCGGGCCGGGCTGCCGTCGACGAGCGCGCGTTCGCAGAACTCGACGACGAGCTCGGCGCTCTCGCCCCGCATCATGGCGTCGAACGCGCGCAGGGTGATCAGGGCGCGCTCGGGATTGTCCCGGCCCTCCAGATGGTCCGCGTTGTTGACGAGCCGGCGCGAGCGGGCCGCCCCGTCGTCCTCCTCCCGCTGCATCCCCTCCCACTGGAAGTGCGCGGCCTGCAGACGCATCAGGCCAGGTCCCGGAGCGGTACGCGCGGCCTCCGCCGCGAGGGTGCCGGCCGCCTCCTTGAGCTCGTTGTTGTGGGCGAGCGCGGCGGCGAGCCGGAAGGTCGCGTCGACCCGCTGGCGGTCGTCCAGACCCGGAGTGTCGAGAGCGTTCCGCAGATGGCGAACCGTGGTCGCGGGTGAGCTGAGGAGCGTGGCACAGCCCAGTTCGTAGAGGATCATCGCGCGGTCCTCGGGCCGGGGCGGCTCCTCGACGGCGCGTTCCAGACAACGCCGGGCGGCTTCCGGGGCGCCGACCGCGAGGTGGTGGGCGGCCGCCTCGCGGAGCTGCCTCACCACGTCCTGGTCGTCGTCCGCGTGGACTTCGAGCAGATGGCGTGAGGCCGCCGCGACGCCGTACCCGGCGTCGGTGAGCGCCCAGGCCGCCCGTCCGTGCATGGCCGTGCGAGTGGCCCCGGGGATCGAGTCGTAGATGGTCGTGGCGATGAGCGGGTGGACGAACTCGAGCGGGTCGAAGCCGGTGATGATGCGGGCTTCGCGGAGCTTGGCGGTGCAGTCGGCGGCCTCCGCCGCGCTCATCCCGGCCAGGTTGGCCGCGATGTCCGGCGAGATCTCCGTGCCCAGCACGGCGGCGGCCCAGGCGAACCGGTTGGCGTTGGTTCCCAGCCGCTCGAGCCGGGCGACGAGCCCGCGGCCACGGGCGGAGGCGCCGAGTGGGCGCAGCTGCCCCGCGGAGTCCTCCACCGGCGGCATCTCCTCGTCCTGCACCTTGGCGACCAGTTCGACCGCCTCGTACGGGTTGCCTCCGGTCACCGCCCAGACCTCGCGGCAGAACGGGTCGTCCGCGTGCTCCCCGAGGGTCTCGCGGACCAGGTGGGCGGTCGCGTCCGGGGTGAGCGCGCGCAGCGGGATGCGGACGAGTTTGGCCGGGTCGCTCGGCGCGTTCGGGTCGAAGGCCCCGAACCTGCCCCGATCGGCCATTTCTCGTGGCCGGTAGGCCGGAACGGCGAGTAAAGGCAGATCGCCGAGGTTCTCGGTGAACGAGGAGAGCCAGTCGAGGGATTCGCCGTCCGCCCAGTGCGCGTCGTCGACGATGAGCATCAGGGGCCGGTGGCTGTGGCGGACCGCGAGCTGACGGACGACGTGGTCGAGGCCGTCCCGGACACCTTGGGGCTCGGGCTGCGGTCCACTGGGCTGCGCGAGTCCGAGGGCGGGCGCGGTGGTCTCGTACCAGTCGCCGAACAGCTCGCGGAGCTGGTCGGGCGCGATCTGGACGAGTGCGGGCTGGAGCAGCTGGCGTACGACGTGGAACGGGACCGACGTGACGGTCTCACCGCCACGCGCCGACCAGACGGTGCAGCGTTCGGCGGCCATGGCCTGGACCTCCGCCAGCAGCGCGGTCTTGCCGAGCCCCGCCTCCCCGCTGTAGACCAGCAGGCCTCCGACGGCCTGCGCGCCACAGAGTGCCTCCACCGCGTCTGCTGCGGCGGCGAGTTCGGGTTCGCGCTCGTACAACGGCCGGGACGGCTTCATGCCTCCCCTTCCCCAAGGTGATGCGGACAAGGGCCGAGCGTAGTCGTGCGCGGGCGGCGCGGGCGGCGGTTCGAACACTTCGCCGCAGGTAGGGGCCGCTCAGGGGCACAATCAAGCCGTGGACGAGACGCACAGGGACCGCGACGACGAGGGCCGAGCGCGCAACGCGCGCCCCAGGGACGGACTGGGGCGCCCTCTGCCCTACGGAGCCGAGGGGGTGGGGCGCCAGCCGGAGGGGGTGGTGCGCTCCCCTGAGGAGACACTGCGGGAGGCGCAGCGCCTGCTGGACGCGGGCATGCCGTTCCACGCGCACGAGGTCTTCGAGGACGCGTGGAAGTCCGGTCCCGAGGAGGACCGTGAACTCTGGCGCGCGATGGCCCAGTTGGCGGTGGGGCTGACGCATTCGGCGCGCGGCAACGCGGTGGGAGGGGCCCGGTTGCTGCGCCGGGGGGCGTGCGTACTTGGCGCATATCGCACCCTCGAACCGTACGGAATCGGGATCGACGGGCTGATCGACTGGGCCCGGGAGCTGGCGGCGCGGGTGGAACGCCGAGGAGCGGTGGCGGACGTGGGGGTGGTTCCCCCGGCGGACGTGGCGGCCCCGTCGGATCCGGCGTGCGCGGCCGGCGGTGGCCTGGACGCGGCCGCGGAGGCGCCTCGGCTCCGTCCGCCCCGTCCGTGAGGCGCACCTCCAGGGGGCGTGAACCGCGGCCCGTTCGGGCTCGCCGTACCCCCGACGGCGGACAGCCGTTACGATCCGGCTCCATGAGCACTGCTGACCAGGAACAGGTCCGGGAACAGGTCCGGGTCGAGGACGAGGACGCCGACCCGGACCGGAACGGGACCCCGGACCGGAACGGAACCCCGGACCGAGTCCGGAAGGACGACGCCGAGGGCGCACCCCCCACGGGAACGGCCCCCGAAGCGACCGCTGCGGAGGAAGAAGCCCCGGAGCAGGTGGCCTCCGGCGAGGAGGCGGCTGCGGGAGAGCGGCGCTTGACGCCTCGTCAGGCCAGAAGGCTGCGCATCGCGCTGTCCTCGGTGGGCATGGCCGTGATGGCGGTGGTCCTGTGGATGCGCATCGCCAGCCGCTCGTCCGTCCTGGTCGTCGGCGTCTACGGACTTGCCCTCATCCTGTGCGGCGTGGTGATGGAGCTCAGCCGTAACGGTCGTACCCGCCTGGCGAGTTGGCTGCTCGGCATCGGTCTGCTCGCGGCCGTCGGGACGGACTGGCTGCTGCTTCCCTGACGCACGCGGTGGACGCGGTGGACGCGGTACAGGGACCCGGGCAGCCGCTCAGAGCAGCAGCAGCTGGAGTCCGCCCACCACCGTCGCCACGAGCACGATCCGCTCGAAGAGTTGCTGGTTGATCCGGTCCACGCACCGGCGGCCCAGCCAGGCACCGGGGAGGACGAAGAGCACGAGGACCGCGTCCAGCAGCAGGGAGCGCCCGTCGATCAGGCCGAGTCCGACGCTGAACGGCACCTTGGTGACGTTGACGATCAGGAAGAACCAGGCGGAGGTGCCGAGGAAGCCGAGCTTGCGCATCCCGGAGGAGAGCAGGTAGAGCGACATGACGGGGCCGGCCGCGTTGGCCACCATGGTGGTGAAGCCGCCGAGCACCCCGTACGTTCCCGCCTGAGCACGTGCGGCGTTCCGGGCCCGCAGGCCGGAGGGCCGCGCCACCGCGACCATCGTCCCGTTCGGACCGTTCGGACCGTTCGGACCGTTCGGACCGTTCGGACCGTTCGGACCGTTCGGACCGTTCGGACCGTTCGGACCGTTCGGACCGTTCGGAACCTCGGTCCGCTCCCCCGCCTCCGCCGCCGCCTCCTCCGCCGCCTCCGCCTGCTGCCCGCCTTCCGCAGTTGCCGCGGCGGACCCCCGTTCCTCACGCTCCGGGGGCCCGGTGCGGCGCCGTCGCCAGAGGGTGACGCCGACCATCACCAGCAGGATGGCCCCGATCGACGTGCGTACGGCGCCGTCTCCCGCGTACTTCAGGAAGAGCGTTCCGGCCACCAGGCCGACCGCGACGGCGGGGAAGAGCCGCAGCAGGGTCGGCCAGTGCGCGTGTCTCCGGTAGACGAGGACGGCGAGGACGTCACCGGCGATCAGGAGCGGGAGCAGCACCCCGGTGGACTCGCGGGCCGGGAGCACCGCCGCGAAGACCGCGAGGCTGATCGTGTTGGCGCCGTTGATCGAGGTCTTCGAGAAACCGACGAGGGCGGATGCCGCGGCGAGCACGGCCAGTTGTACGAGCGTGAGGGTATCCATTGCGGATCGAATGCTAAGCACATCGATTCTGGTGCCGCGCACCGGCCGCCGGAGTTCCCACGGGCCACACCCCCTGGCGTCCGGCCGGGACGGTCTGCCTATGCTGCGCCGCAAGCGCTCGTAGAAGCGCTCAAACGAACATCATGCGGCAGCACGGGGTAAGGGGCCAACAGCATGCGGGAGCCGGTGGAACTCAGGCGGCAGCGAATCCTCGCGGTGGTGGGGGCGCGGGGGGCGGTGAAGGTGAGCGCGCTCGCCGAGGAACTCGACGTCTCCGTGGTCACGGTGCGCCGGGACGTGGAGGAGCTGGCACGTGCGGGACGGCTGAGGCGGGGGCACGGGGTGGCCCGGTCGGCCTCCCTGGCGCAGGACCCCGCCCCCGCGCCGGCCGCGGAGCGGGCCGATCCGGCCGGTGAGGGCGGGCCGGTCGCGCTGGTGGTGCCGGAGCGGCATTCGTACCTGTACGAGACGCTGCACGGCGCCCGTTCGGTGCTGGACGAGCACGGCGTCCGGGTCGCGCTGCACATCGCTCCGCAGGCCCGGGGCACCGAGCGGCCTCTGGTGGAGCAGGCGCTCGCGGGAGGCGCGCGGGGGCTGCTGATCGCGCCGCGCTGGCGCAGCGCCGCGTGGGAGGAGTCGGACTACGAGTGGCTCGCCGAGGTGGGGGTGCCCACCGTGCTGATGGAGCGCAGGCCCCGCCCGGGCAGTGCGTTGCACGCCCTGGACTCGGTCTGTTCCGATCACTGGTACGGGGTCCATCTGGCGGTGGACCACCTGGTGTCGCTGGGGCACCGCCGTATCGTGCTGGCCGCCCGGGACGACAGCCCGACGGCCCGGAGCATCCGGGCCGCCTTCGCGGAGATCGCCGCCGCGCGGCCGGAGGTGGAGGACTGGTGCGTGGTGCTCAGTTCGCCGGACGCGGTCCCCTGGGAGGGGCCGTACGGCGGGGAGGACTCGGCCGCGCGGGGTGGCGCCGCAGCGGCGCTGGACCTGGCGGCGGTGCTGCGGGAGCGGCGGGCCACCGGCGCCGTGCTGCACGGTGACGTCGACGCGTTGATGCTGGTCCAGCGGCTGGCGGAGAGCGGGGTGCGGGTGCCGGAGGACTGTTCGGTGGTGGCGTACGACGACGTCGTGGCGGCGCTGGGCACCACGCCGTTGACCGCGGTGTCGCCGCCGAAGGCGGAGATCGGACGGGCCGCGGCCGAGCTGCTGCTGTACCGGCTGGGCGGTTCCTCGGGGGCGGGAGGGCCGGTACGGCGTACGGAGCTGCTGCCGGAGTTGAAGGTGCGCGGTTCGGCGCACCCCCTCATCTCCTCATAACGACCGATCGTTTGACCGCTTTGGATTTCTTCTGATCGATCTATTGACCGTATCCGATCAGGCGATCAGGATTCCCGTTGTCCCGAACAGGAGCCGCGGGAGGCGCGCATGCCTGATCGACAGAGTCGTCGGTCCGTGCTGGCCACGATCGCCTCGCTGCCGTTGGCAGGTGCGCTCAGCGCCTGCTCCGGTGGCGGGGCATCCGGGCAGAGCACGAGCAGTACAGACACCACCAGCAGCACGAGCAGTACCAGCAGCACCAGCAAAGGCGGCAAGGTCCGCATCACCTTCTGGTCCGCCCTGCGGGGCAGTCAGGAGGTGGTGGACGCCTTCAACCGCGGTCACCGCACCATCGAGGTGGAGTTCCAGCAGATCCCCTCGGGCGGTCAGGGCGGTTACGCGAAGCTCAGCAACGCGGCCCGGGCCGGCAACGCCCCGGACGTGGCCACCCTGGAGTACCCGCAGGTACCCGGGTTCGCCGTCGACGGGGTCGCCCGGGACCTGACCGGCCTGGTCAGCGACGCGCTCCGGGCCAAGCTGTTGCCACAGGCGCTGGGGCTCACCACGTTCGACAAGAAGATCTTCTCCGTCCCGCTCGACATCGAACCGATGGTGATGCACTACCGCACCGATCTGTTCGAGGAGTACGGCCTGCACGTGCCGCGCACCTGGGACGAGTTCGAGGAAGCGGCGGCGACCGTGCGGCGCAAGGGCGGTGAGCGGCGGCTCGCCCTCTTCCCCACCGACGGGGCGACGCAGATGGCCGCGTACGCCTGGCAGGCGGGAGCCCAGTGGTTCTCCACCGCCGGCGACACCTGGAACGTCTCGCTCGCCGACGCCCCGACCCGCCGCGTCGCCGCGTACTGGCAGCGGCTCATCGACCGTGACCAGGTGTTCATGAACGCCGTGGAGAGCCGGCAGAGCGACGCGCAGATCGGCAACGGGCTGGTGCTCGCCCGGCTCAGCGGCGCCTGGGACGCGGGCGCCCAGATGAAGGCCCGGCCCGGCCAGAAGGGTCAGTGGGCCGTCGCGCCGTTCCCGCAGTGGGACACGGCGGACCCGTCCAACGGGACGCACGGCGGGTCCACCTTCGCGGTGACGAAGGACTGCGCGCATCCGGAGGCCGCGATGGAGTTCATCGAGTGGCAGGTCTCGCACCCCGACGCGCTGCGGGCCCGTCTCTCCAGCGGGGCGAGCAGCCAGTACCCGGCCGCACCCGGCCTCGTCTCCGTGGGCAGCCAGGCGTTCGACCGCTCGTACTACTCGGGCCAGGACATCTACCGGGTCTTCGAGGAGCAGGCGCGCATCATCCGCGACGGCTGGGTCTGGGGTCCCCGGATGACCGCCACCGGCAAGGTCATGCAGGACGGGTTCGCCCGGGCGAGCGGCGGCAAGGGCTCGCTGCTGAGCTCGATCGAGGCCGCCCAGGAGGGCACCATGCCCGACCTGCGGGCGCTCGGCCTCGCCACCAGCGAGCGTTCCACGTGAGCCGCGCCCCGGTGCCCTCGCGCCGACGCGCCGGTCTCCCCGCGCACCGCCCCGGTCTCCCCCCGTGTACCCGCACCGGTGTCCCTTCGCAGCAGAGAGGCAGGTGACCCCCATGGCCAGCACCAGCACCACCCGGCCCGTCGCCCCCGTGAGCGGTGCGGGGCGGACCGCGCGTCCTGCCGCCCCCGCCCGCCCGGGGACCGGCCGTGCCACGGCGCGACGGCGTGAACTCGGCGCCGCCGGCGCCCTGATGACGCCGTTCTTCGTCCTCCTGGTGACCGTCTTCCTCGTACCGGTCGGCACCGCGATCTGGCTGAGCTTCTTCAGCGACGACCAGCCCGGTCTCGGCTTCGGGCCCGAGAAGACCGTCTTCGTCGGCGTGCGCAGCTACGTGGCCGTCCTCTCCGACCCCACGTTCCTCGGCGGTCTCGGGATCGTCGCGCTGTACTGCCTGATCTACATACCGCTGATCGTGATCGGATCGCTCGCGCTGGCACTGCTGCTGGACTCGGGCGTGGTGCGGCTGCGCGCCGGCGCGCAGCTCGCGCTCTTCCTGCCGCACGCGGTGCCAGGCATCATCGCGGCGATCATCTGGCTGTACCTGTACACCCCCGGGCTCAGCCCGGTGATCGACATCCTCGGCAAGGCCGACATCACGGTGGACTTCCTCGGAGTGCACACCGTGGTGCCCTCGATCGTGAACATCGCGCTGTGGAGCAATCTCGGCTACAACATGGTCGTCTTCTACGCCGCGTTGCAGGCCGTGCCGCGCGAGGTGATCGAGGCGTCCGTCGTGGACGGCGCGGGTCCGGTGCGTACCGCGCTCCGGATCAAGGCACCGCTGGTGCGCTCGTCCATCGTGATGGTGGCGATGTTCACCCTGATCTTCGCGCTCCAGCTCTTCACCGAGCCCATGCTGCTCGGCCAGTCCACCCCGATGATCAACTCCCGGTTCTCCCCCAGCATGTACATCTACGATGCCGCGTTCACCCGCAACAACTACGGTCTGGCGGCCGCCGCTTCGGTGATCCTGCTGGTCTTCACGGTCGCGCTCTCCTACGGCGTCACCCGGTGGACGAACCGCGCCAACGCAGCCGAGGAGGACGCCCGATGAGCGCGCCTGCCCTGCCCCGTACCACCCGCCGCTCCGCCTCCGCCGCCCGGCGGCCCGGGCTGACCGGACGCGCCGTCGTCAACCTCGTGGTGGGCGTCTCGGTGCTGTACACCCTGTTGCCGGTGCTGTGGCTGGTGCTGGCCTCCACCAAGGACCGCGACGCGCTCTTCCAGAGCGACGTCCTGTCCCTGAAGGGCTTCTCGCTCGTCCAGAACCTGAAGGACGTGTTCTCCATGGACGCGGGCCTGTACGGGCGCTGGTACGCCAACAGCCTGCTGTACGCGGTGCTGGGCGCGGCCCTGGGCGCGCTGATCAGCATCGCCTGCGGCTACGCCTTCGACAAGTACCGCTTCCGCCACAAGGAGAAGATGTTCGGCCTGGTGCTCGCGGCCGTCATGGTGCCGCAGACCGTCCTGGCGCTCCCGCTCTATCTGATGGCATCCAAGGCCGGGCTGGTGAACACCTTCTGGGCCGTCTTCATCCCGGTGCTCTTCAACCCCTTCGGTGTCTACCTGGGCCGCATCTTCAGCCAGGGGTACGTACCGAACGAGGTGCTGGAGGCCGCCCGCGTCGACGGGGCGGGCGAACTGGCCACCTACTTCAAGGTGGCGATGCGGATGCTCGGGCCCGGTCTGGTCACCGTCTTCCTCTTCCAGCTCACCGCCATCTGGAACAACTTCTTCCTGCCGATGGTGATGCTCTCGAACCAGGACCTGTATCCGGTCAGCCTCGGCCTGTACACCTGGAACAGCTCGGCGTCGGTCTCCCCCGAGTACTACCCCGTCGTCGTCATGGGCTCGTTGCTCGCCATCGTCCCGCTCATCCTCGCGTTCGCCCTGCTCCAGCGCTTCTGGCGGTCGGGGCTCACCGCGGGCGCCGTGAAGTAGCGCGGTCGGCGCGGCCGTTCCCCCGGGACGGCCCGCGCCGACCCGCCCCGTGCCGGCGGCCGTCGCGGACCGCCCCGTACCAGGAGAGACATGCACAGTCCCGCTGCCACCAGCCCACCGGGCACGCCCCGCCGACCGCGCGCCGTGCTCGCCATGAAACCGGACACGGCCGCGGCGGTGCTTCCGCCGGAGGCGCTCGCCGCGCTCGCCGAGGTCTGCGACCTCGCGCCACCGCCCGTCCTGGACGACTTCACCACCGACCGGGCCCGCACGGCGCTGGCCGACGCGGAGATCCTGGTCACCGGCTGGGGCTGCCCGCCGATCGACGAGGACGTACTCGCCGCGGCGCCGAAGCTGCGGGCCGTCGTCCACACGGCCGGTTCGGTGCGCGGCCTCGTCACCGACGCCTGCTGGGCGCGCGGGATCGCGGTCTCCTCGGCCGCCGCGGCCAACGCGCTGCCGGTGGCGGAGTACACCGTCGCCATGATCCTGCTGTCGGGCAAGCGGGTGCTGGAGCGCGCCCGGGAGTTCCGTGTCGCCCGCGACCGGGGCAACTGGCTGCGGGTCCCCGGCGAGGTCGGCAACTACCGCCGTACCGTGGGCATCCTGTCCGCCTCGCTGATCGGCCGGCGGGTGATCGAGCTGCTGCGCCCGTACGACCTGCGGGTGCTGCTGCACGATCCGTACGTGTCGGCCGAGGAGGCGGCGTCGCTCGGCGTCGAGGGGACCGGGCTCGCCGAACTCTTCGCCGGCAGCGACGTGGTGAGCGTCCACACCCCTCTGCTGGCCGGCACGCGCGGGCTCGTCAGCCGCGAACTGCTCACCTCGATGCGGCCGGACGCGACGCTGATCAACACCTCGCGCGGTGCGGTCGTCGACCAGGACGCCCTCACCGACGTCCTGCGCCACGAACGCATCCGGGCCGTCGTCGACGTCACCGACCCGGAGCCGCTGCCCGCCGACCACCCGCTGTGGGAGTGCGAGAACGCGCTGATCACCCCGCATCTCGCCGGGTCCCAGGGCAACGAGTGGCGGCGGCTGGCCGATCTGGCGACCGGTGAGGTCGCGCGCTGGGCCGCGGGCGACGGTTTCGCCCATCCCGTACGACCGGAAAGGCTGGCTTTCCTCGCATGACCAACGCCCCCTCCCCCATGCCCTTCGCACTCCCCGCCGACGACCGTGCGCTCAGCCCCCTCACCGGCTACACCCGGGCGCACTGGGAGGCCGCCGCCGACGGCCTGCTGCACGCCGCGTGGCAGTGGGCCACCCCCGGCCGGGCCCTGCTCGACCTGCCCGGACGCCCCTCGGGCTCCGGGGTCCGCTCCGACGGGCTGGAGGGGTACGCGCGTACCTTCCTCGCCGCCGCGTTCCGGGTCGCGGGCGCCGAGGGCAAGGACCCGCACGGCTGGCTGGACCGGTACGCGGAAGGTCTCGCCGCCGGTACGCGTACCCCGGGGCGCGACGACACCGAGTCCTGGCCGCTCATCCGCGACCACACCGTCTTCGGCCAGCCCATGGTCGAGTCGGCGTCCGTCGCCCTCGGTCTGCGGCTGACCCGGCCGTGGCTCTGGGACCGGCTCGACGGCCCCGTCCAGGACCGCGCCGAGGAGTGGCTGCGCGGGGCACTGCGGCACACCCCCGCGCCCAACAACTGGTACCTCTTCCCCTTCACCGTCGCCGGGTTCCTGGACTCCGTGGGCCGGGGCGACGCGGAGACCGCGCGGGTACGGGCCCGCGCGCTGGACCTGCTGGAGGGGTGGTACCGGGGCGACGGCTGGTACGCCGACGGCGACGGGCGCGCCTTCGACCACTACAACGGCTGGGCGCTGCACCTCTATCCGGTGCTGGACGCCCATCTCTCGGGCGACCAGGAGCTGCTGGCCCACTACGGCGGGCGGCTGCGCGAGCACCTGGAGAGCTTCTCCCTGATGTTCGGCGCGGACGGGGCGCCGCTGCACTTCGGGCGCTCACTCGCCTACCGGTTCGCGGCGGGCGCGGCAGTCGGCATGGGCGCGGTCTCCGGGCACACCCCGCTCTCCCCGGGCGCGTCCCGGCGGCTGGTCAGCGGTTCGCTGCGGTACTTCCTGGAGCGCGGCGCCACCGGCGAGGACGGGCTGCTGAGCCTCGGGTGGCACGGTCCGCACGAGGCGACGCTCCAGCACTACTCGGGTCCGGCGTCGCCGTACTGGGCGTCGAAGGCGTTCGTGTCGCTGCTCGCCCCGGCGGACCACCCGCTGTGGACGGCGCCGGAGGAGGCCGCACCGAGCGAGGGCCCGGACCGGGTGCTGGCAGTTCCCGCGCCGGGGCTGCTGGTGCAGTCGACCCGGGCGGACGGGATCGTACGGCTGCACAACCACGGCAGCGACCATGTGCGGCCGCACGAGGGCGAGTCGGCGGCGGAGGCTGACCCGCACTACGGGCGGTTCGCGTACTCCACGGCGACCGGTCCCTCGTCGGCGGTGAACGTCGCGGACAACCATCTCTCCGTCCGGGTCGGCGGCGCCCGCAGCGTCCGGCGCCGGATCCGTCCGCTGGGCGCCGGGCACGGGGACGGCTGGGGCTGGGCGGCCTCCTGGCACATGCCGGTCTTCCCCGGACAGCCGCCGGCCGTCCCCGGGCTGCGGGTGGAGAGCGTCACCTTCGTACGGGGCCGTTACGAACTCCGGGTCCACCGGCTGCTCGGCGTCCCTGCGGGTGCCCGCGTCGAGCAGACCGGCTGGGCGACGGCCCCCGGCGCCGCGCCGCGCTCCGTGCTGCACGGGCTGTACGGCTGGGAGTCCGAGGAGGAGGTACGCGCCCCGCAGGGCACCGCGTACACCCGGTGGGCGGTCATGCCCCGGCTGGCGGCGGACGCCGAGGGCACGGTGGTCCTGGTGGCGCTGGCCTCGCTGACCGGCGAGGCGGAAGCGGCCCCGGTCGGCACGGCGGTGAGCGGGATCAACGTCGCCGCGGATGCCGATGGTTCCGGGGACACGGTGGAGGTGGCCTGGGCCGAGGACGGGGCGGTCACCCGGATCGCCTTCGGCCCGGGATCGGCCTCCGCCGCCTCCGTGGCGGTGTCGGCCGCGGCATCCGTGTCGGTGTCGGTGGAGCACGGCACCCGCTGACCGGGAACGGCCGGGCGCCGGTCCATCAGGCGAGCAGTCCCATTTCGTCGGCTCCGACCACCACTTCGGCGTGCGGGACCTTGACCTCGACGGGACGTCCCA